>JARFPZ010000031.1 GCA_029288035.1 Desulfosarcina sp.
ATGTCGCCAAGCTTGTCCCCAGAATGCGTTTTGCAAAGCAGTTCATTCGCCAATTGAAATGGAGATGGTAACTCTACCTGGAAGGGACGGAAATTACAACAGGGAGACGTGTCGGCCTGAAACGGAAAAAAATATTGAGGACAAAAAAGTTATCCAGCCCGAAGGCCATAAAGAACCGGTTAGTGTGATAAAATTCTGTCGCCTATGCGAACTTTCTTGTCCGATAGGCAAAGACAAAATATCCCATCCTTAAAATGAGATTACTCTCCAACGAAGTTGTACCTATCAATCGTCATAAAAAGGTTGTGATATAATCTCTCCTGGCTTCTGGCACCAGTGATGCTTTCTGCGTTTATGTGAGTACTCACAAGAATTCAATAAAAACCGCAAAATCCTGCTGTAAACTTAATAAAAATTGAAACCTAGATTTTTTTCGAGAAATGGGCGTACCCATTGTGTATTGTCTGAACAAATACACAATAAAATCAATTAATCCAAAAGATTCGATTTAGGCACGTAATCTCTACTTTGATCAAATTGTGGATTAGCCAGGGGAAACCCACAATGGCCGGCAGTTATATATTTGTCCAGCAAATCTAATTTATCCCGTTTCAATTTATTGATGGATTTGAAAGTGCAATCCACAACCCAGCCCTAAACGGATTGACCATTTATATTAAGTTTGCGCTATTTGAAATCCATAAAATATCGGATTTAGAAATGGAAAAGATATTTTAAGCCCACAAATTTGACGCAACGCTATATTTACGAGATTTCAATTTCACCATCCCCATTTTTTTAATTTTTCAAACTATTAAAACATTTAAGTGGAGTGCGCAGAAATGCAATGCCCGAAATGCCATTTTGATAATCCCGAACAAATGCAATTTTGCGGCAAATGCGGCGCAAAATTAGAAAACATCTGCCCACAATGCAAATCTTCCAATCCATCTGAATTCAATTTTTGCGGCAAATGCGGCCATGCGCTTCGCGAACCGAAAGAGGCTCCTGCCATGGACTATTCGGAGCCTCAAACCTACACGCCTAAACATCTGGTGGATAAAATTCTCACCACTCGCAGCTCCATCGAAGGGGAGCGCAAACTGGTTATGGTGCTTTTTGCGGATGTGGCAAATTTTACTTCGAATTCTGAGAAACTCGATCCTGAAGAAATCCATAGCATCATGGACGGCTGCTTTAGAATCCTGATGGATGAAATTCACCGCTTTGATGGCACCATCAACCAGTTCACCGGTGATGGGGTTATGGCCCTATTTGGCGCTCCGCTGGCCCATGAGGATCATGGGCAACGGGCCTGCCACGCAGCGCTGTCAATTCAGAACGTAATGGAAAATTATGGCAGCCAGCTCAAAGAAGAATTCACGATCAGCTTCAAAATGCGCATCGGCTTGAACTCCGGTCCGGTGGTCGTAGGATCTATTGGAGACGATTTGCGCATGGATTATACGGCTGTCGGCGATACCACCAATCTGGCATCCAGAATGGAGAGTATGGCCGGGCCGGGCAGAGTTATCCTATCCCGTAACACCTATAGACTTGTAAGGGATTACTTCGAGTTTATCAATCTGGGCAATATCGACGTGAAGGGTAAAACGGAACATCAGGAAATTTTTGAGCTCCTCGGCACCGGTGATGTGGATACGCGAATAGCGGCATCCGTGGCAAAAGGTCTGACCAAATTTGTTGGCCGAAAAAACGCCATCCGTTCTCTTGTTAATGCATATAATAAAGCCAGGACTGGATCAGGCCAGGTCTTCGGAGTTGTGGGAGACGCGGGGGTGGGGAAATCGAGGCTTCTCCTTGAGTTCAGAAACCAACTTTCCCGGGACGAATTTACCTATTTTGAAGGCCAATGTCTGCCTTTCGGCGGCACTATGGCCTATCTGCCGGTATTGGACATTTTAAGGTCCTATTTTAACATCAAAGAAGGAGATCTGGAGTCTCTGATCAAAAAAAACGTGGAGACAAGGATTTTAAAGCTCAATGATAAGCTTCATCGTGTTTTAGCACCTTTTTATGACCTCCTGTCTCTCGACGTGGAAGATAGTGCTTATGAAGAACTCGAGCCCAGGCAAAAAAGAGAGATGATTTTCGAGGCTATCAGAGATTTACTCGTTTACGAAAGTCAGAAAAATCCGGTTATCATTGTAGTTGAGGACTTGCACTGGATTGACAGGACATCAGAGGAATTTTTAGACTACCTGATCGGATGGCTGACCGGTGCCAGGATTTTGCTACTGCTTCTTTATCGGCCGGAATATACACATCCCTGGGGAAGCAAATCCTTTTACAATCGGATCGGCCTGGAGCAACTCACCCCCAAATCAAGTGCAGAGCTGATGCGGTCAATTCTCCAAGTCGGCGAAGCCGTACCGGAATTGGAAGCGCTAATTCTTGATCGGGCGGCAGGCAACCCGCTGTTTATGGAAGAGATCACGCATACATTGGTGGAAAATGGATCGATTCGATGCATAGATGGTAGATGTCTGTTAATAAAAGATGTGGCAGAGATTCAGGTACCGAATACCATCGAGGGAATCATAGCAGCGCGTATGGATCGATTGGAAGACCCCATCAAACGCACGTTGCAGGTGGCATCGGTGATCGGCAGGGACTTTCCCTATCGCATCCTGGAGACAATCACAGAGATGAAACAGGGGCTTAAATCTTACCTGCTCAACCTCCAGGACCTGGAATTTATATACGAAAAGAGCCTGTTCCCGGAGTTGGAATATGTCTTTAAACATGCCCTGACCCGGGAGGTGGCATACAACAGCCTTCTTCAACAGAGAAGAAAGGAGATTCATGAAAAAATAGGTTGGGCACTTGAAGCGCATTACCCGGAAAGATTAGAAGAGTTCTATGAGATGCTGGCCTATCATTGCTACGAGGGGCAGGACTGGACAAAAGCACTTAACTATCTTGCTATGGCTGGAGACAAGGCCGCCGCCGCCTATGCCAACCGCGAAGCGCTCGACTACTATGCCCGGGCCCTTGAGGTGTGTGACAAACTGGGTGCTTCGGCCCTTAAGAAATCCGCTGACGTGGCCCGGAAACGGGGATTGGTGAACCAGAACATCGGGGGGTTCAAAAGTGCTATTGACGACTTCAACCGCATGCTCGCAGACGCCCACAGCCTGGCGGATCGCCATCTTGAAGGAATGGCCCTGGCTTATCGCGGCTGGGTTGAAACGGAGTGCCACCTGGGAACAGCCGAGGACACTCTTAAGGCCTCCCTGGCCATGGCCGATGAAGGTTTCGAGGATGTTCGCCTTTTCGCGGACGTCACTCTCGGATCGCTATTCTTGTTTTTTAACCGGCACTCCGAAGCCGTACCTTTACTCCGGGAAGCCGAAAAGCTGGCACCAGAAGTTGAAGATCCCTTCATTCAGGGCTGGTGGAGCAAGACCTGGTCTCTGTGGTCAAATTGGAAAGGGCTCTTCGACGACGCCTTAAAAGTTCAGGCACTTTGGCGTGACGCTTTCAGAAGAGGGGGCGTTCCATTCCTCATGAATGCGTGGGTGGAAGCGCTTTGCCGGGGTGGAAAGGGGGAATACGAGCCAGCCTTAGCGCTTCTCGAGGAGGTGCTCGCCACCGGGAAACGCATGGGCGACTCGTTTTGGCTGGCGCGCGGTCTGAACACTATGGGCTGGATTTACGGTGAGCTTCAGGACCATCGCCAAGCAATGATATGGAACATGCAGGGGATTGAAACCGCCCAGGAGGCTAACTTCTTTATTCCCGAATGCGAGAGCAACGCCTGCCTGAACCTTGGGGACAACTTGCTGGCGCTGGGCCAATTCGATGAAGCCGAGGAGCAGTTTCAAAAAGTTGAACAGGTGATACGCAACCCACGGCCCCAGGACCACTATATGCTCTGGCGCTACTCGCAACACCTGTTCCACAGTTACGGTGAGCTCTGGTTAGCCCGAGGTAACCTTGATAAAGCATTTGCATACACCGATGAGTGTCTGGCGCTGGCACAACAGAGTAACAGCCAGAAGAACATCGTGAAAGGCTGCCGACTGCGGGCACAGGTTTTTCTTGCGCAGTGCGAATGGGAGGATGCCCTGCAGGAGCTTTCTATCGCCTTGGATGTAGCTCGGCGGATCGGCAACCCGCCCCAGCTCTGGAAGACTTACGCCGTCCTTGGCGACCTGCGACAAGCTCAGGGCCAGACAGATGAAGCTTATCGGGCGTATGGCGATGCCCTTTCAGTCATTGAGAAAATGGCGACAAGCCTTCATAATCAATCACGTAGAGAAACATTCATTAGTTCAAATCCCGTGCAGGAGATAAGACAGAAAGCGCAAAAAGATGACGGAAATATGTGAACTAAAAAATAGAAATTTTCGCGGAATGTCGTGCTGTTAAATGATTGGAGAAATTTGAAAAAGAATTGGCTTAACTTATTTTTTCTTTCATTTGAAAGCGCAATTTACACAGTGCGGAACTGACCGGTTCGAAATTTTACACAATTTTGAGCTGGAAATATGTTGAGATGCGAGACGATCTTCGGATTAATAAACCCACTAGTCCACTTTTTTCATTGGAAAAGGAATTTAGTATACCGCTAGGCTGAAATCAATAAATTCTATTAATTTAGCTTGACATAAATTACCACATTGTGTTACCTGATAACATCCTTTCTAATTTGAACAGGAATTACCTATCCCCTGCCCGCTATCTTTTGACTTGAAATCATTCCTGCTCAAATAGATTATGGTTTCCCGCAAATTTTAACCTAATAATAAGGTATAGATTCAATGGAGAAACCCTTCAAAATTTGCCCACCCTGCTTCTAATATTAGCAAACACGAATCTAATCAATAGAAAATAAAGGAGGTTACTATGAAAGCTGCCATTTGTTATGAATTTGGTAAACCCTTAGTTGTTGAAGCAGTTGAGATAGATCCGCCCCAAGCAGGAGAGGTGAAAGTTCGCATAGCGGCTACGGCAATTTTTCACAGCGATATTCATTTCCTGAAAGGGGATTGGGGTGGTAAGCCTCCGGTTGTGGCCGGTCATGAAGCTGCGGGTGTTGTTGAAGAAGTTGGTGAGGGCGCCACCCCTGTAAAAAAGGGTGATCATGTAGTTGTGTCCTTGTTAAGAGCGTGCGGCAGATGTTTCTATTGTAAAAGAGGCTCCTCCTATTTATGTGATGGTGAGTATGCACTAAATACGGAGAGTCGTTTGTGCTCCAAGCAGGGTGTAACAATAAGACATGGTCTTCGGACGGCGGCCTTTGCCGAATATGCTATCGTCGATCAATCCCAAGTCGTTAAAATTCCAGGAGAGATGCCTTTGGACCGGGCTGCTCTCCTGGGCTGTGGGGTGATTACAGGGTTCGGAGCAGTTGTCAATACAGCACAGGTCGAACCTAATCAAAGCGTGGTGGTGATTGGGGTTGGAGGTGTCGGACTCAATGCCGTCCAGGGCGCTGCTTCAGCAGGCGCGTATCCAATCATAGCCATAGATCTTTTTGATAACAAATTGACCGCTGCTCAGGCTTTTGGAGCAACCCATACCATTAACGCGGCTCGACAAGAATTTCCCGAAGAAGCGGTAAAAGATTTAACTTCGGGTCGGGGGAGCGAATATGTGTTTGTTACTGTTGGCAGCGCAATAGCTGTGGCCCAAGGATTTAAAATGATCTGTCGAGAAGGGACCGTCATTATTATCGGCATTCCTGAGATAGAAAAAACAGTATCTTTACCTGTGGCTCAATTCGTCATGAACCTAACTGGCGGTCCTCGAAGGATTATGGGCAGCTTTATGGGATCAACCCAGCTAAGCGTGGATGTGCCTCGTTTGGTAGAGCTTTACCAGCAAGACAAGCTCAAGTTGGATGAACTCATCACCAGGCGATACCCGCTGGAGCAGATTAACGAAGCGATAGAGTCTGTAGAAAAGGGGGAAGCTTTACGGAATGTCATCATATTCTCGTGATCCTTTAAAAATACCAGTGCCTTAACAATTCGTCGCACACAACCGGTTGGACTCTGGAACAATTTGGAAGGCTTGCTAATGTTTTTCCAGTATTTTTCTCTTATGAGTACGTCATTACTTACTCGCCACCGGTAAACTACAGCAAATCCAACCTTGGGTATCTGCTATCAATTTTAGCGCAAATTTAGAGCATATCTTCAATATTGTCGGATTCTCGAGACTCTTAATGTATCACTATTGCCCTCCTGTAAAAAAGTATCCCGAGAACAAATCATTGACATGGTTACCACATTGTAATAAAGGCCTAATCTAAAAACACCTGCCTTTGTTCCACATAGATTCTTGAATGTCATTAAAATCAAAAGAGAAATTGTCATGTCCACAGAAAAAATCCGTAGCTCAATTGAAGAAACGATTAACTACTTAAAGGTAAATCCCGATAAATCTTGTATTAGGACTTCAGCAGCAGTGGCGGTTTTAGAGAGGGGCCTTAAGGTTCGTGCCACGGGTTTCAAAGATGAGGTGATTATTAGTGATATGTCTCCGGCAGAGGGCGGAGAAGGATCGGCACCATCACCGGGTTGGTTTTTGCGAGCTGCGATGGCAACATGCCATGCAACCGAAATTGCAATGAAAGCTGCTTTGGAGGGCATTGAGCTTTCCACCCTTGAGGTATCTGTTGACAGTGAGTTTGATGAAAGAGGTATCTTCGGAATCGATGAATCTGTAAAAGCGGGCCCTTTAAACATGAGGACGCGTGTTCGCATTCATGCTGACGGAGTAGCAAAGGAAAAGCTGAATGAAATTGTGGAATGGGCAAAGGCTCATTCATGGGTTGTGGATGCAATTCATCGAGCAATTCCAATTAAATTAGAAATCGAAGTAGTATAACCTTATAACAGTCGATTTTTGCTATGAACTCTCCATAAAACTTTCCTTCTTGTTACAGATTTTTACAACCAAGCTATAATTTTTAAAGGCTAAAAATTTTAGATATCTTTGATCGCTGCTCGGAAAATAAGATTGCATGTACTGCTATAAATCTGAACATTTGACGTCACCTAAATTTTTACGATATCCATAACATATATGAATTATAGCGAATTTTTACATAAGGCAAGAAATCTAACATCGGCAATTCGACCAAATAAGGCTAAATTTTGAGCATATCATCAATTTTGCCGAGGTTTAGAGAATCTCAATTAATCACCACCAGGGTGATATTTGGTTTTTGGTATGATATCACCACTCACGCGGCATTCCGGCTGACCACAATATATTGGGTTTCATTTAACACGGCTTTGTTTCCAGATACTGGCACCCATTAAAAACTATCACCGGTCGGGAAAAGCATCAAATTTTCATCCGATTCGGGACATATCTCAACTTGCTGTTAAACTGGGATACGGGCATCAAGGTATCCAAATTTACAAAATTTCCCACCTATTTAGTAGACGTTTCATCGAATCTTTTGCAATCCCTGTTCAATATTAAATTCGAAGAGCTATCCCTCTATGATGAAATCAAAAAAAAAATAATCGAAAATTTAGCTTGACAAATAATACCACTATGTGTCACTACAAAAATGCCTTTTCACTTTGAACTGGAATAATCTCTTCTTTTGGATCTACCTTCTATCTTGAAACGATCATTCCCGATCAAATAGGTTCAGGTTTCCCTTAAGCTTTGCCCTCAAAATAAGGTAAAAAGTAAATGGAGAACTTATCAAAGTGTGCCTACCCAGCTCCTGACAGAACAAGTATGTGCTGTTGGGGGCATAAAATATTAGAGCAAATGGTAATGTATTTATTATTAACACTAAAAAGAAAGGAAGATAACTATGGCTCAGGAATGGAAGGTAACTGGAACCTACTTCGAGGCTTGTAACTGTGATGTCGCTTGTCCCTGTATTTTTTTGAGTCCGCCTACCACGGGGGAATGCAAGGCCCTTTTCGGCTGGCACATAGATGAGGGCAGCTTTGGAGATATCGCGTTAGAAAGGCTCAATGTGGCACTCTATGTTCACAGTCCAGGGAATATGGTGCAAGGTAATTGGAAAGCCGCCCTTTATCTGGACGAGAGAGCCAGTGAGGCTCAGAAGGA
>JARFPZ010000062.1 GCA_029288035.1 Desulfosarcina sp.
TTCCCATAATACCGTAAATTTTAGTTGTGCCGTTAACCTTCATCAGTTTTTACCTCATTGAGCTGAAGACCGTTTTCAATTATTTCCCTCATAAAAACAGAGTTAGTTAACTCGGCGATTTTTCTGTGCGCCGGTAATTGCATGATTTTGTATTCAAGCTGAGTGCCTGGCTTTTTGTTAGCTCGGAGCTGACACCTACCTGCTTTACCGGTCGGCGGGACCTCGTATACTTGGCGCCCTTGCCCGAATTGTGTTCTAGTAACCGGCTCTTCAAATCATTGCTGACCCCGCACTACAACGAGTTATCAGAACAACGAACCAGATAAGCGACCCATTTTTTATTGCGGTTCATCAGATATCACCTGGTCATTCCAAAGAATTGTGGGACTAGCGCGTAATTATGTTTTCAACAACACCGAGTCGATCCACATGGATGACGACGCGATCACCCGGTTGCAGGTAAATACGGGCTGTCTTCGCATCGTCTATATTGGTTTCGATTGCGTGGAATGGGGCAGACTGGCCCCAACCACCCATAGCCCATGCAAAAAATCCGATTTTCACGTTGGTTTCGCCGGCGTGTTCCGCAAAATTCAATTCGGCTGCAATGCGGCGCACAGAGAGATCGACGGGCATCACAAGATCGTTTGTGTGTCTTGAAACCATAAACTTGGCGACGCATTCGCAATGATATTTTGTAAAGCTTCATAGCCAAGTTCAAATTATGTGGCGATCGGATCATCGACAGGATGTTTCAATTCGATGGAAAGATCCACATGATATCGCATCTTTTTATTTGTCACCAATATTGTTGACATCGACAATATCGAGATAAATCCTGAAGTTGACATTGATAATACTGGCTGGTATTTTTTTGTGAATTTTCATGCAATATTCAGGGAAAACATGCTCCCAATATCACAATGGCTATTTGCAGGCAGCACTTTGAGAGGTTGCAGCAAAGATGATTGCCAATCAAAGACTGGAAAACGTCGCCTTACGGCATTGAGCGAGCGTAGCGGCATTCCATGAACAGCACCGTATCGTCATTTTGCAGATAAATCAACCCTGCCGGCGTCTGTTGCCGGAGAAGGATTCAAGGGCTCTAACGGAGGGTACAAACGGCTTTCCAACAAGGCGAGTCAGATATCGGACGTTATGATTTTTTCTCATAGCATGGGTTGCAGGTTTCGGGTGTCAGACTATTTCCCGTTTTTTTTGGATACTGATACCTAAAACCTTGCACCCGAGACCTTTTAAGGCCCTTAGTAGAAAGCAATAATCATCGACCACCAGTAGAGCTGGAGGTATGAGCTAGGCCCCTCGAAGGGGCCGAAACATTACCCTGCTGGTGATTGCTGATATGTGATTTGATTAACTCCGTTCATAAATCACCGGCATAGTTCAGATTTAAAGCAATGTGCCGTGATCACCTGGTAACGTTAGAACATTTTCAATTCTCATCGGCAAAGCCGGTGGTTTGTGAAGGGAGTTAGATCAATGAAACGTAGAGGCAGCAGCATTATCTTTATAAATGACACAAGACAAATTCTACTGTTCTTGAGGGATAACAAACCCGATCTACCCTACCCCAATATGTGGGATGTCCCCGGGGGGCATGTCGAAGCAAATGAGAGTCCTGAAAAATGTATTATTCGAGAGATGAAAGAAGAGATGGACTTGGATATAGATGAATTTGATTTGTTTTCAATAATTGAATTTGAAGACCGTATCGAATATACATTTTGGGCAAAGGCTGATTTTGATATTAACGAAATCGTGCTTATGGAAGGGCAGAAATTGAAATGGTTCACGCGAGATGACGCCCGACAGACGCCCCTGGCATATGGATTTAATGAAATTATAGAAAAGTTTTACATTTACGCCCCATTTGTGAAATAGTTGCCACACTTTTACTTACATTTATTTCATAGTTAAATAGTGCTTGTCATGTGAAGAATTCAAGTAATTATATAACCACCCATATTTTATATATATTCGATCACCTAAAGTGTCCAGATTGGATGGCATCGATTTTGCTGAAGCCAAAGAGAAAGAACACGCATCATCTTTAAACTTTTTTTATGAGAGTTTAAAAATCAGCGACCACCAGCAGAGGTGGCCTTGGCTTTTTCCCGGGGCCATCCTCATACTTACAAGCTCTGCTGGTGGCCGCTGATTTCGATAAGCGAGCTCTCCGATCAGCGGCACAAAACAATGAAAATCAACCTGCACCCTGCTGGCAACCCAGGCGTAAAGCCAAAGCGACGCCGGCTGTCGATTGGAAAACTTGGGTTCCAGTTTGTCATCTTTTTTGCAAGCCTAGTTGTTTTTGGCTTAATCGGCGAAATTCATACGTCGATAATTCAGTCTCACTATTTCTCGAAACTTTCCGAACAAATGACCTATAAGCTGGGCGCGGGTGAGTCAAAAGCCCGCATTTCCGCACCTCACGGTCCCTATGACATTCGACTTGGGTATACCTCCTTGCCAGATTTTTCCCTCAAACTAAAAGCCTATAACTTTGATATCGCCCGTCAGGCCCACGTCTCGCAAGCGATGATCAATCTTGTCGACAAAGGGCTCTATCCGATATACCCTGAAAAAATCCAAGCCGGTCTAAAAATTCTCGACCGGCATGATCAACCCATTTTTTCACAGTACTATCCCAAGCGTATATTTCGTGCATTTTCTGAAATCCCCGAAATCGTGATCGAAATACTCTTATTTATTGAAAACAGAACCTTGTTAGATGAAGATCGACCTTTTGATAACCCTGCCATCGATTGGGTACGGTTAGGAAATGCTGTTTACGAGCAGGGCAAAAAATTAGCATATCGAAATGGATCCGTGTCCGGCGGTAGTACCCTCGCCACCCAGCTTGAAAAATTTCGCCATTCAAAAAATGGAATTAGCTACTCGATGAAAGAGAAATTCCAACAGATCTCATCGGCTACCCTGCGAGCTTATATTGACGGTGAGAACACTTTTACAAGGCGTCGGCAAATTGCACTAGACTACATCAATTCAGTTCCTCTCGCCGGCAATCCTGACTATGGCGAAATCTTCGGCCTAGGTGATGGACTTTGGGTCTGGTACGCACGGGAGTTGAAAGATATATCAATAATTTTAAATGCAACGGATGTTGTTAATAATCCGATGTTGTTAAAAGAAAAAGCGGTAGCTTTAAAGCAGGTCTTGAGTTTGTTTATCGCCCATAGAAGACCGACAGATTTCCTGCTCAGGAACCGAGACGCATTAGAAGAAAAATGCAATGCATATATAAGACTACTTTATAAAAACCGGATAATACCGGAAGCACTCATGCGGTCCATGCTTGAAGTCAAGCTTAATTTCCGTGCAAGCCTCTTGCCGCTAAATAAACGAAGTTTGATTGAACAAAAGGCAGCGGACAGCCTGCGAACCCAATTGCTTTCCCTCTTAGATATCGACAGTTTATTTACCCTCGACCGCCTGGATGCATCCGTAAAAAGCACCTTGGATCTTGACAGTCAAGAAGCGGTGACCCGGCAAATGATGAAATTTCATGATTCAGAGTGGATCAAGGAAAAGAATCTTAATGCTCCCAGACTGCTTGAAAAAGGTGACCCGGAGAAAATCATTTATAGTTTCACTTTGTATGAGAAAACGCCCCAAGCCAATCTATTGCGGGTTCAAACGGACAACTATAACCAACCATTCAATATTAATCAGGGCAGCAAACTTAATCTTGGCTCCACGGCCAAGCTCAGAACCTTGATCCATTATCTCGAAATTATCGCAGCATTGCATGAACGCTACCATGGCTTGAACAAAAAAGAATTAAGGCAACTGAAATCGGCGTCGCCAGACAAGATCAGTCAATGGGCCGTTTCCTACCTGATGCGCACCGACGACAAGATGATTGAGGCCATGCTGGATAGCGCTCTGAATAGAAAGTATTCCGCCAGCCCCCACGAAGTTTTTTACACCGGCGGCGGCGTTCATCGATTCAGCAATTTCAATGAAAAAGACAACCAACGAACCGTGTCGTTGAGGAACGCCTTCAGACGTTCGGTGAATCTGGTATTTATTCGCCTGATGAGAGATATTGTGAACTACCACATTTACCAAGGTAATAATTTTTCAAATGAAATGTTGCGCAAAGCGGATCATCCCAGAAGAAAAGCGTATTTGGACCGATTTGTTGAACATGAAAGTACGCTTTTTCTCCACAGGTTTTACAAAAAATACCATCCGCTTTCCCAGCAAAAAAAATTAGCGCTTTTGCACGATACGATTCGCCCCTCATTATACCAACGAGCGGCCTTATTCCGCTTTGTATTTCCGGACCTGAAGTTAAATGATTTTCGAGAACGGTTGCAAGACCGTATCTCCGATATCCAATTGAAAAAAACCGACATTAACAAGCTTTATTTTAAATATGATCCCCAAAAGCGATCGCTTTCCGATTTTGCTCAAATTGTGGGAATTCATCCAGTAGAACTTTGGCTGGCGGCCTATTTGTGTCATCATCCGAACGCCGACTACCAAGCAGTTCACCGCGAGAGCAAATCAGCGCGGTTGGACGCCTACGGCTGGCTTTACCGTACCTCGCGAAAATACAGACAGGACAAACGAATTCGTATCATACTTGAACAAGATGCTTTTGATTCGATCCACAGGGCATGGCAACGATTGGGGTATCCATTCAAGAAGTTGGTTCCCTCCTACGCGACAGCGATCGGTAGCTCTGCAGATCGACCGGAAGCCTTGGCCGAACTCATGGGTATCATCGTCAATGATGGCATCTACAAACCTGCCTTCCTGATTCAAGAGATAATATTTGCCGGCGGTACGCCTTACGAAACACATTTTGTCCGCACGCCTGCTAAACCGAAAAGGGTTTTACACCCTGAAATTGCGGATCTAATAAAAAAAGCGCTTTTCAATGTCGTTGAAAGCGGAACTGCCAAGCGTGTCTACCAGGCATTTTTCAACGATGACGGACCAGGGTTGGCGGTTGGCGGAAAAACCGGTACAGGGGACAATCAGCTTAAAGAGCTTGATCCGGACGGGATGGTTATCTCGTCGAAGGTCATCAATCGCACGGCGACCTTTGCGTTTATCATTGGAGATCGTTTCTTCGGCAACATCACCGCCTATGTCCCCGGACCGCAAGCAGGTGAATATTCATTTACCAGTTCCCTGCCGGTAGCCCTCCTGAAGAATTTAGCCGGTCACTTAAAGGGTACCCTCAATACGACGGATATGAGCACCTTGAGTGCAAAAGGACTGCAAACCAATGGGTAGTTGTCTGATTTTATAAAAATTTCCTGATAAATGAAAATCATGAAATTTGGAATTTTATTGTCTTATAAAACCTTTTACCACGATTGGATTAGCATTTACTTTGCCGTTAACCTGCCGCTATCACAAATTTGATTGCCTTTCGAAAATTTTTCTCGTAGTCTAACTATCTTTAGCAAAACCACAGAAAGAACAGAGATCACAGAGGATTGGTTATTATATTTTTTCTGTGTGCTCCCACTCCCCGAGCTGTAGGCTTGACGAGCCGGAAGCCGGGGCGCAGGCCACCCTACGGGCCGGAGGCGGTTCTCTATGTCGCTTATCTATGACTTATCAAAATACGAAATCAAATTTATGAAACAAAGCACTAAGGGGTAGTCTATGAAAGTATTCCAACTTCAAGATGACTGGTCGATGGACAATTTGACCTTAGCGGAACGACCTCAGCCTGAACCGGGGCCCGGCCAGTTGTTATTGAAAAGGTATTACGGTGGGCAACCGGGATGGAATGGAGGCCATGATGCGGGCGATTTCGCAGCACGCCATCAAACCCGTTATCGATCGGACCTTCGCTTTCGAAGAATTAAGAGAAGCCCTCGATTACCTGGCGCGCGGCGTTCATTTTGGGAAAGTCTGTATCCGCCAGTAACATTTCAATTAGCCAGATCCACACAGAAATACACAGATGTCTTTTTTATAGAAACCCGATTGGGAGAATCAGCGACCACCAGTAGAGCTGGGGGTATGAGGCAGGTCCCTCGAAGGGATCGGGGCTATGCTCTGCTGGTGGTCGCTGATTTGTGATTGATTTGGTAGGTTTCAGGCTGGGAGGCGGAAAGCTGGGAGACCGAAATATTTTTCCTTCTTTTAGCATGCCAGCAGCGGGGATTTATGGCTTGCCAGCCGTTATCCTTGTAAGACCATCGTCACATTCAAATAACGAATAGCAGATAACAGATAACCAGCAACGTCTGATTGAGCTTTTTTCGCTCAAGGGTAGAAGAAATAAATTGCGCATCTTTGTGCGAAATTAAGGTGTTTTCAACCGTTTGAGCCGCGATTTGGCAAAATCGTATTCTTGCCAGGTATCCAGAAATGTTCCCACATATAAAAGAGTGGGTTGATTCGAACATGGTAGTTTGGTATCAACTAGGTTGAACCGATGAGTTTAGGCATCAGCAACAGGAAAATGAACTACCCCGCGACAAGCCACGGGGTATCGATAAATGATAAAATCTATCTTTATCGCAGCAAGCTGCGGGGAATTTAACCCGACAGATTTCGCGACCTCTATCGCACATTTTTTGTAATCTGTGCAATCTGCGAATTCTGTGGATGAAATTATACAGCTCATTTCGTATCGACTTGCAGGCAGCTATTGGCAAAGGAAGTAACGCTTTGATGGTCGATGCCATTGAAGATGTGCTCGGCGATGCGTTGCCCCAGGTGCCCCGTTTGATTCATGGAACCGACGAGGCCGTCTGGCCACTGCTGGAGCAAGCGATGCGTAGCGGGCATGTGAGTCGAATCGGGCTCGACGATACCCTGTTGTTGCCGAGCGGTGATATTGCAACCGACAACGCGGCATTGGTCAGGGCCGCCAAAACCATGATAAACTCAAGAGTTTCATAAACAACTCGTAACCCGAAACCCGAAACTCATAACTCGCAGCCCGAAACACACAACCCGAAACACGCAACCCGTAGCGCGTTCATTGGAGGTACTTCCAATATGACAGTGGACAGAAAACAGATGCTTGATGAACTTAAATCAATTGAAGATCCCAAATTGATTCAGGAAGGCGATTTTCAATCCGATAACATCCTGCGGATTGTTTCAAGTCAAGGTGGCTATCGTCTTGAAATCGATGCCTTCCCCATTGATGGACCCTTTGAGATTTCATCAGATGAATACACCGAGATGAGTAAATTAGACGAAGAAGGGGATGATGGGGATGGTCTGCTTGATCTATCCGAGGACCAGTTGGAGATGGTGCAGGCCGGCTGCGAGCCGGAGATGCCTTACTACCGCTATCAGATGGATGTGCGGGCAGAGGGGCCGGTCTTCAGTGAGGATAGAGACGAACTGGTGACAATGTTAATTGAGGATGTGATGGACTTGGTCGATTGTCAGCTCTGGGATGAAATGAAAGATACGGAGTTGGAAGATTGGTATACCTGGAGCACTTATGCCGATAGCTGACGGGTCCGGCATTCAATTTCTATTGACGGCTGTGAAAGGGTGTGCGAAATAGATAGTTGATAAATTGCGGGAACGCTCGATTTTGTAGCTATTTATTGAAATCATGCCATGATTACGCATGATTTATCCGATCGCCGTAATTACTAGAATAGCTCATTCTTTTAATTACAGAGCTGCAACAAGTATTTCTTGCCCTCCACACGGATTAATTGTAAAAACTGATCCTAAAAATGACTTAGCGAAGCCTCCGGCTCGTAGGGGTTGCAGCGCCTACGCCTCGGAGAGCGACATCCACAAAGCTTCAATTTTCAATTCCGTCTTGGCCGGGTTGGATAAAAGAATTTATGGGAGGTTAAACATGCATAATGGCTATATGGGAAAAATACTACGGGTCGATTTAACGTCTGAAACCATTACCGTCGAGGAGCCGTCGCCTGATTTTTATCGCAAGCACATGGGCGGCAGCGCTTTAAACCTTTACTACTTGTTGAAGGAGATGCCGGCCAAGGTCGATGCCCTTGCGCCAGAGAACATTCTGGGCTTGAGTGTCGGTGTGACCACCGGCGTGTCCATTTCCGGTCAGAGCCGGATGACGGCCACTGCAAAATCCCCCCTCACCGGCGCCATCGGTGATTCTCAATGCGGCGGATTCTGGCCTGCCAAATTGAAGTTTGCCGGCTTTGACGGCATCATCATTAAAGGCAAGGCGGCCAAGCCGGTCTACCTGTGGGTTGACGATGGCAAGGCTGAACTGCGGGATGCCTCGCACCTGTGGGGCAAGGTCACCGGTGAGGCCGAAGCCGCCATCAAGGACGAATTGGGGGATTCAAAAATCGAAGTGCTCCAAATCGGTCCCGGCGGTGAAAAAATGGTGCGATTTGCCGGCCTGATAAACATGTGCAACCGGGCCAACGGGCGCACCGGCATGGGCGCCGTTATGGGAAGTAAAAATTTAAAGGCCGTGGCCGTGCGTGGCGACACTAAGCCCCAGGTGGCGGATAAAGAGGGCCTGCAGGAATTGAAAAAATGGGGTGCCAAGACGTTTCCAACGGCCGATGTCGCCGGACTGGGCAAATTGGGTACCGCCGGTGTCGTTTCTGTTCAACATGCCGAAGGGGGGTTGCCGACCTACAACTTCAACAGTGGCGTGTTTGACGGCTGGGAGGCGATTGACGGTCAAACCCTCTATGATACGCTGCTGGCCGGCAGTCAGGAAGGTCAGCAGGATCGTAAAGGCCGGGATACCTGCCACGGCTGTATCGTTCGCTGCAAACGCGTGGTGGATTTTAATCAGGGGTCTTACGCCGCCGAGCCGCTTTACGGCGGGCCCGAATATGAAACCCTTGCGGGCCTCGGCAGTTATTGCGGCATCGATGATTTGGCGGCCATTTGCCAGGCCAACGAGCTTTGCAATAAATACGGCATCGATACCATTTCCGGCGGCGCCACCATTGCCTGGGCCATGGAGGCCTTTGAAGCCGGCGTCCTGACAACAGCGGATACTGACGGCCTGGAACTCAAATTCGGCGACGCAGCGGCCATGGTCAAGCTGGTTGAGATGATCGGCGAACGGCAAGGCTTCGGCGATATTCTTGCGGAGGGATCCGCCCGCGCGGCAGCCGATTTGGGAAAAGGGGCGGAGTTTTTAATCACCGCCAAAGGACAGGAGCCGCCGGCCCATATGCCCCAGGTGAAACGCAGTCTGGCGCTGATCTATGCCGTCAATCCGTTTGGTTCCGATCACGAAAGCTCCGATCACGATATGACTTATGAAGAAAACACTTATAAAGCCTTCCAGGATCGTTATGAGTCCCTGGGATTGAAGCGTCCGGGGCCGGCTCAACAGCTCGATGCCGCCAAAGTGGAGTTCGCCCGCATCACCCAGCAGTTCTTCGGCATGCTGGACAGCGTAAATCTGTGTCACTTTGTGTGGGGCCCATCCTGGCCGCTCTACGGACCCGAGCAAACGACTGACTTGGTCAAGGCCGTCACCGGCTGGGACATCACCTTGCAGGAGTTGCTGGAAGTCGGTGAAAGACGCATCAACATGATGCGGGCCTTCAATGCCCGTGAAGGGGTTGCCCGCGATCAGGACAAGCTGCCCGCCAAATTTTTCGAACGGCCCCTTAGCGGCGGCCCCAGCGACGGGGTCAAGGTCGATAAGGCGGAATTTGAGGCCGCCCTGGTAGAATATTATCAACAATGCGGCTGGGATGATAACGGCATCCCGAAACGTGAAACCCTGGAGCGCTTGGGGCTGGAATGGGTGGCCGATCAGTTGGGGTTATAAGAATTTGAAAGTCCCGTAATAAGTCCTTCTGCCGTCATGCCGGTCCCGGATCGAGTCCGGGATGACGGATCCGGCATCCAGAATTATTGGGGTTGCTGGATTCTCGCCTTCGCGGCTTTGACAAAAGTCAGTAATTCCGGGCTTTTTATAGGTTAAATATGTCAGTAAAACACCCCGAAAGGGATTGAAACACCGCTGAGGCGTTCTCTGGATCGGTACTGATCCAATTCATGATAACTTTCCCCGCAATTGGGTTTAGTTTCTATTGCTGTAAATTTTTTATCATAAAACTGATAATACAAAATGCAAGAAGAATAATACGCTAATAACGAATAACAAATCCGCACCGGCTAACACCTGATGGATCTTTTTCGCTCAATCAGCGACCACCAAGCTGGGAGACTGAGGATGGCCCCTCGAAGGGGTCGCAGACGTGCTCTGCTGGTGATCGCTGATTTTTAACTTTACCTGCCGATGCGCCCACGATTAAAGGGCCTTGTATGCCTGAAGCTAGAGCTTGGAATACGATCTCTTAGGTGGATAAACTTTCGGTGGGAATAGCCTTTTGGGGTGTATTTGGGTCGGCTAAAACGATAAGCTTTATGCCGGCTGTATCTATGGTCTGGGGAATAGCCATACTTCTCATATGACGAATCGCTATACTTTTTATACGGGTATGAACGGTGCTTTTTATAGGGCATTGGTTTGTGGCCGTAATGATAGTACCACTGGCTGTACCGATGCCGGTTACCAGGTTCTCGATAAACCCTTTCATGATTCCAGCTTGATCCCGCATTATCGTAGTCGTAATGGTGTCCAAACCTATACGGCGCCCCTTTATCGGGCGTTACCTTTGGTAATTCAAATCCGAAGGCGGCACTTAGACCCGCTATACCGATCAGCCAAGCGGCTATGAGAGAAAACATCAATTTCATTTTATCACCCCAGGTGTAAATCTAATTGAATCACGATGGTAAAGAGACATTTTCTCGATTTAGGTGACAATGATTTAGGTCCTTAGCGGATTTTATCCAACAATCAGGTAGTTCTATGGATTGATTTAATCAATAGTTTCGTAATAATTTTAATTGATTTGCCAAACAAATTTTGCTACAAAAATAGTAAGAAATATAAAAAGAACATAGGTTTAGCGATTCAACCTGCCCTGGTGCGACTTATAAGATCATTTTACGGCCCG
>JARFPZ010000073.1 GCA_029288035.1 Desulfosarcina sp.
GCCGGACTGGTGCTGCAGTCCACCAATTTTCAGAAAATTATAAACATTTGCTGTTGTTGCGGCTGCTGCTGCGGTGTGCTCCGCAACATTAAAAGTTATCCAAAACCGGCAAGTCTGATTTCACCCTCTTTCTTTGCTGTCAGTAACCCCGATACCTGCAACGGCTGCGGAGTTTGTGAAGACCGCTGTCAGATGGAAGCCGTTCAAGTAGTAAATGAAAAAGCAGCCATAGATGCCGATCGCTGTATTGGCTGCGGGCTATGCGTGTCCACCTGTCCAATGGATTCACTATCACTGGTTCGCAAACCAGATACAGACCAGCCTAAAGTTCCCGGGCATATGATGCAAACAGCGTTAGAATTGTGGCGGGCAAGGGGAAAACCGGGCATGGGAAATTTAATTAAAATGCGGGTGAAGTCCAAGATAGATAGGCTTTTAGCAGCTCAATAGCCAATAACGGGCCAAGTTGCTCGAACTAATTGTTTAAGTACTTCATTGCAAACAAACCCTAACGCTCAAGCTGACTTCTCAAAAGCCTGAAATATGGATTTCCCCATATCGCCCCTTGTCGGTATTCAAGCTTGCCGGCGCGAATGCCCTTCACAATGAAATCCCGCTCAATTCCATATTCCTTTTTCGCCGTTTTATCGCAGAGAGCGGAAAGATGCGTGTTTACCCCGGGAGATCTGCCACGTGTCCATAAAAGGACTGAGCGAACCGTAAGGGGAGACTATCGCGTGGCAGAAGTCAGCAGAGGGCATAGTAGCCGGTGAAAACGAGCCGCGTTGGAATAGTACGCGGAGGTCTCGCCCCAGCGAAGGCCTGAACGGTTCCCAACCGAATGGTCTGGGTAAATGGTTGTGGCTGTCAAAGAGCGTATCCTTACCGGTACTGCGCAGCAGATGCTGAAATGCCGGTAGCGTTTCGTTCTCCAAGAACCCAGCAGACACATAGTCTTATCTGTGTCTGTTAGACCAGCCGAATCGCCGGATACGTGACCCGCATGTCCGGTGGTGTGGGAGGGGCGTTCAGCGATGGATGTCCCTATCCCTATGTTGTCCAACAACCGGATAAGATCGCGGTTCGCTTCGCTCTCACAATCTATCCTAATTCGTTAGCTAAAATTCTATTAACAAACTATTAAAAAGATGTTTCGAATGGTATGTATTTAAAAACTGTAATATAATAGAAGCCTTCGTCACTCATCATTTGTCATTCCCTTTCAACACCCTCACGATTTCCCGTCCGAATTCTTTTCTTTGCCAGTTTTTCATTTCTTTTATCGAGGCCAACTCTGATAATTTCAAAGGTCGTTGCACGGCAATCGTATTGATAAGCGCTTTGCTGCATATCAAAGCGGGATCGACGGCAAGCCTTTGCGCTTGCTTATCACGCCAGCTTTTAAGGGCTTTGACCCGCCCGGCAACCGCCAGGGATACCCGACGCGCCTTTTTCCGTGGATAGACCGGTAGCTCATCTTCCGAAAGTTTCATGGCAGCTTGCATGACCGTCAGCAGTTTCCCCCCGTACATTTGGATTTGCCTGGCGCTCAGTGCCCCGGTCTTTTCCAGTTGCTTTAGATTCAACGGCTTTTTAGCGGCCAAATCAAATAGCGATCGGTTGCCGAAGATTTTAAATAGCGGTTTATCTTTTCTGCGAGCGATTTCACGGCGAAAGCCAAGCAGGGCTTCCAACACGGCCAGGCTGCGGGAATCAAGTTTTCCGGCTCCCTTGAAATTTAAATACAACGGCTGATCGTTTACGCTGGTCGGGCGGACCTTGCTCAAATGCTCGCACTCCTCATATACCCATCCAAGACGGTTTTTTTCATCAAGCTCGGCCTTCAAACTTTCTGCCAGGGGTAGCAGGTACCTGACATCCTCGGCGGCATAGGCGATCATACCCGGGGGCAATGGACGTCTGGACCAGTCTTTGCGCTGGAATTTTTTGTCGAGTGTGACGTCAAACTTTTTTTTTAAGACCGCCTCCAGGCCTGTTTCCGGAAAACCCAAGAACCGGCTCGCCAGTTCGGTGTCAAATAGATTATCAATTGTGATGCGAAAATCTCGATATAGTGAACGGACATCGTAGTCCGCCCCGTGAAAGATTTTGCAAATGTCACGTCTTTTAAAAATCGGTTTCAGCAGAGACAGGTCTTTTACTGCGAGAGGATCGATAAGCACATTGATTTTCGGGGCAGCCATTTGAATCAGGCAGACCTTTTCTTTGAAATGGTACATGGAGTCCGCTTCCAGATCGACACCCACGACCTTTTCAGTTTCAATGATTCCGACTAAGTTTTCAAGTTCGTGGTGCGAACCTATCATTTTATAGTTAATGTCGCTGGTCGCGTTCATTTTTTTGCTTGACCCCTGGAGTTGTTTTTTCTAATCTAACTGTTTATCTTCAAATATCAGAAGTATCAATTTCTAATTTTTTCTATCACGGTGAGTATACAATGGTAAACATAACATTTCCAGACGGCAACATAAAGGCTTTTGAAAATGCATTAAGCGGCATTGATGCCGCCAAAAGCATCTCGGACGGGTTTGCGCGAAACTGCGTGGCCATGGAATTAGATGATAGCCTGGTTGATTTGAGCAGCGTCATCGACCACGATGCTAAAATTAGATTTATTACCACCAAAGATCCAGACTCACTGGATATCTTGCGTCACAGTGCCGCCCATGTGATGGCCCAGGCTATCTTGCGTCTGAATAAAAATGCCAAACTGACGATTGGCCCGGCGGTGGAAAATCAGTTTTACTATGATATTGACATGGATCCCATTTCAGAAGACGACTTTCCGAAAATTGAAGCTGAAATGAAAAAGATCATCAAGGAAAAGCTGCCGATACGCCGCAGAGTTGTGCCCAAGGCGGAGGCCATGGATTTTTATAAGGATGAACCCTACAAGCTGGAAATGATATCGGACCTGGAAGACGAGACCATTTCCTTTTATGAACAGGGCGAATTTACCGACTTGTGTCGCGGACCTCATGTCCCCCACACCGGCTTTGTCAAAAATGTTAAGCTGATAAAAGTTTCCGGCGCCTACTGGCGGGCAGACCCTTCTAAACCTCAACTTCAAAGAATATACGGCACCGCTTTTTTCGACAAAAAAGAGTTGAATGAGTATCTGACATTTCTGAAGGAAGCCAAAAAGAGGAACCACCGTAAAATCGGCCAGGCGCTGGATCTCTTCAGTTTTCACGAAGAGGCCCTCGGGATGCCCTTTTTCCACCCCAAGGGAATGGATCTTTGGAATGCTTTGCTGGATTACTGGCGCCATGAACATCGTGAGGCCGGTTATGTGGAAACCAAAACTCCCATCATGCTAAACCGCTCGCTGTGGGAAAGATCCGGTCACTGGGAAAATTACCGCGAAAACATGTATACCTCGGCTATTGACGATATCGAGTATGCCATCAAGCCCATGAACTGTCCCGGCGGGATGCTGCTTTACAGCCGCAAACCCCATTCCTATCGGGATTTACCTCTCAGGGTCGCTGAAGTCGGACTTGTCCACCGGCATGAATTGAGCGGTGTGCTGTCCGGGCTTTTCCGGGTCAGAGCGTTTCATCAGGATGATGCCCATTTATATATGACGTCAGCGCATATCAAAGATGAAATCCTGGGTGTCCTAAAATTGTCGGAACGGATCTACAACGCTTTCGGCTTGGGATTTCTTCTGGAGCTGTCCACCCGACCGGAAAAATCCATCGGAACCGATCAACAGTGGGAGACGGCCACTAGGGGATTGGCGGCGGCCCTGGACGCCTATGGTCAGGATTACCAGCTAAACGAAGGCGACGGCGCTTTTTACGGCCCCAAAATCGATCTTCATATTCGGGATGCTTTGAACCGCACCTGGCAATGCGGTACGATTCAGCTGGACATGTCGCTGCCCGAACGGTTCAACCTGCACTACATTGACAAGGACAATGAAAGACATCGTCCCATCATGATTCACCGAACTGTTTTCGGATCGATTGAGCGCTTCCTGGGTATTCTCATCGAACATTTTGCCGGCAAGTTCCCTTTATGGCTGTCGCCATTGCAGGCCATTATCCTACCGATCAACGATGATCTGGTGCCTTATGCCAACGAGGTGCTGGCAACCCTCAAGCAGGCGGATCTGCGGGCGGAGGTCGACAGCCGCACAGAGAGCTTGAACAAAAAAGTACGTGAAGCCCAATTACAATATATACCCATAATCCTCACCATCGGCGGCAGGGAAAAAGAAGCATCGACACTTTCGGTGCGAACCCTGGACGGGAATGTCAAATATGGCGTTTCTCACGAAACGTTTCTGAACACGGTGCAGAGGCATATTCGTGACCGGTCGCTTTCTTTGGAATTTTGAGTGCATTTGGCTGATTTGGATTTGGATTGGATTCGATCTTATGCTTGTTTATTATAAGACGGGATTTACAGGATATTGGGGATTTTTTTTCGCCTACGGCGAGAAGCTCTTCGTCCGAAGGCCGTAGTATCCTGACGATCCTGTTAACCCTGTCTACTGCTTTTTTTTAAATAAGAATCCACTCCTCTTTTTGCGGGATTCTATCGTTCAAAAGGCCAAAATGCTGTAACAACTGTATTCTAGGTTGATCGGTTTGGGACTACGCCCTTCGGGCTTCGACCCCACACGCAGGGCTCAACGTTCCGGGTTGAAGAACACCCAGCCAGATTATATTAAATGGATTCCATCTTCATCGTTTTTGTTATGTCATTTCACCCAATGGGTGACGTCGGATATGCTGGAACTTGATCAATATAGTATTCCGTTTCAAACAGTTGTAACCTTGGAACCGTGAACCCTGAACCTATAACCGATCAGTTAAGGGGTATATTAAATGGCTAAAAACGCAGGTGTAACGACCTCTAAGATCAGTTTTTGTGATCTGCAATGCGGACATGCCGACTTTGCCAGGATGGATGCGCTGGATGGCAGCTGCCGGACATTTCAATCCTTATGGTGCAAAAAGTTGAAGAAGCATGTTACCAAAAACGCTCCTTGCGAAGATTTCTTTGGCAAAAGACGACCCACGACCGGATTTTAGGCCGTTTTGTCGTTCAACGGCACACACCTTCAGACTGGCGGTTACCGGTGGTTGGTGACTGGCTTACGGGATAGTAAAAGTTCAGCCACCTATATACGATGGCATAAAAGAAATAGAATACCACAAATATTCAATTTTCAATAGATAAAGCATGCCCATTAAATTAAAGCGTTTTGCATTATACTGGCTTCCGCTTATCCTATATTGTCTGTTTATTTATATTCAGTCCGACCATCCTTCTCCGGAACAGATCCCCATATTTCCATATGTTGATAAAGTACTTCATGTCACTGCTTATGGGATTTTGGGAATTTTATTCTATAGAGCCTACCAGACCTTGAGGCTTAAGGACAACATAAAAATGCTGATGTTTCTGAGCGTGGTTTCCGCATCTCTTTACGGCATTAGCGACGAAATCCACCAATCTTTTGTACCCTTTCGGGAGGCCGAGGTCACGGACGTGATTGCCGATATGATTGGAGCGCTTAGCGGTGTATGTCTATATCAATTGTTGATATTTTCCAGGATCGAAAAACCTTCTGTCAGGTAACGCCTCGCAGCGCAACCTGGCCTATGGCCCCCACCCGACCAGATAGTGTCAAAATTGTAGGTCAAGGTAGGATCGAAGCGCGTCCCCCGACAATCATATCTGTTTGGGAACAGAAACCGAATTGACAAAAAATAGCGTATCAGGTACAAGAATGAATCAATCAAAATCTAATATAAAAATTGGGAATATTGTTGTTTTCCCAGTCTGCGCCATTAATATCCTTAAAGTGTGTTAACCTCCAATTCGGAAGTTACCCAAGACCAATTTTTAGGAGTACAAATACAGACATGGCCCTTCAAAACATTATCATTGTCAATGGGAATGAATTTTCTTTTGAACCCGGAGAGAGCATTCTGGATGTTGCGCAACGCAATAGTATTGATATTCCGACACTCTGTCATCTGAAAGGTGCCTCTCCTACCGGCGCTTGCCGAGTTTGCGTCGTTGAGATCGAAGGTGCCCGCAGTCTGGTCGCCTCCTGTGCGGCACCGGCTGCCAACAATATGGTCGTGCGTACCGAAACCGCCAAGGTCATCACGGCCCGACGCATGGTCCTCCAATTGTTGCTCTCATCAGGCAATCACAATTGTGCAGTGAGCGGGTCCGCCGGCCAAAACTGGACCGAATTTCAGATGAAGGCACAGCAGACAGAGGACACCGCCGAATTGTGTCCGGTCTGGGGGGATTGCAAGCTGCAGGATCTGGCTTTTCGCTATCAGGTAAATGGTGAACGATTCAATCCCACCGACACCCCTTATCCGATGGAGACGGTCAATCCGTTTATCGTGCGCGATTTTTCACGCTGTGTCCAGTGTGGTCGATGCGTGCAGGCCTGCAACGAAGTTCAGGTCAATCAGGCCATCCACTACGGTTATCGCGGTGCAGGTACCAAGATTATCGCCGCCGGCGACCGCCCTTACAAAGATTCTGATTGTGTGTTTTGCGGTGAATGCGTTCAGGCGTGTCCGGTGGGTGCCCTTGTCGAAAAAGACGCTCGCTATCAAGTGAGGCCCTGGGAGACCCAAAAGGTGCGCACCACTTGCACCTATTGCGGCGTCGGTTGCCAGCTTTACCTCCATGTGAAAGATGACCGGATCGTTAAAATCAGCGGGGTTCCGGACGTTGCTCCCAACTACGGCAGTCTCTGTGTCAAGGGCAGATTCGGCTACGATTTTATCGACTCCCCCGATCGTCTGACCACACCCTTGATTAAAGAAAACGGTGAATTTAGAGAAGCCTCCTGGGATGAGGCCCTTGATCTGGTCGCTCGCAAGTTGGGCAACATCAAAACCGAATTTGGACCGGACAGCATTGGGGTCTTGACATCGGCCAGAATCAGCAACGAGGAAAATTACGTCGCCCAGAAATTTGCCCGGGCCGTGCTTAAGACCAACAACGTGGATCATTGTGCCCGGCTCTGACATTCTTCCACTGTGGCCGGTCTGGCCGCAGCTTTCGGCAGTGGTGCCATGACAAATACCATCGCCTGTATTGAAAAAGCGGATGTTATATTGATCACGGGATCCAACACCACCGAGAACCACCCGGTCTTGTCCAGTTTTGTCAAACGGGCGGTCACCCAAAAAGGGACCAAACTCATTGTCGTCGATCCAAGACGCATTAAAATTACGCGCTATGCCGATATGTGGCTGCGGCAGAATCTGGGCACGGATGTGGCCTGGCTCAACGGAATGATGCATGTGATTATTCAGGAAAACCTGTACGCCAAATCGTATGTTGAAAACCGTACCGTAGGCTTTGAAGAAGTCAGTAAGATCGTTGAAAAATTCACTCCCGAATTTGTAGAGGAAATTACCGGGATCCCTGCCCGCCAGATCGTCGATGCCGCCCGTCTCTATGCCGGCGCGGAACGCGGCAGCATTCTTTACTGCATGGGAATCACCCAGCACACCACCGGTACGGACAATGTAAAGTCCCTGGCCAACCTGGCCATGCTTTTCGGCAATCTTGGAATTGAAGGGGGCGGTGTCAACCCGCTGCGGGGCCAGAACAACGTTCAAGGCGCCTGCGATTTCGGCGGTCTGCCGGACGTGTACAGCGGATATCAGAAAGTGATTGATCCGGCGGCACGTCAGAAAATGGAAGAAGCCTGGGGGGTAGAGGAACTGCCGGATCAACCCGGCCTGAAAGTTACCCAGATGATACCGGCCGCCCATGACGGCAAACTAAAGGCTTTTTATATTATCGGAGAAAACCCCTTGGTTTCAGATCCCGATTTGAATCATTGCGAAAAAAGCATAGAAAACTTAGATTTTTTGGTCGTACAGGATTTATTTATGACGGAAACGGCCAGATTCGCCGATGTTGTTTTGCCGTCGGCCTGCTACGCTGAAAAAGACGGAACATTTACCAATTCCGAAAGGCGGGTTCAACGGGTGCGAAAAGCAGTGGAGCCGCCCGGCCAGGCATGGGATGATTGGAAAATATTCTGTGATATCGCCACCCGCATGAACTATCCGATGAAATATGAGAACAGCCGGCAGATCATGGAAGAAATTTCCCGGGTGACACCGTCTTACGCCGGCATCAACTACGACCGGATCGAGTATGAAGGCATTCACTGGCCCTGCCCGACGACCGAGCATCCCGGGACTCCCATCCTGCACCGTGAACAGTTTACCTGTGGCAAGGGTAACTTTATTGCTATCGACTACCTACCACCGGCCGAAATGGCGGATGACGAATACCCCATGTACCTGACCACCGGACGTCTGCTTTACCATTACCACACCGGTACGATGACCATGAAAACCCAAGGGTTAAATGAGATCGCACCGGAGTGTTTCGTAGAAATTACCCCCAAAGATGCAAGCAAGTATGACATGTCGGACGGTTCCCTTGTAGACATTGCATCCCGACGGGGAAAAATTCAGGCGAGAATCAAGGTTTCCAAAAAAGCGGTGTCAGGGACGATATTTATTCCGTTTCACTACGCCTTGGCGGCCGCCAATCGTCTAACCAATGCCGCCTTGGATCCCATTTCCGGTATTCCCGAGTATAAGGTCTGTGCAGTGAAGCTGACGAAAGCAGCATGACGGTTTGGAATTGGGCAGTTGGAAAGCTCAGAAGTAAAAAATGGAATTAAAAAACCCGGCTGGGTGACAGCCGGGTTTTTCTTTATAATTTCAATAGGTCCTATAAGTCCAATATGACCTATAAACGAAAGTTTTCTTTATTTATTCCTCTTCTGTTGAAAACAACACATCCACATCCTTCAGATCGTCTCCCAGATATTCGCGCTCATTTTCTCCCAAAATACCCATGGACAGACAGATCAACGTCCAGAGGTGAACATTATGCCACCCGCCTTCTAAATGCTCACTGAGGTCGTGTATTTGTGAGTTGCAATTTTGACAAGGGGTGATACAATAGGTAGCACCGGTAGCCAATATCTGATCGGCTTTTAGC
>JARFPZ010000138.1 GCA_029288035.1 Desulfosarcina sp.
CACCGGCGAGTTTTCATCCGGATTGTTAATCTCATAAATACCTTCGGTGACCGTCATCGGCCGTTGCGGATCTGTATAAATATTCAACCTTTCGAGCAATAACGGAAACAAACTCTCGCCGCTGAAATCTGAAAGCACCACAATTCCGCCATACTTGGCAATAAACGTTCCCGCCACCAATGTCTCCATGTCCAGGTTCGATGCCATCTCACAGGGAAAGATAATACTCGGGAAACCCAGCGCCCGGTTTACATCTTTAAGGGCTGCACGCCTCAAGGCGATCTGGTCCTGATGGGATTGTTTTATCTCCCTGGCACCAGAATCCAGCACCAGGTCTTTCAAACCCTGCTCGGTGAGTTTTTCAGTCAGCGGGATGAGTCCTTCGACGGAGTCGGCTTTCACCGCCAGCGGCAAGTTATTATCCTTGGCAAGCGCGCCATACTCATCGAGGTTTGCCTCCGTTGCCGCATACATCAGCGGTCGTTTAAATCCGCAGACCTCGATGCCGGCTTTCATAACGGCCGGATCTTCGGTCATCAACGCCAGATTGAATTCAGAGGTTTCAGCAATTTTTTTGGCTGTGCGGGCAAAGGCCTCTTTGTCCCCGCCGGCATCCTTGAGCACAATCAATTCAGGTCTGAGATTCAGGCCGACCCTTTCAAATTGAAAGGCATTCCAGGTCTTGAGTTTGGTCTCAAGATCTGCATCGGCGATGTCCGACCCCACCGTGGCTGCCAGAAGGGTTGGGTTATAGAACGTTTTTTCATGCCGGTACTGAACGGTTTCACCACCGGTGGTAGCGGCCCTGACACCTTTTCCAACGGCCACCGGACGAATCGGCGGGGCCGAGGCTTCCGAAAGCTTTTCCCTGGCTTCATCCGACACATATGGGCAACTGTCCAGTTCCGCTTTTCCGGAAGCAAGGTTCATGGCAAAGGCCAGGCAGGTGGGAACACCGCATTCCTTGCAGTTGGTTTTCGGCAGGAGTTTAAAAATCTGAATACCGGTTAATGCCATTTTTTTCTCCTTAAAATATCGCGTTACGCGTTTCGGGTTACGAGTTACGGGTTACGAGTTGCAAGTTACGGGTTATAAAATTGAAGTTAATCCTTTATCAACCCGCAACACGCAACGCAAAACGCGCAACCCGTTTTTTTATCCGATTAACGGATCCATATCCAGAGCCGGATGTTTTTTCTCCTGCAGGAAGGGTAAAATTTCTTCCTCGGTGATGCCGACGGTCTCGTCGGCAATCCGGTCAATCAGATCGGGAATTCCGATTTCTTTGCCTCGTTTGAGGAGCCGCTCTTTGATCTCTTCTTTGAGAATTTTGGGCATCCAGACCATCCGGGCCAGACCGCCGTCACCGACAATGAACTTGCCCTGGGTGATATTGAACTTGGAATGGCCCACAAAACCCGGCGATGATGCGCCGCCACCCATGACACCGGCCAGGGTGGTGAATTTCATCCCGCAGGGAGTTTCGCCCATGTAATCGCGGTTAACCGTCATGACCCCGTTGCAGGAGGGCAGCATGGCGGCAATACACTCGCAGCAGCCGCAGGTGGTCATGGGGTCGGTTACCATGGAATAGAAGTTATAATGGGTGACGGCGCCCCTGGAGGCTTTGTAAACAAAATCGTTGACCCCTTTCCACTGCCCCAGCTTCGGATCCAGGCATTCGCCTTTTTCGATGGGCTGATTCGGTCCGGTGGGATTGATCTCGAAAGAGGCTTTGCAGTCCATCCAGTTGTAAGCGCCGCACAGCCCGGTACGTTCGGGGCTGACCGTGCAGACATGATTGGGAGCAAACGACTGACACAGGGTGCAGGAATAATAGGTTTCCACATCCTCGTCGGTCATCTTTTCGACGCGTTCATCGCGCATCTTATATTCCGCTCTGGCCCGTTTGGTCAATGCATCCACGTCCTTTTTCTGGGTGTACAGGGTGATCTGAACCTTGTCGAGGATGCTTCCGAAATCTTGGTGAAACTTCGCATGCAGGACAACCCCGATGTCTTTGAGGGTAAAGCCCTTTTCTACGGCAGCCTTGCTTACCCTGATCCAGGAAATATCCCTTTGGCCGATATGCATAATTCCCTGGATATAATTAATTAAATGATGAATCTGTCGTTCGATGATCGGCTCGAAATCCGTCTGGAACTCCCGGCCGGCAACTTGGGCATAAATGCCAAGGGGAAATGTATCACCTTCCTTAAGATCACCGATATCGGGGCCGATGATCTCTACCTTGGCATCATCAATTTCATTCATCTCTGCCATCTTGCAAAGTTCGGTGCACTGGCTCTTACCACCGCCCGTCTGGGCGTAAAGGTCGGCACCCCTAACACGCTCACCTTCGTACGCCGGTCCGAAAGATAAGGGAATATCAATCGAAGATACGCTGACCTTAAGTCCCCTGACCTCGACGGATTTCTGAACGATTTCATCATGGGGCACGTTGGCGACCACATGCTCGTAAGTACAGATTCCGGTGGGCAGGACCTCGGGGATGTCGGTATCGGCCAGGGTCGGAAAACCCCAGTTGACGCAGCCCGCGGCAGCGCCGGCCCAATCGGTGCCCACATCGCCCAGCGCATTGACAAAGGCAAAGATGCGGTTTTTGTTGTAAAGCAGCATTTTTTTATAGTCGCCGGGCTGAACGTTGCCAAAGGCCATGGCCGCTCGGTTGGCAAACCCTAAAGCGAAAATCGCTGAAGAAATGTCCGGTCCGAACGGTACGATGCGGGTATTCCAACCGATCTGGACACCGGCGTCAATCAATTGCTGGGTGACGGAGGTGTTGTTCTGGTTGGCCGCCAAGAAGATATAGAGGCTTCGTTTTTGGTAGTCTTCGACGATATCTTTGGCGATTTCCTTATTCGGCGCGGCGCCGACGATGGCGGCAAAACCGGGCGCGGTGCCATCGACAAACTCTACCCCTCTTTTACGAAAAACGGTGTCGTCCGCGGCCCCCAGCCAGATTTTACCGGCCTCCAAATCAGGTTCCTCGGAATGCAGATAAAAATCCGGTTCATTCAGATAGCGCAGCGCTTCACGGATTTCAAAACAGAATAAGGTGGCCATGCCGGCGTCCAGCAACGGACCCAGGTAGGGCAGATGGTTCATGCCTTTGACATGGGGCGGCAACAGCTTACGAGCGACATCCAAGGGTTTTTTAATATCTTCAAGGGTTTCAACCTTAATTCCCAACAATGAATAAATCACGGGCAGATAATAAGCCGTGTTGGGGAACTGGACCTTGGTGTCGGCGTCAAAGGTATCCAGTGCTCGTTGATATTCTCCTTCCACCTGTGAAACAACATTGTAACCACCCTGGATGGCGGCAAATGCAACTAATTTCGACATATTTTCCTCCTTTGTGGAGATGTTGTAATTAATAATTTAGGGATTTAAAAATTTCGAATTAAGGGATTAAAGGAATTTTATCAATATTTTTAATTCCTAAATCCCTTAATTTCTCAATTACTGGTTTTATGCTTCAAGTGCCTGACGACTGGCCATATCCATCAAGACCCGTTCCCTGGCCTTATCGATACCCAACGCTTTACGCTTCTTGTCGATGTGAGCAATGATGGCATGGGCATGCTTGATCGGATCGGTGTACATATCCCACATGCCGCCGTAAAGATTTTCCATCTCTTTGAATAGATAATCCTGAAATACGGGTGCGCCCGTGGTTTGCAGAATACCGCCAAACACGGTGTAAACGCCTGAACTGACGAAATAATGACCGATGGAAATTGCCTTTTCACTCATCCATTCCGGCGCACTGCCGGCCGCCGGCAAATCAGAGATATCATTGCCGAGACCGCCCGCTTTGACCATCTCCGTCAGGGCCAGCAAAATACGGCTGTTATCCACGCAGGAGCCCAAATGCAGTACCGGTGGAATTCCCACCGTCTCACAGACCTCCTTGAGGCCTGGTCCACAAAATACCTTGGCGGATTCCGGTGTCAGCAGCCCTTCCGTAGCACATGCAATGGCATTGCAGCCGGTGGTCAGAACAATGACGTCGTTTTTGATCAATTCCTTAATCAAGGTGATGCATTCATTGTTGTGCTGGGAGCGCGCATTGTTGCATCCCACGACGCCGGCGCCGCCTCTGATACGGCCGTTAATGATGTTGTCGTTTAAGGTGAAATAAGAACCGCGGAAGGTGCCGCCCAGGTGGTATTCAATGGACTCGACGCCGAAACCGGCAATCTGGGTAGCTTTCTGGGGTGGAATCACAACTTCGGTCTCACGATTCTCAAAATTGTCGATGGCAAGTTTTAGAATCCGTTTGGCGTCTTCCATGGCATGGTGTTCGTCAAACTCGATGTGGATGACGTTGTCCTGCTCCATCCGGGCAATAGGATGCGTGGTGATCAGTTTGGTGTGAAAGCACTTGGCCACGTTGGCCAGGTTCTGAAAAATGCACTGAATGTCGACCACCATGGCATCACAGGCACCGGTGACGATCACCAGTTCCTGCTGGAGAAAATTGCCGGCTGGTGGTACGCCGTGGCGCTGCAAAATCTCATTGGCCGTACAGCAAATGCCGCCCAGTTGAATTCCCTTGGCCCCCTTGGATTTGGCGTAGTCCAGCATCTCCTGGGTTTGGGAGGCCGCCACAATCATTTCCGAAAGCACCGGTTCATGACCGTGAACAATCACATTGACATGATCTTCCTTCATGATACCGATATTCGCTTCACTCTGGAGGGGGGAGGGGGTACCGAAAAGCACATCCTGAAGATCGGTGGCCAGCATAGAACCGCCCCAGCCGTCCGCTATGGATGCCCGGGTACATTGCTTGATTAAATTTTTGTAATCCTGGTCGACCCCCATGTGGGTTCGGTGCATGATTTCCACGATTTCCCGGTCGATATTTCTGGGAATAACGCCGGCTTTCTTCCACTTTTCATACAAGGCTTTCGGGGCCCGTTTTGCGTTAAGCAGCTCCCCTTCGGGTTTGCCCCATTCGTTCATGGCCTTTTCGCCAAATTCAACCGCAATTTCATCGATATCACGGTCGATTTCCTCCCCATCCACCTCTACGGTGGTGGCCACACCCAGGGTGGGGGCAATCGCGAGTAGCTTACCGGGATCTTTAATCCGGTAATCTTCGGTTTCTTTACGTGCCGCCGATAAAAAGACTTCGGCCACTGAGCGCCCGTGATCGGAGTGGGCGGCCGCGCCGGCGGCTACCATGCGGGCAAAGTTACGGGCCGCAATGGTGTTGGCGGTGGCGCCGCACAACCCCTTGCGGGTGTCTTCCCCTTCAATGCCGCCTTTGGGCAGCGGCAGACGACAGGGGCCCATGGCGCAGTTTTTACAGCAAATCCCCTGAATACCGATATTGCAGGGTTTCATCTTGACGGCCCTGTCAAAAACCGTTTCAACGCCCAGATCCTGAGCACGCCGGATCATCTGCTGGCTGGCCACATCGATGGTCGCTGCAATGGGGTCGGCCAGCTTGGGTGTCTTTACCTGTTTAATGCTTTCATTTTTTTCTACTGCCATACGAGGTTCCTCCTAATATTATATAAAGTAAAAGGGATCGTAAAAGTTGAGAGCCTTTCATCCGTCAGAATCATTACCGGTTACGGCGATGGACCCAGTCCAGATTCTCCAGCAGCTTGTCCACCATCGGTTTTTGGTCGGCGGCCGGTTTCATCGCTGGTTTGGCGGCCTTCTTGGCTTTCTTGGCTGCTGGCCGGGCGGGTTCAGCGGCTTTTCGTTCGGCCATCCGGGCTTCCCTTTCCTGGGCCCGTTTCTGTCTAATTTCCTCCAATTCGGATTCAACTTTGGCCTTTTCCGCTGCGGCTTTGGCTTTGGCATCCTCTTCGGCTTTGCGCTTGGCGTCTTCTTCAGCTTTTATTTTGGCTTCTTCAGCCGCCTTGGCTTTTTCCTCTGCCTCGGCTTTAGCCTTGGCCTCGGCATCCGCTTTGGCTTTGGCATCCGCCTCGGCTTTTAATTTATCTTCTTCAGCAGCTTTGGCTGCAGCTTCTGCATCCACCTTGACCGCTGCCGCCGGTTCAGGCGCCGCCGGAGCCGCCTTTTTCTCGGGCGTCGCCGGAGCGGCTTTCTTGGCCTCGGGTGCTGCCTTCTTTTCAGGCTCAGGCGCCGCTGCTTTCTTGGCTGGCGCCGGCTTTTTCTCCTTTTCTGCTTCGATCGTCAGATCCGGTTCCGGAGAAAGGGATAAAAGATCCAGTTCCACATCCGCCAGTTGCTTTTTCACCGGCGCAATATCCAAGGCCGTACCGCCTTCAGAGAGTAGATCAATGTAGGATCTGACCAGCCGGATGGATTCGGGATGTCGCATGATCAAAACGTTCGAGCCGCTCATCAAGTAGGCCACCGCTCCCACGGCTTCCATTAAAATACCCCGTTTTTCCGGATCCCCCAGCAGGGGGGCCTCTTCGGCAGTTTGTTTGGCTTCCTTGCATTTCCAAACCTCATTGCCGAGGTTGTTGATGATCGGAAGCTGTAATTTGTCATCTCCCTGGGCCAGCGCCGCCATGCGGAGCCGCTCCATTACAGAATATGAGTATTCCAATCCATACCCCAATCCGCCCGTGGTCGGATCGATAATCATCCGATCAATGGGCATTCCCAGGTTTTCAAGCAGGATGTTACATTGCTTGGCAAGGTTGACATCGATGGGAGAAGATGCAATCACGGTATGGCCGAAGCCCATGGCCGCCGCGCCGATACCTTTGTGATTTTTGTCTTCCACCGGGCCGAGGATCAAGTTTTCTCCCTGGCATTCTTCGGCAATTTTTTTAAGAACTTCTTCATCTTTCTCGACGTTGGCTGTGCCCCATATAATCAAGGGTACATCAACCGCCGCCAGAACTTTTTTGACAGTGGCGGCAGCATCTTCAGCCGGCGCGTCATTACCATTGGGGTCGGTGCTTTTAAGCTGCAGAACTATCATCTCGGCACCGAATTCCGTTACGCATTTTTTAGCCCAGGCGGCAGGATCTGAAATAACATCTTTGAAGGGCGCAAGGGCTGCTTCCGGCCACTCATCCGGTTCCATATCCCAGATCTCCATGGCGATCCTGGGTTTGTTGGGCATTGCCCCTTCAAATTGGTAGAAGGGATAGCACGCTTCGCCGCCGACCGTAACGGCGTTATCTCCCTTGCCCAGGCTGATTTCCCTTATACTGCCGGTATAGGATTCTTTAAAAAATTCAAAAGCCAATGTTACCTCCTTGTATACGCTTACCGGTTAGTGCTTGCAGTGCCCATGATTGGAAACATTGCAATGAGTTAACCTCAAATAAAACCGTGCTTCTGACAGGTGTGTTAAGTTTTTCAACCCCCCTTTCATGAGATTTTTTATGTATATCGTCTACAAACGGTAGATTTATCGCCTTTATGGGTAGAATGATCGAAAAATTTTAGAATCCAGTGATTTTTATTAGACAGTATACTTGATTTCTGAGATTTAATTCATACCATATCAATATACAACACAACTTGCCCCAAGACCTGCCGGTCTTTATAAAATACCGAATACGATCATTTATCTGGAGTGGATCGCTTTGTCAAGAGCAGAGCCGGTCTGAATGTAAATTTCTAACTAAATCCCATTCAGTTTGGGGGACGGTCCTGGATACAGAGGTTTGAAGGTTCTAGGTTCAAGGGTTCAACGGTTCGGGGTTCAGTGCCGCCGCTGGCCTATAAAACGGACGGTCTAATCAAAAAAGAATCTTTAAAAGCGAATGACGATTGGCTAATGACGAAATCAGGAATTCTTTCTATTTCATTTAAAAAAAAAGCAGAGCGAAGCCTCCGGCTCGTAGGGATTGTAGCGCCTACGCCTCGGAGAGCGATATCCATAAATCTTCAATCTTCAATCTTCAATTTTAATTTGTTGCGGGCTTCCAGGCGGGATTTTAACCTTGGAAATTGGTTCATGTCTGTATGAGGTAAAAAGAGGGCGGCCACATAATTATCCATATATGAAGGTGTGTCCGACAGCTCGAAATTGGTCATTTTTTTAGTAACTTCTGCTACATCCTGACGGATACGATTGGTCAGGGAACTCATTCTGGCGCCCATCAAAGAGCCGTTTCCAATAAACGTGACCTTATGCGGGTCAATTTCCGGCAGCAGTCCGATGGTTATGGCTTTTTCAAGATCCACATAGCTGCCGAATCCGCCGGCCAGTATGATGTGCTCTATGTCTGAAATGCCCATTCCCACCTCTGTCAGCAGGGTCATGCAACCGCTGTAAATGGCGCCCTTGGCCCGGATGAGATTTTCAATGTCGATTTCGGTCAGGGTAACATCGCGGTCGATCTGGGTTTCATCTTTCCATGCCAGTACATACTCAAAAACACCGTTGTCTTCACGGATACGGGGGGTATCCAGGTCGCGATCAAATTTGCCCAGATTATTAATAATGCCCATCTCAAACATGACGGCTGTCATAATAATCAGCCCGGATCCGCAAATACCTTTGGCACGGACATTCCCGATGGTGAGGATCATCGGTTCAAGGGTGACCGGATCCATGGAGAAATCTTCAATGGCCCCTTTGGCAGCTCGCATTCCGAATTTCAGCCCGCCACCTTCAAAGGCCGGGCCGGCGGAGCAGGCCGCACATGCCAGCCATTCTTTGTTGCCGATCACAATTTCTGCATTGGTACCGACATCCAGATAGAGGGTAAGGGCTTCACTGCGATAAATTCCGGATCCCATCACCCCGGCAACGATGTCCCCGCCCACATAACTGGAAACCGCAGGATATACCAACGCGGTGACATGCCCCACCAGATCCATACCCAAGTCGGCGGCTTTTATGGGCGGATACAGGGTGGCGGCCGGCACGTATGGGGCACGTCGGATCGACCGTGGATTGACGGCCAGCATCAACTGGGTCATGGTGGTATTGCCGGCCAAGGTGATGGTGGCAATATCCTCCGGTTCGACTCCGGATTCTTTCACAATCTTTTTCAGGATCTTGTTGATGGTTTCAATAACCACCGCGTTTATTTTTTCCAGGCCACCTGGTTTTTCCGCAAAAACAATGCGCGAAATGACATCTTCACCATAACTGATTTGCCCGTTGAACTCCCCGTGTTCGGCCAGAACCTCACCGGTGATCAAATCGATCAACTGTCCATAAATCGTGGTGGTTCCGATATCCATGGCAATGGCATAATTTTGACGGGTCGTATCACCGGGTTGAACATTAATCAGGCGGGTTTTACCGACCTTGCGCACCGGCCGGACCAGGGTGGTCGTCACCTTAAAATCGTCTTGGCGGATCACTTCCGGTATCTTACGAATCACGGAAAGATCAACCTCCAATCGATGCTCATCATGTTTGAGTTTCAGATAGCTGATCAATCGGGTAATGTCGGGCAGGTTGTCCTGGGCAGTGGGTGCGGGAAGCTGGAGATATTTTTTTTCCACGGGTGCGTCAAACAGACCCTTTTCTTTGAGCTCATCAAAGTCAAATTCACTGATATGGGCTGTCCGCCGTGGGGCGGCCTGCAGTTTAAGTACACTGGTGTCGATGGTGGATTCAACGGGAATACGCACCACAAGATCGCTTTTGACGATCGCCCGACAGGCGAGGCGATAGCCTTTTTCCCGATCCGCTTCGCTCAGTTTTTCCGAAATCCCACTCTCAACGGTACCTTCTTCAATCAGAACGCGGCATTTGCCGCAGACGCCTTCACCCCCACAGGATGCGTTTACATGCACACCGGCCTCCAGGGCCGCACGAATAACGGTATCGCCGTCCTGAACCTGAATTGACGTCTCGTAAGGTAAAAATTGAATCGTATGGGTAGCCATATGTAATTTCCTTTGTTATTCACAGATATTGGAATTATCCGATATGCCCTCTACACCCACAATCCGACGAACGAATGACGAATTTCGAATGACGAGTGACGAATTGTTGAATCGCTTCGCTCCATCGTTTTCTATTATTGGAAAAAGCATAATTCAGCTTTCGATGCAAATCAAGCAAACCCATGAACTAGCTACTAATCGCCAGCGATGCCTATCGACTATCCAGTATTAAGTATCCAGTGTCTCGCAACCCGCACCCCGCAACTCATAACCCGGCTGAACGAATGACTAATGACGAATGACGAAGGGCAAATGATGGAATCGCTGCGCTCTGTCTTTTCGTATAAAATCGGCAGAGTACCCTAGTTCTTCAATCTTCAATCGTCAATCGTCATTTATGGCGCCGGTTCATCAAACATACAGCGCAAGGTCAGCATATCTCCGTCGAAAGAGGAATGCACTTTATAAGGCAACTCGTTAAACAGTTTGATCATGCCGCGATTGCGGGGAGATGTGAAGGCAACCAGGCCGGAAATATGATTTTCGCGGGCGGCCGAAGCCAGCTTTGTGATCAGGATCTTGCCCATCCCCTTTTTTTGATAATCTTTGCTGACGGAAAATGCAATTTCGGCAATGTTGGTGGCCGGATCGATCAGATATTCTCCAATAGCGACCACCCGGCCGAAACCAAATTCGCCGACAACCGCCACAATGGTCAAATCCTTCACATAATCTATCTGAGAAACCCCTTCAGCCTCTTCTTTTAAGAAACTGGTTTTTTCGTGGAAAAACCGGGCCACGACGTCGTCCTTGTCCAGGTTATAAAAGTGCTCTTGAATTCTTCTTTCATCGACAGGTTTGGCGGGGCGCACCGTCACCTCTCCACCCTCTATATTGATGGTTTCTTCCAGGTGGATGGGATAGACCCCGTGGATGGATTCATTCAGGTTTCTCTCGGTGCTGAGTAGCCCCATTTTTTTGGCTTCAAAAAAAAGTTCCTCGCGAAACTCGGGGTGGGCGATACTGACCATGGCCATGGCCCGTTCCTGCAAGCTTTTGCCGAACAAATTAACCGCTCCGAACTCGGTGACCACCAGATGAACATCCCCCCTGGGGGCCGCCACGGCGGTATCCTCGAGCAGCGGGACAATACGGCTTTTCTTACCCTGCATGCTGGTGGATGGCAGCATTAAGATCGATTTGCCGCCCGGCGATTGGACCGCCCCTCGCATAAAATCAGAGATGCCGGTTGTTCCCGAAAAATGAGTCTGCGGCATGGCATCGGCCGCCACCTGGCCAGTTAAATCAATCGACATGGCCACGCTCATGGCGACCATTTTGTTGTGGGCGGCAATGATTGCCGGTTTGCAGACATAGTCGGAGGGATGAAACTCAACCGCCGGATTATCATTTAGAAATTCATAAAGATCCTCTGAGCCAATGGCACTACTGGCAACCATCTTGCCGTCGTTAAACCCTTTTTTACGATTGGTGATGACGCCTTTGGCAAACAGGTGCATGATATCATCGGTCATATACATCGTGTGGATGCCAAGATCATTTTTATCCGACAATGCCAGCATGACGGCCTCCGATGTGGTTCCCAAGCCGATGGCGAGCGTTGATCCGTCGTCAATCAGCCTTCTGGCAATCAATCTACCGATATCATTGGCAGCCGCCATTTCGGGGTTCGCGCCGATGGTCAACAGGGGCTCGTCATATTCCACAAAATAATCAACATCATTAACGTGGATAAAACTGCGTCCCAATACCCGCGGCATATTGGCGTTGACCTGAGCGATCACCATGTCGGCGGATTGCGCAGCGGCCAAAGTGATATCAACCGAAACTCCCAAACTCATCCAGCCGAAATCATCCGGCGGTGAAACCTGAATCAGGGCCACATGGATCGGTAAAAGGCGGCTTTTAAACAATCGTGGAATCGCCGACATGTTGATGGGGGTAATAAAGCGCTGGTTGCGGGCGATTCTCTTGGGCTTGGCCGAACCCAGGTAAAAGGATCGAATATTGATACTCTGATCATGGGGTTTGTTGGCAATCAATGTCAGCGGTGTCGTCTCCAGTGTCAGCAGCCGGATGATTTCGATATCTCTAAAGTAGTCCGACAATTCAGACAATCCGCGGACCAAATGCTGGGGTTCACCACAGGAGGAGCCGATAAACACCCGTTGACCGGGACGAATGACTTTCAGTACTTCGTTAACTTTTTTTGAGTTTTCAACGTATTTATCCGGCCAATAAAGTGAGGGGGCCATGGGAACCTCCTTTGTGTATAGGTTCAAAGGTTCTGGGTTCAAAGGTTCTGAACCCTGGACCTTTGAACGGTCTCTGAAATTAGCCCATCTGGGCTTAAATGGCAAGGGTAAGATGGAAATGATCGGCATTAGTTCTTGACTCTCGACCAAGTTTTATCTATATCTTCCAAGTTTAATATTTTCATTTTGCGGGGAAGTCAATTTTGATAAACACGGATTATAAAAATGAATGCACTCAAGACCGTTAGCTGCTGGATCGATACCCTGAATGAATGGGTTGGCCGTGGCGTCGCCTGGGTGACGGCCGGACTGGTAATGGTGGTATTCGTCGATGTCCTCATGCGCTATATCTTCAATACCAGTTTTGTATTTACCCAGGAGCTGGAATGGCATTTGTTTGGCTTTATTTTCCTGATCGGCGCCGGTTATACCCTTCTCCACGATGGGCATGTGCGGGTGGACATCATCTATCAGCGCCTGGGATTAAAGGGCCGGGCCTGGATCAACTTTTTCGGTGTGCTTCTCTTTCTCATCCCCGGCTGTATCATGGTGATTTCAACGTCTTGGAAGTTTACGATGACTTCATTTGCGATGCTCGAGGGTTCACCGGATCCGGGCGGCATTCCCTTTCGATTTATTATAAAAGGATGTATCCCGGCAGGCTTCACCCTCCTCCTTTTGCAGGGAATTTCATTGGGTCTGCATAGCTTCATGCAGATTTTGGGAATAGAAAAAACAGGGGAGGAGCCATCCTGATGGATTACTTAGCAGCCTGGATGTTCTTAGCCTTGACCATTTTATTAATGGCCGGCTTTCCGGTTACTTTCACGTTGCTGGGCACCGCCCTGACCTTCGGTATGATCGGCTTTGGCTGGGATTTTTTTAATTTGCTGCCATTACGAATCTGGGGTCGCATGACCAATGTCACCCTGGCGGCCGTGCCCCTGTTTGTGTTTATGGGTGTGATGCTGGAACGGTCCGGACTGGCCGAAGAGCTTTTAGATACCATGGGCCTGTTGTTCGGCCGCCTGAAAGGGGGGCTGGCGATATCGGTCGTCGTGGTGGGGATGCTCCTGGGCGCGTCAACCGGTATCGTGGGGGCCACCGTCGTGACGATGGGACTTCTAGCCGTTCCCACAATGTTAAGACGTGGTTATCAAAAGGAGCTTGCAACCGGAACGGTGTCCGCCTCCGGTACCCTGGGACAAATTATCCCGCCAAGCATCGTTCTCGTACTCATCGCAGATATCGTCGGGGTGTCTGTGGGGGACGTGTTTATGGGAGCCGTCCTGCCGGGACTGCTCCTGGTGGGGCTTTTTATCATTTACATACTTATCGCTGCATACTTGCGCCCCGGGGTGGCCCCGGCAATTTCAAAAGAAGAATTAGCAGCCATAAGCCCCAAACAGCTTGCCGTTCGTGTTGGCAAGGCGTTGGTCCCGCCACTCTTTCTGATAGTTGCGGTGTTGGGGTCGATTTTTGCAGGCATTGCATCACCCACCGAAGCGGCCGCCGTGGGGGCGGTGGGAGCAACCGCCCTAACGATCGCCAATAAAAAACTCAACATGGCCACCCTGCGCGAGGTCATGCACACCACCGTACGGTTGACTTGCATGGTCTTTATCATCCTGTGCGGTGCGGCCGCTTTCGGTCTGGTTTTTCGGGGTCTTGGCGGCGATACGATTGTCCGTGACTTTCTAGGAGGTATTGCCGACAAATACAGTCATAACGCCGTATTGGCCATCGTCATGCTCCTTATCTTTTTTATCGGTTTTTTCCTGGACTTCATTGAAATCACCTTTATTCACGTACCGGTATTAGCGCCCATTATGATTGACTTCGGCTACGACCCGATCTGGTTCTGCATTTTGCTGGCGGTCAATCTGCAAACATCGTTTTTGACGCCGCCATTCGGGTTTTCACTTTTTTATCTCAAAGCGGTGACACCGCCGGAGGTCACTACCGGCCACATTTACCGGGGCATCATTCCGTTTGTTCTTTTTCAGATGATCGGGCTTGCTATCGTGGTACTTTTCCCGCAGCTCGCCACCTGGCTGCCCGAATTGGTTTACGGACCCTAAAAAAAGTAATGAACAGCATTGACGATTGTACGAAAACTCGTTAAATCGATTTGTTGGGTTTTGCCCCTTGAAGTGATATCGTGTTAAATGCGTGATTTCGTAGGTTGGGTAGAGGCACGAAACCCAACATTGCAGATCGGGCTCAACCCAACCTGCCAAATACCGGGCTTTTCGTTGAGACACTATTTAAGTAGACCTTGACGAACAGCATAGAAAAATCTAATTAGAAGGTGGCAACACCGGGCAGAAATTTGAGCGCACGGCATACAAGCGGCGGCCTGCAACACCGGGGGTTGCGCATGTGTTAAATCAAATCAACTTAACAAAGGAGGTTTTTCATGAAACGACGTGATTTTCTGAAAAAAGCAGGTTTGGGAGCGGCAGCGGTCGCCGCCACCACAATAAATGCCCCTGCAGTGCTGGCACAAAAATCATACCGATGGAAAATGGTCACCACCTGGCCGCCCAAGCTGCCGGTGCTGCAAGAAGGGTGTGAGCGGCTGGCCAAAAGGCTCGATGAGATGACCGGTGGTCAACTCAAGATTCAGGTGTTCGCGGCCGGCGAACTGGTACCTGCTTTGGAGAGCTTTCAAGCGGTATCAGACGGCACGGTGGAAGTCGGCAGCGGCGCTTCCTATTACTGGGCCGGAAAAGAGCCGGCGACCCAGTGGTTTGCGGCCGTGCCTTTTGGCATGAATGCCCAAGGCATGTCAGCCTGGTTCCATGGCGGCGATGGTTTGAAGCTCTGGGAGGAAGTCTACGCACCGTTTAACCTGGTGCCGCGTCCCGCTGGCTCCACCGGTGTTCAAATGGGCGGATGGTTCAACAAGAAAATCAACACCATCGATGACTTTAAAGGCCTGAAGATGCGCATCCCGGGCCTGGGCGGCAAAGTCGTTGCCAAAGCCGGCGGAACCGTGGTACTGACACCGGGTGGTGAGATTTTCACCAACCTCGAACGGGGCGTCATCGATGCCACCGAGTGGGTCGGGCCCTATCACGATCTGCGCCTTGGC
>JARFPZ010000140.1 GCA_029288035.1 Desulfosarcina sp.
TCACCCACGGCAATCACCGCGGTGATACCGGACTCGCCGGCTCTTTCAAGCACCTCGCTGCGATCCTCGTCGAACACCGGATCGCAGATGTGAGCGTGGGTATCAACAAGTTGCCAGATTGGCATGCCTTCCCGCTTCTCAAATGCTGGGTTTAGAGAATCAAAACGAATTCAATTGGATTGATTTTCCCGTATGAGTGGCGAATTACCTGGGGCGAAAGCAGACAATGGATGTCTGTCGGTCATCATCATCAAAAGTAGATACAACATTTTTTTCAGAAAAGATCTTTTCCGCTTTTCATGCCCAATATTCCAAAATTCCACTATTCCATCATTCCATACGGCTCAACAAGAAAATGACCGAAAAAAATACCGTGATTCCAATAAATTGTAGAAATTCCGATACATTTATTAAAAGTCCATCAGCATGAGCTCGCCGGTCAACTGGCACATGGCGGCCACCTGGGTGACAAACAGTTTTTTGTCAAACTCATCCAGCCGTCCTGTGGTCGACCAGTAGGCGCCTTGAATGCCCATGGCGGCATAAGCCGGCAAATCCCATTCCAGGGCGATTTTTCCCATGCCATACCAAACGCCCTGGGTACGGTTGTGAATACCGGCTCTTTCGACGCTCTGCACCATTACACGAGACCAGTTATTGTCTTTTACCGCCTTTATGGCCTTGTCGATCAAGACCTGGTTATTTCGTGTCCAGAGAAAAGATGGCTCGATTTTTCCAGTGGGCGCAAAAGCATTGCCGACTTCCCTGAACTCTACCTGGCCGAGATGCTCCATGGCAATCAGTGCTACAATTGATTCCCTCTCTCCGGGATGTTTTGTAAACCAATCCTGATCGATATTGCCTTGCTCCATTCCAGGCATATAATGCCGGTTGTCCAGGAAGACCATCAACGTTCTGGGTCGTGCCGATTTAGGAAAATGAGAAAAATAAGAGACAATACCCAGTAAACCGAATGCACCGTTATCTTGAGAAATCGACGGTCCGTCGGTATGGGTTATGAGGATAATTTTCTCGTCCCGGGGGGTTCCGTAATCTTTCCCAGGCAGGTAGCCGATTAACTGGTAGGTTTCTGTAGGCTCGACTTCGGCGACCAGCTTCAGTGTGGCCGTCTTGCCAAGCTGGGCGTCTTCAATAACCTGATCACCAGCATTGCGGTCAAGATATAGGGTGGGGTTATTGAACATTTTGAGGACCGGAAAGGTATACAAACCAGCCAGGCGGTCATAGCCCATATTAAAAACGACTATCCCGCCGGCAGCGTTACTCTTGGCTAAAAAGGTATTGATGTTTATCGTCTGCCGAAGTTGCCACCATACATCGTAGGCCACCGAGTTGATCGTCGACACCTTGGTGAACATGGTGGGGAAAGTATCTGCATCAGACAAATATTCGTAGTCATTTACGGTGAACCATTTCTCGTAGTCTTCTTTGAACGGCGGTTTCGGATGCGGCGTAACCGGCGCAACCACTAGTTTACCCGAATATGTTGACATCTCGGTCTGGGGATTTAGCAAAGCCAGTTCGGCGGTGATGCCCGCGGGACCGGTCGCGCCCGAATAAGCCCCGTAATGGGCAACCTTCACTGGCCGGCCGTCGGATTTTAGCGACCAGTCGCTATCATCCGGCCAATCAGAGGTATGCCAGCGGGCATATGTCCATTTATTGGCGGTAAAATCTTCAACACCAAGCGCCTTTAATTTCTTTTTCGTAAAAGAGAGAAATTTATGCCAGGATTTATTACCTGAATACGTAGGACCAAATTGGTCTTTGTATCTATGCCAGGCCAGGGCTTCCGAGGTAGTTATCATAAACTCAGGATTGACGGTGGTGAGAAATCTCTGGTAGTCTAAGGGTTGATCGATGTTGGTCCTTTCGGCCGAACATGCCGCGAGCATGCAAACAAAGACGACGATCGCTGTTTTAAGTATCGATTTCTGATACTTTCCAGACCTTAGTGCCGCACTCGTGGTTAGTCCCCTCTCATTCGGGGAATTTGAGCGTGACATTCTCTTTGCCTTCTTCGGACGTCATCTCTACCTGGACTTCAATGCTGTCATTGCGGATACCCAGCGCCAGAGGTGTCTTGCCTTTGTCGCTTTCAATATGGGTAATTTCTCTTACAGCCTCCAATATCTTGGTGCCAACATCCGAGCCAGGGGACGGCAGTTCTGATCTGCGATAGTTTGCCGTTACATTGATCTCGCCGTCTTTGGAACGGCTAATGGTAATCTTTTCGGCATTGCTATTAACGCCATGCAACGCGGTTAAGGCCAGCCACTTTAAGGCGGCTTCGTCTTGGTCCTCCTCGTTTTTTATGGTGGACATCTCTTTGAGTGGATCGTTTGTGGCATAACAGTCGCATAATTCCTGAACCTTCAGATGCACATTGCGTTTTTCTTTCATATTTACGCCTCCTTTCAACTAAATCCTTTCGGGTTTTAAATGCTATTAAACTATGCACTTTTAACTAAAATGCAAGATGACGCCGATATCAGTGGCGCAAGTCCGCTGCAAGGTTGGAGCAATCCGCTTGATCTGAAAAAGAGTTCCGGCCTTATACGCAAGTAAAAGCCAATCTTCGATAGGCGGACACGTGTCGGATATCGAAGTATCGTTTCTTGTCAACGATTATTCAATGAAGATTCCGGCAATGCCAACTCATATTTCTGCTCTTTAATATTCTGCCCCCACTGCAAAACATCGCTTTCCTCGCACAGCCGAAAATCAGCGGCTTCATAAAGCCTGCGGGCACTTTCAAGTCCTTTGAATGTCCACAGGTATACTTTGGGATATCGTTTTTTTTTACAAAATTCAACCGCCTTCCTGATCAAGCTTTTTCCAATGCCGATGTTTTGAAATTTCGGTTCAACAATAAACCAGCGCAAGCGCACCCCTTCAGTAACTGCCTGACGACCGTCAATGGCAAGTGCACCGGCAAACTTTTTTTGTCGGGTCACCACCCACAGGCTGTCGCGGTTCTTATCGAAATTACTGACGAATTCGGATAGTTCCCGGCCCACCTGGGTTTCAAAGGTGACATCAAACCCCCAGTTTTCAAAATAATAGACGGCGTGGGATTCAATTATTTTCCCGACAACCCCTGGATAATAGCCGTGAAATTCGACGTCCATCAATGCAAATCTCCGTTTACTTTCAGATCTTTAGATTATGGTTCCTTCGGCCCCGGCAGCCTGCGCTGTTTCAAGGTATCCAACCACTGGGCGGCACCGACCAGAGCTATTAATGCGTCGTCGATGGCACCCAGTATCGGTATGCTGTCCGGGAACAAATCAATAGGGGAAATCAACCAGATAAATGCAATACCGGTTATGATGATTTTTCGAATCCATACGGCGATTTCATCGAAAAGTGATTCAATTTTGAAAATCGCGCCATAGGGCGTCAGGAAAAAGCCTCTTTCATCACCATGAAGCTCCAGAATCCGGTGCTCTCGCACCAGGCGGTGAGAAATTGCCTGAGCAATCCCGCCGGCCGTGGGCACATTCAGCTCGTATTGTTTGCCGTATTCGCGCTGAACGATAGCGAGGACACCATCTTCGGTGATAAAACCGTCCGCTACTGCACGTTTGGCGATTCTCAGACTGCATTTAAATTCCAGGCGATCGTCGACGGCGTGCAGCCTGCTGAGTACATTTTGCTGCCCGATAATATTACCGTATTTGCTGTATTGCAGGGCGATCCCTGCCAGCAAAGCAATACACCCGAGGCCGAATAAAAAAGAAGGTCTCGGATTGTGCGATAGGGTTTGCAGAGCAGGGATGAGAAAGGCCACTGTTACCAAGGCAAACCGCCGACCGGCTTTTTTCTGAGTGAAGGCAATAGAGGTAAAAAAAATCAGCAACAAAATTCCGGGATTACGAAAAATATCCTGAATCCAGACCGGCAAAATACTCCCCAAACCGGCGGTGTCCTTTAGGCTGATCACATAATCTTTGAGATGCCCCAGCAGACCGTATGATGATTCCGGGGCCGGAGGCAATCCCGCAATGCGACCGATCAGCAAGGTGACAGGAACGATCAGGAGACCATGTAAAATAAGATTGATACCCAAAGGCCGACCCAGCAGATAGATTTCCCAGCAAAAACCGGCCACCAGGAAAATTGCAAGAATGCCGACAAAAATACCCTGGTTATAGGTAAAAAATTTTTCTCCAAACCAGGGGTCCTGACCCATTAATGCGATGGCCGCAATATAACACAAGGCGACAACAATCCATTTCGGATCACTGATACCGGCCACACCGGCGCGCAGTTCACTTTTGATGGGTCTCCGGTTTTTACCGGCCGGTACTTGTGATGCCGTATCATTCATAATTTTTTGGTTTTTTCGAGTTCTTGGATGAGGGATTCAAGCTTTTTCTGCAGATCTTTTCGTTTTTGTTCATGATTTTGGACGATCTGCCGGCCTTCAAACCAATGCCAGCGATCAAGAATATGGGTGTAGATGACTGCTCTCAATGCTCTGGCCTCTTTCTTATCGACAAGGGCTTGACTTTCACAGATATCCAGGGCCTTGTCTCTGTATGCGACATCCGGGTGTTCATCTTCTTCATAGCCGCCGAGTTTCCAGATCAGAACATACAATTTGGCCTGTTCCAGGCGCAGTTTTTGATAGAGGTCCGTCAAAGCCGCTGCTCTATCTTCATTGGCCTGGGGGTGTTGTTTCCGAGCCACCAGTGTATTGCAGGCACTGTTAATCTGCTGTGCAACCGTTTCGGCCTCCTGCCGATAGGCCTTTTTTGCTTCCGGTGTGTAGGCCCCTATGCGATCGGTAGCGGTTAGAAATGCACGGGCATAATAGTAATTGGCAAAAGGATCTTCTGGAAATCTGGTCAAATAAGCCCGGGCCGAAGTTTTCAAGACCTGGATACGGCCGGCATCGGATAAAAGCTCCCAGTAACGATAGTATACTTTTTGCCATAATTCCCAATCTTTTTCCGGAATCTCACCAAGGGCTGATTCCGCTACCTTGATGGCCTCGGTTAATTTTCCTTCACGGAAATAAAGCTGGTCGATTTTGACTAACACCCCGAGCCAGGGCTTGTTTCGGACATTCGCGCCTGGTGACGCTTTTTCCATGATGGGGCCGCCGATACTCATGAGACCAAGATCCCGGGGAGTCGGTTTGAAAAAGCGGTAGAAAGGAAAAAAAACGGAAACCAGGAGTGCGGCCACCACGGCCAGAAGGAGCAACCGCAATTTATCCGTAGGGGTGGATGCAGGCGGATTCAAGGCCAGTTCAATGGCCATGGGATCATAGTCTTCTTGCCGGGCGATATGTATTTTCTCATCTGCTTCGATGGTTCCCGTTTTGGGTAGAAATCCGATGGACGCCTTGACATCCGTCTCCGGCCGGATCGGCGCACCAGAGGGTAAGCGTCTGGCAGGCAACCGGGATTTGTCTTGTTCTGAGCTCATCGCAGCGTTCTATTGCTTGTGATAACTTTTTCTACTTTTGTTTGTTTTCACAATCAAAATTATATTTCTTTGAATTTCGACCAAAATATTTTGCTCCGATAATGTGACTAAATAGTAATGAAAAGAATAGGAAAGATTTCTTCAATAGTCAAATCATTTGAATTTTTCATTTCAACAGATGGTGTATTGGTCCCTTTGATACAAGGATCCCCATTTATAACTGTAAAGTTACTTGCTATTTTATTGGGATCAGTGTAAGTTTGCTCGACAATTTACACCCCCACAACGAATAAACTCCAACCATGCCACTTTAGTTCAATTTATGAGCCGCCGGCATTGATCAGATTTGCACTCATCAATCATGCCCTCGCGGTAACACTAGGATATTCAAATTTCTTATCCTGATAGGGCGGAGTGGCTCATGAATTGAGTCAGGAGAAAGCCGATGACAGCGTCCGATCAAGATATATTGCTGACCGGCGAGGATTTCGATTTGCTTTATCAGATATCTAAATCCATCCATTCCATTCATGATCTGGCAAAGATGCTCCAGAATATCCTGCTGAAGATAAAGGAAGTGTTCGCCGTCGAAGGTGCATCCATTGCCCTGCATGATGCCGGCAACAAAGAATTTTATTTTATCCGAACTGTGGAAGAGCAGTGCGGTATCGAACAAAAAAGAATGGATCAAATGCGGTTTCCGGATGACTATGGTGTGGCCGGCTGGGTGTTGCGTGAAAACCGCTCGGTGATAATTCCGGATGTTTCCTGCGACGAAAGATTTTCCGACAAACTCGACATCCAGCATGATATTGTCACTCGCTCTATGATTTGCGTCCCTCTTAAAACGCGCAAAGGATCGATTGGGGTGCTTTACGCGTTAAATAAATTGGAAGGAGAATTTACCCCGAAAGCTGCGCGTTTACTGGAAATTTTATCCGGCACCATCGCCATTGCCATTGAAAATGCAAAACTCTATGGCGAAATAAAACAATATGCCACATCTCTGGAAAAAGAAAATGTCAGGCTCAAATCCGAAGTGCAAAACCGGTTCAACCTTCAGGGAATAATCGGTTCAAGTGCTCCCATGCAGAGAGTCTTTGAGCTCCTGAATAAAGTCATCGAGACGCCGACTTCCGTGTTGATTCAGGGAGAAACCGGCACTGGAAAAGAACTTCTCGCCAAAGTTATTCATTACAACAGCGCCATGAAAGACAAGCCTTTTATTGCAGAAAATTGCGGGGCCCTATCCGAGAATCTTTTAGAGAGCGAACTTTTTGGTCACGTCAAGGGTGCATTTACCGGGGCAATCGCAGATAAAAAGGGGCTGTTTGAAATGGCCGATGGCGGGACGGTTTTTCTTGATGAGATCGTGGATATGCCCCATTCCATGCAAACGAAACTGTTGCGGGTCCTGCAAGAAGGGCAGGTGAGACCCGTGGGTGGCAGTCATTTCCGGGAGGTGAATTTTAGACTCATTACTTCCTCCAATCGTGAATTGCTGAAGGAAGTAGAAGCCGGAAATTTTCGGGACGATCTTTATTATCGCGTCCAGGTTTTTCCCATTAAGCTGCCGCCCTTAAGACAAAGAAAAGAAGATATTCCGCTTTTGGCAGCACATTTTCTCGAAAAATATGCAGAGAAGCTAAACCAGCCGGTTGCACGATTAACGCCATGGACCTTGGATCTATTGGTGCAATTTGATTGGCCGGGCAATGTCAGAGAGTTAGAAAACGAGATTGAGCGGGCATTAACGCTGGCTGGGGGAGATCGCGAGATTCAGGCCTCGTATCTTTCAGAAAAAATCACCGGTACCGTCGGCAAGATGGACACCAATCAGATGGATGGTATGAGCCTGCGAGATGCCATCGAACGAATGGAGCTGCAAATGGTCACCAGGGCGCTACGCGATGCAATTGGAAACCGTTCCAAAGCGGCACGCATGCTAGGCCTGACGCGCCAGGGATTAATAAACAAAATTGCCCGCTATAAAATAGAAATATAATCATTCCCCTAAACTTTCCTTATTATTGTCCGATATTGCTGTAAACGTCTCTTGAGAATTATGTTTGTGCCCTCCAGGTGGATCTACGAAATTATGCGGTTAGGCTTATAGAATCTTAGTCACTATTTGCAAGGTGTGAAATGATTATAGAATGTTCGAATTGCACAAAAAAGTTTAAAATCCAGGAAGATCGACTGCCTCAAGACAAAATTGTCGCTTTCCCCTGCAAAAATTGTAGTGAAAAAATCCGCCTCGATCTTCGGATCGGACAAACTATCAATGAACCATCCAATGAACCGGGTCCTGGTAGTACAAAATTGGCGCAAACTCCTCCGCTAACGAAAAATGAAGCCGATGAAGAGGATCTAAAGGCTAAAATATTAAAAAGCGTCAAAGAACTGCCGCCGATGCCCCAGGTTATTATTAAAACCCAGGAAGTAATTTCGGATTCAAAAGCAGATGCAAAAAAAATAGCCGAGGTTATTGGAACCGATCAGAGTATTGCCACGAAGGTTCTCAAAGTTGCCAATTCCGCCTATTTCGGTATGAGCGGTAAGATATCTTCGATATCCCATGCATCGGTGGTGCTCGGTCACAAAATTTTAGAAGAAATTGTTACGCTGGCAGGAGCCGAAGGAATATTGGCCGGGAAACTCCCGGGTTATGGATATGATTCACAGGATTTATGGAAACACTCCCTCGCTGTGGCATTTGCATCGAAAATTATCGCTAATTCAAAAAATCCCGGACTTGTCAAAGAAGCCCATATGACCGGTCTAATCCATGATGTTGGAAAAATTATTCTTGATAGCTATATTGTGGAGAAAAAAGCAGAAATTGAATCCTTCATGGAAAAAGAAGAAAAAACGTTTTTTGAGGCAGAAAGCCAATATTTGGGATTCAACCATGCGGACATTGCCTCAGATGTTTGTAAAAAATGGAACTTTCCCGAATCCATAATTATCGCAATTAAATACCATCACCAACCTGCAGGCTCGGATGGTAACGAGCTGTGCTATATTCTTCACATGGCGGATTATATCGCTACATTGAGCGGCATTGGATATGATAGTGATGATATCCTGTATGAACTTGAAGAGGGAACCATGGACTATCTAAGATTTTCAAATGAAAACGTGAGTGAAATCGTCCTGAAAGTTACTGAATCCGTAGACAAGATCTCTGCTTAATATAACCAATATAGTTCGACCCGCTCCCTCTCACTAGCCTTTGATTAAATAACAATTTCAACCTTCAAAACGCGGTTTTGCCGGACGTGGCCCTCTGCTGTTCTTTTCTTTTCGCCTCATCTCTTTCTATGTCGATGAGTTCTTTTAGGTTTTGAACGAAATAAATGACAATTTGATATCCGTGACGGCCGAACTGGTCGGGTACCAGAGACACAAGTAACACGTCTAGGTTCTTTCTCCAAACCATGGTTTTGCCATTTTCTTCCTTCCATTGGATGATCTGCGGCGAACCGTATTTTGTTTTCAGTGTTTCAACAATGCCGGTTTCATCAATTTTGAAATTGATTTTAAACAGCAACGGGGTCCTTGTGTATTCCGAGAATACAAGCGCCACGTAATCAAAAGGCGTATTTTTTTTTCTTGCATAGCGATACATAAGCTTGAGGATGTTATGTTCAACTCTTTCGCCGGGCGGGAAATTTAACTTTTGATTCAGTTCATTGATTTTAGGAAGATATTTGCTGATAAATCCTGCATAATTGGTGTCCAAATCCAGGATGCCGCGACCCTCGATGGCGTCACGACCTAATTTTTTGCCAAGATCTTCCCGAATTTGCTCGGTTAACTTTGTATTCGTTCCAAGCTCAAAAAAGGTGAAGCTCTCGGATTTGACGGTCGCCGGTTCTGTTTCGACCGATTCGCGATTGTCTCCGCAAGAAATTGAAATAAACAAGATGCCAATGAGCGTATAGATGCAGATGGTCTTATTTTGAAATTTCGTTCGCAATGGCATATAAATACCCCATACAATTGAACGTTTACTTTTTTTTAGAAATATTCCCGACATAAAACGGAAACAGCCCGGTTGCACGGTCTTTGAAAAATTGAACCAGGGTTTCCTCCATCACCCGGAATGCGATGTCATCCCATGGTACCTCGGCTTCCGAAAACAGGCGAACCTCCAAACTTTCACTGCCCGGTCTGAAATCGTGATCCATCAGACGGGCGCGAAACATCAAATAGACCTGATTTACATAGCAGATATTGTATAACGCATATGGCGCCAGTATTTCAACCCTGGCCCGAGCTTCTTCAAATGTCTCGCGTCGGGCGCCGGCCGAGACGGTCTCGCCGTTTTCCAAATAACCCGCCGGCAATGTCCATTTGCCGTAACAAGGTTCGATAGCGCGTCGGCAGAACAGGATTTTATCTTCCATTTCGGGGATGCATCCGACGACCATTTTAGGATTCTGATAGTGGATTGTTCCGCAGGATTCACAAAAATATCTGGAACGATCGTCGCCCGGGGGTATCAAGCAGGTCAGTGATTTACCGCATTCGCTGCAGTAGTTCATTTGCATTGCCATATTTTACAGACCGGTCATAACAACTGCGATGGTGCTGTGGTCTGAAATCTCGACCAAATACGCGAGAAGAAATGATCAAAATGACTAAAAATTAAGGAAACGCTGCGCTCTATCTGTTTTTTGAAATCGGCATAATACCATAACTTTAGCTCATTTTAGTTTATTTCAAATTTTAGTTCATTTTTTCTATTATGAATCCAGCATGATATAGTCCGCATCTTTACTGGTGACAGTTTCAGGATCGACGCTCTCTTTTACTTCCGGTAAAATAACCGCAAGAGGCGTTTGCGAGCGTTCGCGGATCTGGCGCGGGACGGCACCCTTTTGGGCATGACCCATGCCAGTCAAGACAACGACCACTGCATCCGGATATTTTTTCAAATAATTAAGCGTATTAATGGCCATCACAGTGTCCCATACCAGCTGAGCCTCACAGAAATAGTTGAAATTAAGATCGCCGTGGGCATGGGCACCGAAGGCGCTTTTTATGTAATCCATATACGCTTTATCGACCCTGCAAGTCACATCCGATAGTTTTCCTCTCTGCTCCGGGGTAAGAGATTTAAATCCGTGCTGGGCCACCTGCCGGGTGATGTTTCTAGAAACATTGAGTCCGATCAGCGGAATTTTTTCTTCTCTGGCATAGTCAAAAATCACACGATAGGCTGACCACGAATAATTCCAGTTATTGTAATATATTTGCTGGAATTTCTCTTCACCGATCTCTCCCTTGATCCAGCGATCGAGTGCCTTTTGGCTGTCACTTCTAAACATTTCCAGCCCGATGGCCACCTGCATACCGGCCTCTTTCAGCGTCCGAATGACATCCCGTTGCATTTCATGGTGTTTTTTGTTGCTGTGGTGTTCCCCCACCAGAATAACTTGCTTTTGTTTCAGCACCGTGAGCGCCTCAGACATAGAAATTTCTTTGCCACGGTTCAGATCATACATTTGCTGGTCTGTCTGTTTGTAACCGGCGCCCACGACACCCGCAATAATCAATATCAACGAAAATAACATCTTGAATCTTTTTATCATATGGGCTCCCTTCTTGAATTCCGGTTCGTTTGATATAGGTTGTTATTCGCGGGATTATTTCCATTCATATATTAGCGGAGAGGTCTCCACCGGCCAAATTCCCTTATCCAGATTTTTGCCGCCTTGGAAAGCGAGATAGCTGTACTTTCCGTAGTGGGTGATTTTTCGGGCCACCACCTCGGCATATTGAACTGATAGCGGCATAAACAACGCAGCGACACGATTGGTGGCGGTGGGATGTTCGAACACACCCAAAAAAGTATCGGAGGCCTTGTCATGGCGCCTGTCATCCAGCACAAAGGAATCTGATTGTACCGTGATTCGGGCCGGCATTTTTGATAACAGATCGTTGCGCCGGGGAAGTCCGATTACCAATATGTCATTCTCAGCAAGCATTTGCCCGTTCAACTCGCTTTCAGTGACGAACCTATTATGTTTCAATCCCAGTGAAAGGGCAAGTATTCCGGCAGCTTTTTTTATTTCCGGATCGAGTTTTTCGGACAAAACGGTCAACACTGTTGACGCGCTTTTAAGGGTGTTAACGGCAGGCGGTATTTCCGAAGGTAAAAGCCGCCGGAAAATATCCTCATTGGGATCGGCTATGAGTTTTTGAGGCTGGTGATCGCTGTCCAGCTCAAATGGCGTCGCCCGTCCAGAGACAAAAATTTTCTGGTATGCCGTCTGTTTCGCGTTTTGAAGCGCAAGTGTCAGTGGAACATCAAAATAGGGCATAGACTGGAGGATCTGCCCCTTCACTTTCCAGATCCCGCCGGTGAAATCGGCCCGAATCCCATTCAGCGATAATTGGGGTGCCCCCCGGCGGTACACCCACTGGTCAAAAAAAACCTGTAGGGAGCGTTTGCCGCGGATTTCAAACGCTTGCTGCAGGTCTGACCAGGATGTCTGTTTGAACAGGCGGGTGCGGTATATATCTTGCAAGGCACCCCAGAAAGCTTCTTCACCCAGGGTTTGTCGGATCATGTGAAAAATCATGGCCCCCTTGTCATAGCCGATCGTTCGGGTGATTGGGTCATATCTGCTTTGAAAGCGCTGCAGCGCAAAATCGTTTTGCGGCGACACCAAGGTAGAATAGTTTCTCAGCCATTGTCGTCTGTGATCCCGGGCAGCCTCATACGATTTCATCTCTTTGAACCGATAATCCGACACATATGCGGTCAGGCCCTCACTCCAGTTGCCCTGGGATGAATCCACATAAACCCCGTTCCCCCACCAGCAATGAGCGATTTCATGACCCAGACTGGTATGAATGATAAACGGCAACTGCAGCACCCGGCCCCCCAACAGCGTATAGGAAGGAAAACCAAATCCAGTGGGGAAGAAATTTTCTACGACGGCAAATTTCTGAAACGGATAAGCCCCAAAAAGATCCGAATATAACGACAGATAATCGGCGGTCGCCTCCAGATATGCTTCAGCCAGGTGGTTGTTTTGCGGCAGCAAATAGGTCGCCACGGTTATATTGTCCACAGATTTCTCTTCCACCAGATACCGGGCAACCGAAAGGGATAGACCCTCTACGGGATAGGTTACCTCCCATCCGGATACGGTTTTACCGCCGTTGACCCTGTGGCCAAGTGATCGGCCGGCCGTCACTGCGATCAGACCAGACGGGGCTGTGACCGTTAACCTGTAAGTTGCCTGGCTGTCCAGGAGCTCAGGATACCAGCCGGCACCGGCCAGCAGAAAGCTGCCTTGTTGCGAGATGGTCGCAGTCACGCCGAAGCCGGGATTGTCCATGTTTACGGGGCGTGTCGGAACCGGATCGTCAAATATGGCCGTATAATGGATGGCAACCCGTACTTCGCCGGATCGCTCATGCAGTTTGAGCGGTATCCGCAGGCGGCCGTTATTAAAATTGAATTCACGCGGCGTCCGGTTAACACGCGTTTCGACTTGGGTTGCGCGTTTACTTAGGCGAAATTCAAGGACGCCGTTGCCATCGTTTTTAATGGTGACCTCATTTTGGCCGATTAACTTCTTTTCATTGGGAATCAATTCAATTTGAATGTGATGCGCTGCGTTCAAGCCTGCAGCCTGAGAAAGTACGGCAGAGCTCAACAGCCCCAACAAGATGCCCATTGTCTTCAAACCGGGTTTTAGTTTAAAAAATTCCATGGTCCATTTTAAGTACTGTAAAGGATATGTCAAAATTTGGCAGGTGATTGACTTCTCTTCTTAGGGTGTTAGTTTATCGGGGTGAACACTTGTGTGTATCGTCCGAACATGAGAATCTTTCAGATTGCCCTGACCATGGGGTGATTATAATTAAATATTTTAGTGGGTTATAAAATGGCGAAACAGTCAAGAAAGGTTGAGGGACAGTATGTTCGCAAAGAAACCTTCTGGTTGGTAACACTTCTGGCCCTTTCAGTGGGTTTTTTTGGGGGCGTAATGTTTGGCGTGTTTAAAACCGACACAGTGGACATGCCCGGGCGGCCTGCACCTGCCCCAACAACGGCAACCGATCCCAACAACGCCGGCATGATCGCCGCACTTGAGAAGGAAACCCGGTCCAATCCCGGCAATCTTGACGCCTGGATTTCGCTGGGAAACGCATACTTTGATTCGAACCAATACGAAAAATCAATCGGCGCGTACCGCCAAGCGCTGGAAATTAACCCAAACAATGCAAATGTCTGGACCGACATGGGCGTCATGTATCGTCGCAACGGCAATCCCCAAGAAGCGATAAAAGCATTCGAAAAAGCCATGGAGACGGATCCCAAGCATGAAGTTTCTCGTATGAACAAAGGAATTGTGCTGCTACATGATCTGCAAGATGCCGACGGTGCAATTGAAGCCTGGGAAGAACTGCTGGAAATTAACCCGGTCGCGATGGCACCCACCGGCCGATCCGTGGATGAAATGGTGCAGCAAATGAAAAAGCAGAAAAGCCAGTAGCACGGCGCGGAAAAGGCAATTTCTCAGGAAAATCAATTGTTCGGATAGCGCTGTCCGTAGATTTTCCGAATCTCTTTCTCCGCGAAATGATACACCGTATTACAGAAATGGCAGCGCAACTCCAAGGGAAAAGGTCCGTTATCCCGGATGTCTTTAAGTTCCTCGATCGGCAACAACGTCAACAAATTGCGAAGCCGTTCCTGATTGCAATGGCACATAAATTCAATCCGACGACTGGCTAAAAAGCGGGGTGAATACTCTCCAAAGGCGTCAGCAATCAGATTCTCCGGATCCTCATCGTTCGAAAACACTTCTCCCAGAGAAGCTAAATCGGTTACCCGCTTTTCCATGCCGGCGGTCAATTCATCATCCGCTTGGGGTAAGACTTGCAAAAACAACCCACCGGCCCCTGTCACCCGACCCTGCTTGTCGAATTTTATACTCAAATTAAAGGCTGTCGGGATTTGTTCGGAAATCAGGTAATAGTTTGCCAGATCCTGGGCGATATTGCCATATTTGAGCATGACTTTGCCGGTAAATGGCTGTTTGGCATCTTCTAACTGCTTGGTCACGGAAAGAAAACCGGCACCGAAAAAGGGCGACAGATCGAAGTCTTCCATGGGCTTTGTTATGGGTATCGCGACATTTTTCAAAAAACCGCGCACTTCGCCGAAAGCATTGGCTTCTACGACCAGTCCTTTAATCGGTCCTGAACAATCAAATTTTAGGGCGATCCGGTCATTGCTTTTTAAGCTTGACGACATTAACCCTGCGCCTAAATAGGCTCGCCCCAGCACCAAAGTTTCCAGAATCCCCAGTTCGTGGTTGGCCCGCATTTCGTTGACCATCCGCGTACCGTTCAAAATCACTCCGCGGATGGCGCCATCGGACAGCAAAAAGTTATAGAGACGATCCCTGGCGCCAGCCAGCAATTGTTCTTTGAGGGTGTCTCCGTATGGCTTTTTCTTTATCATGTTCCTAACCGTTCACAGGTTCCAGGTTCCCCGTTCAGGGTGAACGTCTAAGGGTTGCACAATAACTGTCCAGGTTAAAAATTCATGGAATGACGGCAACCAACATGCTGCGCCCCCAATGCAGCAATCCAAAATATCCGAAAGCAGATACAACCAAGGCAAGGCATGGTAGCCACAGATACCGGTACACGGACGATAATCCGGTCTTGAAATATTCGTTGGAAAGAACCAGGCACAGATGTAGCGGAGATAAAAGTACGCCGGCAAACCCGCATACCATGGCCAGCATCATATAGGCAAGCATGTACTGGGTCTCGCCCATTGAATGGATCATAGGAATTAAAATAGGAAAGGTCCCGCCCACAAAAGCGATGGCGATACCGCCGACCAACCCCACCACAAAAGGCAAGAGCGCGACGATGACCAGCAGGGGTACTTTCAGGTTCATCAAATCGTTGCTGATAGCATCAATCGCCTGGCTGTCCGTTAATACCCCTTTAAAAATGAATATCGCCAGCACCATATAAACCATCGTCAGAAGATGTTTATTGAGCAACACGTCGTGTGTCTGCCGGCTGGTAAAATTGTTTTTGCGCCATATCCAAAAAATGGCTATCGATAGACAGACAATCAAGCCCGTTTCCTTGGCCAGGAAAAAGTCAGGGAAGAGCCTTGAAAGGAGCAATCCGGAGCTTAATCCCGGTACGATGACAATCAGTATCGGCGTGAGCTCATTTAAAAAGGGCATGATCGGCGGGCGCCGGACATGGACTGCCTGAGGCCTTGATCTTTCGATGATCCTTATAGCGTTCTGGCCAAAAATGATGGCGGTCAGCGTCAAGGGCGCCATAAATAAAACAAAAACTGAAAGATTGAGGTCGGCAAGAACCACCGTCATCAGCACCCCCGGGTACAGCGGCCACCAGTACTCCCAGATATGGCGAAACCAGTAATTGACAAAGCTGAGCTGACCGCCGTTAAGCCTTAATTGGGTAGACAGTTCTTTGACCATCGGGGCAGAAAATGCTGCGCCGCCAGGCATCGGGAGGAGTCCGATAAGCGCCGGAAATATGGTTAGATTCAAACGTGGGTTTGACACCAGTCCTCGGAAACTGGTTAAAAGACGTTGCATTTGCCCGGCTTTTTCCATGCTGTTGCTCAAAATCAGGATGAGACTTACAATTAAAGCCAGAGAGACCGATTTCGGGTCCAACAGGGATTCGGCAGCGGAGATCGCGATGGCCCAAAGGCTTTCCTCAAAAAAAATCCCTAGAGCAATGGCGCCGAGCACAAAGGCATTGCCGAGTGACAGCTTTTTGCGAATAGCCATGAGCATCAGTACAAATACAATGGTTATCCGAAGCAGCGCCGGTATCTGGTATAGTATGGTCATACGAGTTGCGGGTTGCGGGCTATTTAATTTCTTTTTTAAATTTTAATGCGCGTTTAAAGTATTGTTCTAATTGTTGTTGGACGGCGCCGTAGACGGTTCCATCGGGATATTTGCCGTCTTTATCTGCTTTTCCCGCCGGCACCCCGGTTAATATTTCGATGCCTTCTTCCACCGTTGAAACCTGATAAACATGGAACTCTCGCCGTTTGACGGCATCGACGACGTCTTTTCTGAGCATGAGATTCTTGGTATTCGCCCGGGGTATGATGACCCCCTGGGTTCCACTAAGGGTCTTGGTTTTGCACACCTCAAAAAATCCTTCAATCTTTTGATTGACCCCACCGATGGCCTGGATTTTTCCCTTTTGATTGACCGAACCGGTGACGGCAATCCCCTGTTTGACAGGAAGGCCCGATAAGCTGGAAAGAATGGCATACAGCTCGGTGGACGAAGCGCTGTCCCCATCGACGCCGCTGTAGCTCTGTTCAAAGGTGATACTGATGGCCAGGTTCAGCGGATAATGCTGAGCGAATGTTCTGCCGAGGTATCCGGAGAGAATCAACACCCCCTTGTCATGGGTCTTGCCGCTTAATTTTGCTTCCCGTTCAATGTTAATGACCCCTTTTTCACCCATAAAGGTTTCGGCCGTAATTCGCAAAGGACGACCGAATGAGAAATTGCCGACCTGAAAGACGGCCAGACCGTTGACCTGACCGTTGACCGCGCCCTCGACATCGATCATGATGGTTCCATCGCGATAGGAATCGTGGGTTTTTTCTTCATAAAGATTATAACGGAACCGATGTTCGTGAAAGGCCTTGACGACATATTTATCGGAAATTAACCTGGCCTTGTTCCTGCGCGCCCAATAGTCCGCTTCTTTTAATACGCCCATCAATGGACCGAATCGGATGGAGAGTTTGTCTTTATCGGATGCGTATTTTTCACCATATTCAACGATGGCGGCCACACCTTTGGGGGTGAAGGGTAAAAGGCCCTCTTCTATGCACACCCGGGCTATAAACTGTGCATATTGCTGAACCGTGTCCGGGTTTTTTTGGACTTCGTAATCAAAATCCGCCCGTACCTTGAAAATTTTGTTGAAGCGCGGGTCCTGGTCCTGCAGGATGTCAAAATTGTCATAGCTGCCCAATAATATCACCTTGACTTCGAGAGGAATGGGCGCCGGCCGCAGGGACACCGTGCCAAATCCGGATTCCTCGGGAATATCCTCGATGGTAAGGCATTTTGTACGCAAAGTGCGTTTGAGTGTTTCCCAGACATAGGGATTCATCAACACAGATTCCATATCCATAATCAGGAAGCCGCCGTTGGCGTTTAAGAGGGAGCCGGCTTGAACCATGGTAAAGTCCGTCGTCACCGTTCCCATATATGCACGTTTTTCGATGCGACCCATCACATTGTGATAGGTGGGATTGGCTTCGAAGATAACCGGTGCCCCCTTTTTCGTCTCCTGATTGGTTAAAATATTGACACGGTAACGCTGAAGTTTGGATTGTTGAGGCGAACCAACAATGTTTTTCTCACTGCTGTTGTTTTCCTCCGAGGGCATAAACAAATTGACGTTTTCGACGATGTCCTGTTCAACTTCATCTAAATGGGTCAGGATGCTCGGGTTGTCTTTAAATTCGGACCTGATTTTTGCCAAACGCGATTTTACGACGGACAGGGTCGTTTCATCCATCAATTTTTCGATATCCGTGTGCAACGCGGATGTTAGTTTATCGACTTCCACAGATGCAATCTCTATTTGAGATTGGACCAGGCGGATATTTGTCTCGATTTCAGTTTTTTTTCTTTTTGAAAGATTTGAGAAATCCTCGGGGGTGACCGGTTTACCGGCCACTAATGGAATCGTTTCAAACTCATCGTCAGATTTTACGATCTGAAGCTGTTTGTCCGCGGCAAACTTTTCAATCTTTTGAAACAGCTGGTTTTGCTTATCCGAATATCTTTTTTTAATGACGGTTAGCCGTTTCAAATATGGTTTGCTCTCAAATGCCGACGGCAAATCCTTTGCTAAATTTTCGATGAGTTTGTTCATTGATTTGCTGAACCGGATGGATTTGCCGTCAGAAACCGCAATGGATTTGGGACGGAATTGATCTTTAAAATTGTTGACCAGACACCAGCCATCCGGTGCGGGCAGGGTTTTGGCATGCTGGGTAACGATATCTCTAACGATGGTTGATTTTCCCGTGCCGGCAACTCCGGTGACAAAAATGTTGTATCCGGGGCTTTTCATGTTCAGCCCGAATTCGATGGCCTGGACCGCCCGCCTTTGACCGATGACTTCGTTAAGGGGCTTGATCTCCGATGTATTTTTAAACTTAAAAACCCTATGGTCGCATATATCCCGAAGGTCGGCGGTTTTTACTTCAAATTTTTTGGACATATAGGCCCCCGTATATTGAATATTGTCGATTGAATATTCAATCAATGCGATGTGTGATTTGCTGAAATCTCCATTTCTTTATAACATCTTGTCAGAAAAATACCCATAGTGGCCTAGCTACCCTGCAGGTACTTCTTAAGCCAACTCGCCGTATGGGATTTTTTGACCGCTTTTAGAAGCTCCTCAGGGGATCCGCAGGCCACCACCCGACCGCCTTCGTCACCGCCTTCGGGTCCCAGATCGATGATATAGTCGGCTTCACGGATGATCTCCATGTTGTGCTCGATAACTGCCACCGTGTTACCTTCATCCACCAGTTTCTGAAAGACGTCGATCAAACGCTGCACGTCGGCCATATGCAGCCCTGTGGTGGGTTCGTCCAGGACATAGAGGGTGTGGCCGTCGGATCGTTTGACCAGTTGTTGTGCCAGTTTAATGCGTTGGGCCTCACCACCGGACAGGGTCGGACTGGGCTGTCCCAGACATAGATACCCCAAGCCGACGTCGCAGACAAACTGCACGGCCCGCCGTATGGCGGGAATGGCCGAAAAAAAACGGGCCGCTTCGGCAAATGTCATCTCGAGGATCTCCGATATATTCCGGCCTCGATACTGAACCGCCAGGGTTTCGCTGTTGAATCGACTTCCCCGGCAGACCTCACAGAGGACATACACGTCGGGCAAAAAGCTCATTTCAACTTTGGGCCGGCCCTGTCCCTTGCAGTGCTCACAACGACCCGCGGCGACGTTAAATGAAAAACGACCGGCTGAATATCCTCTGGCCCGGGCCGTGGGCGTCAGGGAGAAAAGCTTCCGGATCTCCGATAAAAATCCTACATAGGACGCCGGCACGGAGCGCGGGGTGCGGCCGATGGGGCTGTGGTCCACTTCCAGCACACGGGTGAGGGCCCGCCAACCCGCGATATCTTGACATTTACCGGCCGGACGACGCTGCTTCAACAACCGGTTGCGCAAACCCCGATAGATGGTTTCTTTGAGCAGGCTCGATTTTCCCGATCCCGACACACCGGTGACACAGATCAGGCAGCCCAGGGGAAGATCGGCCTTGATTTTTTTCAGGTTGTTGACCGCAGCCCCCCGAATTGAAATACCGGGCATTTTTTTGTAAGGCCTCAAACGCGATGTTATTTTTTTGCGATGGCCGTCCATCAGAGCCCCGGTCACCGAGCGGGAAACTTTTCTCAAATCGGAAAGGCTGCCGTAAGCGGCTACGCGGCCGCCGTCCTGTCCGGCTCCAGGACCCAGATCGACAATGGTATCGGCGGCCCGGATGGTTTCTTCGTCATGTTCAACAACCAGAATGGTATTGCCCCTGTCCCGCAACGTTTTGAGGGCATCGATCAGGATCTTATTGTCCCGGGCATGCAGGCCGATGGTGGGTTCATCTAGAATATAGCATACTCCGGTCAGGTTCGATCCGAGCTGGGCGGCCAGACGGATACGCTGGGCTTCTCCCCCGGAAAGCGTATCCCCGCTGCGGGCCAGGGAAAGATAGGAAAGCCCCAGTTGATTCAGCAGCGCAAGCCGGGTCAGCAGCTCGGCCACAATGGGTTCGGCCACCGGTTTGTCATGGGCCTTGAATTTCAATTTTTTGATGATCTCATAGACCTGCCGGGCCGGTTTTTGTACCAAATCCCAGAGTGTATAGCGGTTGACTTTGACTGCCAGGGCCTGGGGTTTCAACCGGCTGCCGTCGCATTTAGGACAGATATTTACAGCGGTATTCTCTTCATCTTCCGGTTCCCCGATGGTCCCCAGCCCGTTGCATTTCTCGCAGGCCCCCTGCTTGCTGTTAAACGAAAACAAGCGGGGATCGAGGCTCTCAAGCCCGATGCCGCAGGTGGAACAAATGCCGTGCAAACTAAACACGTCTTCCTTGCCGCGACGGTCTAAAATCACCAAACTACCGGCGCCCTCCTCCAGAGCCCGGTCTGCCAGAGCTTCCAAATTCCCGTCCGAAAGACGTCCGATGACCAGGTCGATGTTGTGCTCGTGATATCGGCTCAAGGCCATGCCCTGCTTCAATGGCGTTATTTTGCCGTCAATGCGGGCCTTTTTGAATCCTTTTTTAAGGGCCCGGGCAAACACATCCTTGTGAAATCCTTTACGGCCGAACACCTTGGGCGACAGCACCGTGGCCGGGGTATCGGGGTAACGACGGCGGATCTGATCGACGATGGCGGTCCGGGTCTGGGCGGTCAAGCGGCGGCCGCAGCCCGGACAGTGCTGTACTCCCAGTTTACTGAAAAGCAGTCTCAAGTAATGATAGATTTCGGTCAGAGTGGCCACGGTGGACCGGCGGCTGGCGTAACTGGTACGCTGTTCAATGGCCACCGTCGGGGCCAAGCCGGTGACTAGATCGACATCCGGTCGTTCCAGAATCTTCATATATTGACGGACATAGGGTGCCAGACTTTCCAGATAGCGACGTTGGCCTTCGGCAAAAAGAATATCAAAGGCCAGGGTAGATTTGCCCGAACCGGATACACCGGTCAGCACAACCATTTCGTTGTGGGGTAAGGTCAGATCGATGTCCTTTAAATTATGTTCACGTGCACCTTTCAATGCGATAACGTCCGAGATCACCGGATCTGAATATGCTGCCACCGATTCGGCAACACCGACAGGTGATACTTTTTGAGGTTTCAAGCGCCCCGTTCCTTTTAGATAGGCTTTTAAGAACCGGCCGGTGTGAGACCTTGTGTGTTGCGCCACCTTTTCCGGCGGCCCGGTTGCCACCACCTGGCCACCGGCATCGCCGCCTTCGGGACCCAGATCGATGACCCAGTCGGCGGTCTTGACGACATCCATATTGTGTTCGATCACCAGGACCGTGTTGCCGCTGTCGACCAGGCGCTGTAAAGCGGTCAGCAGCCTAGCGATGTCATCAAAATGCAGGCCGGTGGTGGGTTCGTCAAATATGAACAATTTGCGGGAAAGCGCACCGGAGCCGTTGCCGACGTAGCGGGAAAGTTTGAGACGCTGGGCCTCGCCACCGGACATGGTGTTGATTGGTTGGCCCAGCCGGATGTATCCCAGACCAACATCGGCCAGCGGCTGGAGTGTCGATACGACCTTTTTGTTATCTTTGAAAAACGTCAGGGCCTGGTCAACCGTCATGGTCAGAATATCGTGAATGTTGTTTCCCCGGTATCGGACATCCAGAACGTCGGGATTAAAGCGCTTCCCTTGGCAATCCGGACACAATATGAACACATCGGAAAGAAACTGCATTTCTACCTTTTCATATCCTTCGCCCTTGCAGGTTTCGCAGCGTCCGCCGGTCACATTAAAGGAGAAGTGACCGGGACCAAATTTTCCGGCTTTGGCGGCGGCAGTATCTGCCAGCAGCTGACGAATCGGGCCCAGGGCTTTTGTGTACGTCAACGCATTCGCCCGTGGGGTGCGACCGATAGCCCGCTGGTCCACCAGCACGACATCATCGATATGGCCCATTCCCTGGATGGCAGCGTGTTTACCGGGACGGCCCTCCTGGATCCCCAGAAATTTTTTGGCGGCTTTATAAATAATGTCTTCAGCCAGGGTCGATTTGCCCGATCCGGACACACCGGTTAAGCAGACAAACAAACCGAGCGGTATCTGCACATCAATCTTTTTCAAATTGTTTTCGGCCGCTCCCTTGATTGTCAGCCAGCGGTTGCCGCGGGGGCTTCGCTGTCGATCGGCGGCGGCGATTTTACGTCGACCCTTTAAATACTGCCCGGTAAGAGAGCCGTTGACGTCGGCGGTGGGGCCGAAATACATGACCGCGCCACCCTGTTCACCGGCTTTGGGTCCCATATCCAGCAGATAATCGCTTTCGCGAATGATTTCCGGATCATGTTCGACCACGACGACGGTATTCGATAAATCACGCAGACCCTTCAATATGCGGATTAACCGATGGTTGTCCCGAGGGTGCAAACCGATGCTGGGTTCATCCAGAACATAGAGGGTGTTTACCAGCGAGGAACCTAAGGCGGATGCCAGCGCCACCCGTTGGACCTCGCCCCCCGAAAGGGTGCGCGACTGCCGATCGAGGGTCAGGTATCCCAAACCGACATCCCTGAGATAATCCAGACGATTGCGGACTTCCTCCCATATCAGTTGACTGGCTTCATCCCGGGGAGACATCGGCAAGGTCTTGAAAAAATCACGGGCCTGCTCGACGTTCATGGCGTAGATCCGCGCGATGTTCTGTCCGCCGAGGCGGAAGAGCAATGTCTCTTCCTTAAAGCGCGTGCCGTTGCATTCTCGGCAGACATCATAGCTACGATAGCGGGATAGAAATACCCGCGCAGTCATTTTGTAGCTTCTGGATTCCAACCAGCGGAAAAACCCTTCGATGCCGTAATAACTGCTGGTCCCTTTAACGATGGCTTTTTTGTGGGCGGCCTTCAGTTTTTTAAATGGGATATTTGTCGGAATTTTTTGACGCCGGCAGAAGTCCATTAGGTCCGCAAATTCCATGCGCTTGTTTTCCGGATTGCCAAAGGCCTTGACGGCGCCCTCTGCCAGGGAGAGTGAATGGTCCGGTATGACGAGATCCATGTCAATCCCGATGGTGCGACCAAAACCGCGACAGGTATCACACGCACCCATGGGACTGTTAAACGAGAAAAGATTGGGCAGAGGTGCGTTATATTCGATATTGCAATCAGCACAGGTCAGATGGCTGCTGAAGGCATAATGTTGATCCGGCCCCAGCCAGACATCCAGTCGTCCGCCGCCGAAGCGAAAGGCCAGCTCGAACGAGTCCAGCACCCGATCTTTGTCAACTGGACGTAGGATTAACCGATCGGCCAGCACCGGTATCTCTTTTTGGCGGCGTGCGGGCTGCCAGTCTTCCAAAGCGACAATTTGTTTTTTGAGATACAGTCGATCAAATCCCATCTGCCTGAGCGCCCCCCGAGCCTGGTCCGGCGAGGAACCGTCAACCAGATAAGGAAACGTGATGACGAGAGCCAACCCGGGCTGATGCTTTTGCAGCAGATTCCAGATATAGGCCGGCGTCTCCGGTATCACAGGTTTGCCGCATGACCGGCAGTGAAGCTGTGCCAGCCGTGCGTATAGCAGCTTGACATAATCCGTGATTTCGGTCATAGTGCCCACCGTCGAGCGCGAGGTCCGGACCGGATCTTTACGGTCGATGGCAATGGCTGGTGGGATGCCTTCGATCTTATCAACCCGGGGACGATCCATGCGATCCATGAATTGTCGCGCATACGGTGAGAAGGTTTCCACGTAGCGGCGCTGGCCTTCGGCATACAGGGTGTCAAAAGCCAGAGACGACTTGCCCGACCCGCTGACGCCGGTGACCACGGTAATCTGATTGAGCGGAATGGCGAGATCCAGATTTTTAAGATTGTGCTGACGGGCACCGGTTACTCGAATAGATTGATTTTTCATTCTGTTGTAATTTCCGATTAAATTTCCACAGGGCATAAACTAATTCCCTTTTTCAAGATAGCAATCTGGTTTTTGATCGAGAATTTCCCGGTGAGCTTGATTTGAAATATAAGCTCGGCCACCAGGAAAGGAAGACGCAAAAAAATCGTTTGGAGTTAATCACAGCTGTGATATTAATAAAGATATCGCTGGTTGGTTGATTGGTTGATTGGCTAAGTGTTTGTAAACATGGATTTATCTCATATTTGCAAAATAACTGCTTAACCTGGATAAAATACAAATGATTCTCTGCAGAATATTAGTCATAATTACCGGGATATGGTCGATAGGCCTGCTTTTATCGACCGGGTCCCAAGCGAATGAAAATCTGGCGGAGCTAGAAGTTCCACAAGCGCTCTCTGCCGGACTTCATCATTTCCTCGACCTTACCGATCCCGATAAAACCATCGCTTTTGATCCTAAAAAGGTTGCCGGCGTGTTGGATTTCATCAACCAACCCGGCAAGGATGCTGCTCTGTATTATGCAGATAGTATCCTTGACGCTCCTTCAGCTTATTATGAATTTGATATTCATGAAAATCTTAAGAAGATCGTGTCATATTCGTTTAATCCCGATATTCCCGAGATCGCCACGATGCCTTCTTCGATGCGTCTGCTCTACTGGTTGGATAGAAGGAAGCATCGGCAATTAGCGCCTCGAATCAGTCATTATCTGGATCGCCTCGATTCTCCGGTCGTTGTCAATGGTCTTCTACATATGGAGATTGCGCCGGACACTCATTCGGGTGCTTACTACGCGTATAACATGCACCAAACCGTACTTATTCTTAAGTATCGCCAACGCAACGTCCTGGTTGTCGCATCCAAACAGGAGGATGTCTCCACAGTCGGCAAGAAAGGCTATGTACTGGGTGCAGACGATGATTGGGACTATCTTTATACCGGCAAACCCGGTCTGACACTCCCCGCGTTGGGGTGGGTTAAATCTTATATGTATGGGTCCAATGGGATCACTATTTATGATGAGGTCGACCCGGTCGCAGGGAGAGTCCGCTGTGCCGCGTTCAAATGGCTCCAGGCCGGCTGGTCTGGCATCAACATGGTGCGAAGGAAACATATTTACAGCGGTCTGAAACGCTTTGCAAAACCCATGAAAGAGATTCTGGAATATCATTCACTACCGACGATGGAATCTATGGTCTGCAATTTTTCGCGGATCAGGGGTTTTTCCGAAGACACCCTGAGATCTAAAATGCAAATATATTCCGGCATTTTGCAAAATAGGTATGATGGGGGGAATGGTCATGCCAAAAAACTGCCTGCATATTTGTTCAAAGACAACAACCACTGGGCCCAGATGTCGAGGGACGAAATGGAATCGGCCCTGGTGATAGAATATATGAAATATGCCGTTGGAAAAACCCGGGCGGATGAAGTGGAGGAGCTTTTAGACTTGAAATGAATGACACTCCAGTAGTCATCGTAACCGGCGCGTCCCGCGGGCTCGGAGCGGCCGTGGCTCACTGGCTGGGCAAAGCAGCGGCGACGGTCACGCTTGTCGCCCGATCGGAAGAAAATCTTGACGAAACCGGCGATACGGTTCGACGTCTGGGCGGCAAGCCCCTGGTATGCAGAGCGGATGTCTCCCAATACGATGCCTGCCGTGACGCCGTTGACAAAACGTTGGACCGTTTCGGACGGATTGATGCGGTGGTGAACAATGCCGCTGTTGTTCAACCGATTTCTGCCGTCGCTCAAAGCGATCCCGCCGAGTGGCGATACAACCTGGAAGTGAATCTGCTCGGTCCGTACAATCTGATCAGAGCCTCCGCCGATGCTTTACGTCGGCAAAAGGGACGGGTTGTAAATGTAAGCAGCGGTGCCGCCAATTTGGCGCTGGAATCCATGAGTGCCTATTGCACCGGCAAGGCCGCCTTGAATCATTTTACTCGGGTCCTGGCGGTCGAGGAACCTGAATTGACGGCATTGACGGTACGGCCGGGAGTGGTTGACACGGACATGCAGACCTATATTCGGCAGGAGGGCCGCCAGGCCATGCCGTCCGGCCAGGCGGACTTCTACCGGCAGCTTAAAGTTCGAGGAGAACTGGAGCCGGCAGAAGTTCCGGCCCGCTCCATTGCCTGGCTGGGGTTGTATGCACCCCGGGAGTTTAGCGGCAAGTTTCTGGATTACGATGATCCGCTTATTGGTGGACCCGCCTTGAAAGTGTTTGGGGAGCGTGTCACTGATTGAGCGAAAAATCAAGATAAACAAAAACGTTAGGTAAATTAGATCTTTTAACCAACCAAATTATATGAGGTACTCTTCTCCAATCCACATAATTTTAATTTTTCTTTGTCTTTGGGTAAATATGGACATTCATTGGAACTAGGGTCAGAAAAGGTTGCTAGGGTAAGGCTGTTTCTATTTCTCAATATAAAGGGATTGGATGATAAAAAGCTATTTAAGCATTTATTTTTTGATAGTAAAGACAGCAGAAACGCATTCGATGATTCACAAACAATTTTTGCACCCCAATTTAGTTTATGTTGTAAAACACCATCGCTAAAAAATGGCCGTGTTGAGCCAAGACTGAATTTTTCAAAGTTTCTTTCTTTTAAGTATCGGATCGTGTAGTAGTAAAGGGCGATAAGTGCCCCTCTTTTAACGTACTCAAAATCTCCTTCTAAAACCCCTAATTTGGTTATTCTCGGAACACCATTCATCATCTTATAATCTATTATCACGCCTGCAACAATTCTTTGTCCTTCTTTTATCTGGAGCAATTCGCCATTCTCGAAACTTTCTTTCATTTCTTTATAACTCATTTTGAAAGCTGCGTCGGTGTGTCTTTTTGAAATATAGGGAAGGTGCATTTTATAATAAAAAAAATGGAAATCGACGGGATCTTTTGTAGTGGCGTATCTAAAATTACCTCGTTTTATTTTCCTTAAATTATTTTTTAATCTTTTTTTTGACATACTTAGCGATCCCATATCACCGCGCAGGTCTATCTCACAGTCAACCCAGGCAGGGACCACAAAATTACGTTTCGATTTGAACAGGTTGCACAATTTCATTCTACTTCTGACAATAATTAGATCATAGTTTTTTTTGCATCCCAAGTAATAGAATAATAATCTCCAAATCCCTACTCTCCCCAGATAAATATCATCGCAATTTTCATTAAATATGAGATTACAAAAGTAGTTCTTGTCTATTTCATTTTTTCCTATAAAGAGAACTTTAATAGATTCATCTGCGTCGTGTCTGTTTGAAATAGACCAGGCATCAAATGATAATTTTCTTTTGATTTTATTCACATGTCTGAAAAAAAAGTTAGGCAGTCTTAATAAAAATATATTTAGCGGGCTTTTTAATACCTGAATTTCAGAATAGGAAATTATATTCATAATAATAACTCCTTTTGTCGCCGGTCTGAAATATCTAATAATAAAGTGATTTTAATAAGTTAAATATAAAAAGAGCCTAACGCCCAATTACTACACTATGTTTAAAATGCAACTTCTGGGCCAACAATGGAATATGCACCCCATGAGTTTAGCGGCTGCTTTCTGGATTACGATGGTGGTAGAATGAGCGATCCGACGTTGGGAGTGTTAGGGAATTGTCTTTGTAATTGAATGGATTAAAAGCCTGATGGTCATTGGTCAACAATCTCTTCAATCGTTGTAGCCAAGTTCATAAAATTTACCTGGGATTCTTCTAGCAGGTTTCGCTTCTCACGTCGGCTATAGTCAAGGCCGAAGCGCAGGTCAATATCAATGTCCTTTTTACGGCAGTAGACATCCAGAGACGGCTTCGTCATACTACCGACCAAAAAGGCGCCGTTCGCCTTCCCCCATTCAAAGTGGGGCCCATCTCCGCCGCTGTCTCCCAGTAAAATTATTTTTGCGACCGGAATGGCCAATGAGCGGGCGACCCTGTCGGTATTTTTGCTTTTGTCCCGGGTTTCCAACAGTTCGTAAAAGCGACAGGAACCACTGGTGTTCCGAAGGTAGCGTATCAGCGGGTGGGCCGATACCACCGGCACCGGGGGAAGAAAGTTATTGGCGAAGATTTGCTGGAAATAGCCGATCATGCCGGTGGTATTAATCATAAAGAGAATGTTATGGCTTGAACACCATTCAATCAGTTCCGGCACACCCGTGTAGGTGGTGAAGGATTCGTCCAGGTAGGCATCCATTTGATCCGGAGAGATAGGATCTGGCAGCAATTTCCGGATTTGTGCAGCGGCTTCACCCAAGGAAATGATATTGCCGGTGTATTGCTTAAAGATTGCGCTTAAATCGGACTTCAATCCTGGATATGTAAAAGAAATGAAATCAAACGGTCCGCAGGGTGCCAGACACCCGTTCCAGTCCGATGAAACCATGGCGTTGTATCTTCTATTCACAGTACCACCTTGAATTTCAGAATGATTCGCCCGAAATCCAGCATTGTTGACACGATCACAGTCATTGGTTTTGCATCGGATTTTACGACATGTCAGTAGTTCTGAAATTATTGTTGATGGGTCACAAATTCAAATTGTGGCGGAAACTCAAAATGCTTTTTTAAGTAACACAGCTTCATGGACCGGATCAGGGCCGAGGTGTATTTTTGTGGAAATTCTGGCGCGAGATCAATATTGAAAATCATTTTTTCGACCAGATGGGTTTTATCATGGGACCGCACGTCAACGGAAATCTTTAATTGACCAGGATCGATCTTACGCCTTTTACAAAAATCCAACGCGTAAAGCCCCATACATGAACCCACTGCTGCAAAAAATAGATCCGAAGGCGTCGAAGCGGTATTGTCCCCTCCGTCCTCCTTGCTTTGATCGGTTTTAATCGTAAACCCCTTGTAATCAGAATAAACTTTTCTACCTCCGGGAAAGTGAATTTCCATGCTCGCGTTCATTTGGATCTCCTTATGCTCGATACTGGATTTTGATAACATGTGCCGCGTGTTGGTCCAAAAAATATTGCCCAATTATAAACAAAATTATGAGGTCTGAGACTATATAACCTACCGAATGGCTTGGGATCTGTCAATTCTGTTATGGACATACGCGATATCTTCCGCTATAAGATGAATTTAATACAAGATTCAAAAGTTGTAGAATTCCAAGGCATTAAAATATGATTTATGGAGGTAGCTGACATGAAGAAATTGGTCTTTTTTTTGAGTCTTATTTTAGTGGTTTGTATGATATCTGGTTGTGCATCGAAGTCCAGACATCATAAACAAGATTTACCGGACCCAAAGGGCTTTAACGCGCATTTTCCCGATATGGATACTGATGGAGATGATTTGGTCAATTGGACGGAATTTAAGGACTATTTCCCGGATGCCCCGCCGGAAGCATTTAAGGCCACCGATCTGAATGGAGATGGAAATATCGACCATGACGAGTGGCACCAATTTAAAGAAGCCCATGGATTGGGGCACAAAGAATAAAATGAAATACTTACCGATTGATACCGATCTGTTCGTTCAAAACCGTAAACGATTTGTTGAACAGTTGCAGCCGAATTCCATCGCCGTTTTTAATTCAAACGACATCATGCCCACCAGTGCGGATGGCATCCATCCATTTATTCAGCAGACTGATTTGTTCTGTTTAAGCGGCATCGATCAAGAGGAGAGCACACTGGTGATCTGCCCGGATGCCAAGGAAGAAAAGCACCGGGAAATTTTGTTTTTGAGGGAAACCAACGAACAGATTGCCTTATGGGAAGGCCAAAAATACACCAAAGACGAGGCCACGGCCGTTTCCGGAATAAAAACGGTACACTGGAATCATGAATTTAATACAATTTTCAAAACCCTGGTGTTTCAATCCGAGAAAATCTACCTGAACACCAATGAACATTTACGGGCGGATGACAGTGTGGAAACCAGAGACCGGCGCTTTTTGCGCTGGTGCCGCGACACCTTCCCATTGCATCATTACAGGCGACTGGCACCGATCATGCACGACCTGCGCATCGTTAAATCACCCATAGAGGTAGACCTGATAAAAAAAGCCGCCGGCATCACCGAACGAGCATTTCGTCGCCTGTTAAGCTTCATCGCACCCGGCGTGTGGGAATTCGAGATCGAGGCTGAAATTTGTCACGAGTTTATGAAAAACCGTTCCAGAGGACCCGCCTTTCAGACCATTATTGCGTCAGGAGCTGATTCCTGCATCCTGCATTATGTCAAAAACAATAAACAGTGCCGGGAGGGCGATCTGGTTTTAATGGACTTTGGCGCCGAATACGCCAACTATGCGGGGGATGTTACCCGCACGGTACCGGTAAACGGGCGGTTTTCAAAACGGCAAAAAGCGGTCTATAATGCGGTTTTAAATGTGCATAAAGTGGCCATTCAAATGCTGACACCGGGACAAACCTTCGATGAGTCTACCCGGGAAGTCGGTAAAGTAATGGAAACCGAATTGATCGGCCTGGGGCTGCTGGACGCCGGGGAAGTGAAAAAGCAATCCGAGGATCAACCGCTCTATAAGAAGTATTTTCCCCATGGCACCTCCCATCATTTGGGCTTGGATGTTCATGATTACGGTGACAGATACCGCAAATTTGAACCTGGGATGGTGCTTACCTGCGAACCCGGTATTTACATCAAAGACGAGGCCATCGGTATCAGGATTGAAAACGATATCTTAATCACCGAGGATGGGCCGGTGGATCTAACGGAATCAATTCCCAGAGAAGCCGATGAAATCGAAGATTTGATGAATCAGTGAAAAGGTTAAACGGTTACGGGTTCAACGTTCAGGGTTAAAAAAACTCCCAACTAGCTCTTATCAAAAGGATTCAGCTTTCACATGTCAATAACGCCTTTTCACCCAACGGGTAAAATTGGGTAATATGGATCTTGATCAATATCGCATGCAGCTTCCAACAGCTGTAACCTTTGAACCCTGAACCTGGAACCGATCAGTTTAGGAATAGTATAGGGACGATTTTATGGGAAAGCATCTGGTTATCGTGGGTGCCGGCCACGCACATTTAACCGTTTTAAAAAATTTGAAGGAATTTACAAATTCCGGCCATGATGTCACCGTCGTGAGCACAAGCTCACTGCACTATTATTCCGGCATGGGACCCGGAATGTTATCGGGGATATACAGACCTGATGAAATCCGCTTCAACGTAAAGAAGTTGTCCGAAGACCGGGGCGCTGCATTTGTCGAAGACAAGGTCGTCAAGGTCATGCCGGATGAAAGGAAGCTCGAACTGCAGTCCGGTAACCAAATATCCTATGATGCAATTTCTTTAAACACGGGTAGTTTTGTGCCGCTGGCGGAACCGCTACGCGCTCATAAATCGGTTGTTACGGTCAAGCCCATCGAAAATCTTTTAAAAGCAAATCGCAAAATCATCGAAATTTTAAAAACCCAGGACTTGAAGGCGACTGTCATCGGAGGCGGTCCCACCGGTGTTGAGGTTTCCGGCAACCTGGAGCGCCTGGTCAGAAATGAATCGGGCAGATGCCGGATTACCCTCGTTGCCGGAACGCGCCTGCTTCCTCAATTTAAAGCCGGTGTAAGGCAGCGAGTCCTGAAATCATTGGGTGGCCGGAATGTGCAGGTCATGGAAGGCGTCAGAATGTCTGCTATCAAGGACGGTGATGTCGAGCTTTCCGATGGTACCGTTCTGAAAAATGATATTATTTTCATGGCGATCGGCGTCAAGCCATCCCGATTATTTGAAGACTCCGGGCTCCCCACCGGTCCTGACGGCGGCATGCTGGTCAATCAGTTTTTGCAATCTGTAACTCATCCGGAAATTTTTGGCGGTGGTGACTGTATCAGCTTTGAACCGCGACCCCTCGCCAAAGTCGGCGTGTATGCCGTCCGGCAGAATCCCATCTTGCTGCATAATCTTCTGAGCACCTTAAATGGTCATGAGCTGCAACAATTTGTACCGCAAAAATCAGTTTTGCTAGCCCTGAATATGGGGGACGGTACGGCCATCGTCGACTGGCATTCCATGGTATGGGGCGGCAGACTCGGATTTGCAATGAAGGATTATATTGACCGAAAATTTATGCGAGCCTTTCAGGTGTCGGGTGAGCTGGGTTGATCATCGAGCGCTCAGGGTTTCATGATTCGTGAGATGAAATATCATAAGTAAGCAAAAGACGGAGCGAAGCCTCCGGCTCGTAGGGGTTGTAGCGCCTACGCCTCGGAGAGCGACTTCCACAAATCTTCAATTTTCAATCTTCAGTCTTCAATTCCGGCTCGGGCGGTTTGGGTTATTTCGACTAGTTACCAGTCAACCAATCAACTAATCATTCCTCCTCGCGCCAATCTATCCGCCCGGCGGGTGGTCTCCGGCAGTCGGTACTTGGAACAGCATCTTAAAACCATGTTTATGCTGTCCTGCAAGTTTATACGATGCCCGATCGACACAAATAACGGCTTGACTTTACTTCGCGTTCGAACCACAGCGCCAATGGTTTCGTCACCATCCTTCAGATAGGAGTAGCTGCCTTTTTCGATACTCGGCTCTTCATACCGGCCCGACAATCTAGTTTTGGCACAGCCAATGGAAGGTATATCCAACAGCAAGCCTATATGACTGGCAAGGCCGCAGCGTCGTGGATGGGCGATACCCTGCCCATCGAAAATCAGCAGATCCGGAACAGCGGTTAAATGATCCAGGGCAGCGAGAATTGCTGGGCCTTCACGAAACGTAAGCAGCCCCGGGATATACGGAAAACGTATCTTTTTGACAGCGGTTGCATAATCTACTGTCGACAAATCGGATAGCCTGATAACAACCACGGCCGCAACCGCCAGACCCTGATGGAAATGGGTATCTACCCCGGCCACATTGGTAACATTTACAATGTCGAACCCGGACGCTCTAATTACTTTGCCCGCCAGATGCGCTTGCACAGCAATGGCTTCATTGGGTGTCAGGTCCCAGGAATGGGGATTGGTGAGCGGTTTTGAGCCCATGCTCTATACTAATGTCGCTGAAGACCGTAAATGAGATCGCCCATTGAAGGCAGACCACGGTGATCACTTGACAATTAAGGATATATACTGAAAATCGTGCCGCTTTTCAGAATTTTTACGCGTAGCAGTCCTTCCAGAGCCGAGAAGTTTTTTGATTTGTCCAGCTGTCAATGGGAAAACCTGTCGTGAGCCTCCCGCCGTGAGCCTCGGGATCGAATGACAAGGTCGAACGATCCGCAGCGGATCAGATAAATCATCAGCCCTTTTATTCGCCGGCGATGTCCTCGGCTGAATAAGTTCCCCATTTGCCGATGGTAACAACTCCATCTTCCTGCAAACCTTCGGCGATCGACTCGAAAACCGCATCGACGGCTCTGGCCGCCGTTTTTTGGGACAGCCCATCCAATTTTTCGGCGACCCTTTTGACCAATTCTTTTTTATTCATTATGGTTTTACCGCTGTATATAAATCACCGTTTTTTTGTTTAATGATTCCTTTTTTAAAGAACGTATTCATGATTTCAGTATATTTTGCTTCGTACTCGCCGTTGAAATAAAGAGCTACCGTCTCTTTAAACCAATGGTTTTCCATCAGGTATGGGAAAAATGTCGTTTCTCTAATACGCTTTTTCATCAGTAGGGTATAAACGATGATCTTTTTTATCAGATCTTCACCGATCTTGTCCCGGTTTCGACAAAAAAAAGATCCTCTAAAATTTCATTATTTGCCATGCTTAGATCTCACGATTTACGATACCCTGAGCGAGCCGAAAGCCGCTAACTGCAGAAGGCAATATTGCCTCATAATTATCGCAGGAGCCAATGCGCCATAGCTGCAATGACAGGTAATGTCATTTGATCGTTTGGTATGGGTGCCTGAATATTATGGGTGCTTGGATAGTATGGGTGTTCGAAACTTCTGTATATTTTTACTGAAATTTACAGAGCATTTACTGTGCCAGCTGGAGAAAGGTGAAGGAATAGAAGCAAATTAATGAAGATAAGGTATTGATGAATAGACAAAATTCTATTGTAAGAATTTTGCGAAAATTGATGTGAGCTCTAAAGGAGCACCGCCAATATTGTCAACGAAATAGACATATTTAAATTTCTATTGTTAACTTGGTTTAGCTTTTTTTAAATTTTTGGCAGTTTTGTGAAGCGCTTTTCAGTCAGAGTTATGTTGACATATGACCAATGTCCGGATATGACAACCTCTGACCCCGGGTCTCTGAACATAGAACCGCTTCGTTTAAGGCATATTAAAATGAAATATTCTTTTGCCATCAAGGACAATGAACCTGAGATAAGGCGGTTACTGGCAGACAATGATCTGCACCATGAGGATATCACCACGGCTCGATTAAAGCATTTCGTCCTGGGATGGAATGAACCGAAGTTGGTCGCTGTGGTCGGGCTCGAAATAAAGAGCCGCAGCGCACTGCTGCGTTCGTTGGCCGTTGATGCAGACTATCGCAACCGCGGAATTGCAACCAGACTGGTCGGTCAAATAGAGGATTATGCTAGATCAATGGAAGTGGGTAGCCTCTACTTATTGACCCTGACGGCCGAGAGTTTTTTTAACAAATGCGGTTACCGGCCAATTGCACGGGATTCCGCTCCAGCCGGAATTCAAGAGACCAACGAGTTTCGTAATTTATGTCCCGCCAGCGCGGTCTGCATGGTTAAGTATCTCGGTGCTGAATAGTGCTTCGATGAATCTGGTGCAGAGGACCCTGGTATAAGAAAAAAAGAGGACATCGCTCCGTGTCCCGGGTTCAGAAGTCCAGGGTCCACATCAAATCTTGCACTATTTTAAATTCCTAACCCGGTTCCAATTGTTAACCTGGCAACTAAACTCGTCATTCCGGCCGCAGCGGAGCGGAGAGCCGGGCACGTAGTGAAGCTTTAGCGCTATCCAGAAAAGGCCTTGCGATTTCTGGATTCCCGTATTCGCGAGAATGACGGGCTGGTGGCTATCTGATGGTCTATTTAATTGCAGCGTTAATATAAGGATGAAGTATATTGTCATTTTGTACACTGCTTTTACCTGCTTAATTTCAAGCTATCCTTTACACGCTGCCGACAGTAACGAACTTCGGATACGAACCATGATCGACATCCAGCAGACCGCAGAACGACTCGAGGCGCATCTTCGAGCTCTGACGGAGACCATTGGTGAGCGTAGCGTACGTTACCCTGAAAATCTGGACAAAACTGCTGATTATATCCGGTTGTTCTACGAAAATATTGGAATTGCGGTGCAAAGGGACCCATATGATTACGTCGATTTCAAAGTTGACAACGTCATTGCCGATATTTCCACCGGCGCTCAACCCTCCCGTCGATACCTGCTGGGAGCCCATTATGATTCGGTTTCCGGTACCGTCGGGGCCGATGACAACGCCAGTGCAATTGCCGTCCAGCTGGAGACCGCCAGGGGCCTAAAGGCATTATTCAAGCAAGCCGGCCTCGATCTGACGGTGACTTTTGTTTCCTTTGCCCTGGAGGAACCACCGGCTTATGGTACTCGCTACATGGGAAGCAGGGTTTACGCCAAAAGGGCACGCAAGGAACAGGAAAAGATCGATGGCATGATTTGCCTCGAAATGGTGGGTTATGCCTGCTATGAGCCGGGATGCCAGAAGTATCCGTTTCCGCTGGGATTTTTCGGTTATCCCAAACAAGGAAACTATATCGGTATCGTCAGCAACTTCAAATCCGGAAAATTTACCCAAGCCCTGTTTAACGCATTTCAAAACAACCCGGAACTTCCGGTAATAAAAACAAAAATTCCGTTCAACGGCAGGATCGTTCCGGCTGTCAGACTCAGTGATCATGCTTCCTTCTGGGATCAGGGATTTAAGGCGGTCATGATCACGGACACCGCTTTTTTCCGCAACCCTCACTATCATTGTCCATCGGATACCATAGAAAAACTGGACTACCGGTTCATGGCTGAGCTGGTGGAAAGTTTGCTCCTATTTTTCAAATCTCATCAAAGCGAACCCTAATTTCATCCGGATCTCTTTAACACTTGACAGATAATTGCAATTTCCATAAATTTCCACCCATTTGTGGGGATAAAGCCAGACATCGGCCGGATTTATCTTTGCCTTGCAAACTGCGTTTGCTGATCACTGTTTTTTAATCTGCCTTAACAGATTTAAAGCCGAAACGCACTTCCTGATCCGGGATACCGGATTTAGGCATTCGGATCGGACCTAAAAATAACGGAATCAGAATCATGAAGTTAAAATTATCTTGCGGTAGGAACATCTTAATTTCGGAAATTCCAGAAAAGGGGCCGGTTCGCCTCAAACCGCTGCTGCAGTCCGTTAAGGAAAGCCATCCCCAAGTATACCAAAGCTGGTGCGAAGGTGACGGAAAACTTCGCGAGGCCTTGCCGGTATTTGTAAACGGCGAACATATTCGCTATAGAGACGGCATGCAAACTGAACTCCACAATGGCGATGAAGTTTACATCGTACCCCTCATCACGGGAGGATGATTCACAATGGGTTAAAGGGTTCAATTTAAGGGTAATAGCACAGTCTACAAAGCACTACGGTCAATTTTATTTAATTAATAACCAGAGCTGTGTCTAATAAAACCTTGCCAATTCCAGCTGTGATACGAAAGAAAAAAAATACCGACTAACCAAAACCACAAGGAGGAAAAAATGGCAAACGGGTATATGGGTAAAATTTTAAATATTGATCTCACCACCGGCAGTATTGAAACCGAAGCGCTTGAGGAAAGCATTTGTCAGGACTATATCGGCGGTTATGGGCTCGGTGCCAGGCTTTTATATGATCGCATACCAAAAGGTGCCGATCCACTGGGACCGGACAATATTCTGGGCCTCCTGACAGGTCCGCTCACCGGTACGCCTGCGATCATTGGGTCGCGCTTTGTGGCCGTCGGCAAGTCTCCTAAAACAGCCGGGGGCTGGGGAGATGCCAATTGCGGCGGCTTTTTCGGACCCCATCTCAAGTTTGCCGGCTTTGACGGTGTGCTATTCAAGGGCATTGCAGACAAACCGGTTTATCTAATGATCGATGAAGGCCAGGCAGAGCTTCTGGACGCCAGCGATCTGTGGGGCCAAGGCGTGACATCTTTAGAGGATCTGCTGAAAGAGCGTCATGGAAAAAATATCCAGATCTGCTCCATCGGTCCCGCCGGCGAGAAGCTGTCTTTGACCGCTTGTATCATGAACGACAAGGAACGCGCTGCAGGCCGCTCCGGGTTAGGCGCAGTCATGGGCGCCAAAAAACTAAAAGCGGTGGTGGTCAAGGGTAAAATGAAGGTTCCCATGCACGATGAAGGCAAAATGAAGGAACTTCGTAAAAAGTATCTAAAAGAGGCCACCGGTGCCTATGAGGTATTCAATAAGTATGGTACCGCCGGCATCACCCATGATGCTATCCTGAGCGGAGACAGCCCTGTAAAGAACTGGGGCGGCGCCGGAACGACGGATTTTCCATCAGAGCCGAGCCGCAAAATCAGTGACGACGCCGTCATCGGAATGGAGGGCTATAAGCCATACGGCTGCTGGCATTGTCCCATCGCCTGTGGTGGAAAATTGGCACAAAAAGGCGGTAAATTTTCCCTTGAGCTGAATGATGGTATCGGCCACAAGCCCGAATATGAAACCCTGGCAATGTTCGGTGCCAACCTGCTAAACGACGATCTGCCCTCCATCGTCAAGGTTAACGAAATTTGCAACAACTATGGCATGGACACAATTACCGTGGGCGCCACCATCGGCTATGCCATCGAATGTTACGAAAACGGCCTGATTACCGCCGCCGACACCGATGGACTGGAGATGACCTGGGGCAATGCCGAATCCATTGTCGCAGTGACGGAAAAAATCGGCAAGCGGGAAGGGTTCGGAGAGGTGCTGGCGGACGGTGTCAAGGTCGCCTGGGAAAAACTCGGTCAAAAGGGTACGGAGTACGCAGTCCACATTCAGGGTGAAGAAATACCGGCCCATGACCCGAAGTTTATACCCGGCCTGGCGATGACGTATTATTTGTGTGCCACACCCGGCCGTCACACCCAGGGCGGGGAAATGATTCCGGCACCCGACCTCGAACTGGATCAAGTCGATAAATATACATATTCCGGTCATGCGACCAATCATCTGAAGTGCGTGGCGTTGATGGAGGTATGCAATGCAGCGGGGCTATGCATGTTCGGTTATTTGAGTTATCCGGTCCAGTCAATGCCGGACCAGCTTTCGGCCGCCACCGGTTGGGAATTCGATATGGACAGTCTCCTTGAAACGGGATTGAGAATCTTCACCATGCGCCATGCCTTCAACTTGCGTGAAGGAATCAATCCCCTGGCCCGCAATTTACCGGGACGGATCGTGGGTGATCCCCCGCTCAGCGAGGGCAACGTAAAAAACATCACGGTGGATCTCAAAACCCTGTCCCGGGAATATCTCGAAAATATAGGATGGGATATTGACAGCACGATCCCCGGCGATGAAAGTTTGCGCAAGCTGGGTATGGATTTTTTGATCGACGATATGAAAAATGTGAAGGTTCCCGGACCGGCTTGGTAGATGGGGTGGGTTCTGGGGTTCAAGGGTTCAGGGTTGCCGCTGGCCTGAAAAGTGGCCAGTAAAATCGAAAATCAAACTGATGAACGTCGAGCATCGAACGTCCAATGATGATAAACTCGTAAAAAGCCAATTCTTACGCTTTACCGTCATTCCGGCGAAAGCCGGAATCCAGTATTTTCAATAGGTTCTGGATGCCGGATCAAGTCCGGCATGACGATTCGCCGACTTTTTACGAAACCGTCAATGATAGAATTCTGTCTGTTTTAAAAAGTGATTGAGCGCAGCGATTTCACTTTTCGAAATTCTACGGTTCGATATTCTGCTGTTCGCTCTTCAAGCGTGGCGAATTATAGATACGTAACCTCTGATCCCTGAACCTGTGAACCTCTGAACCTATAAACTCTTGAACCCCGAACCACTGAACCTGCTATCGCCATGGATATTGCCAAAGAAGTCATTGCCGCCGCAATACGAATCCGTCCGTACATAAGGAAGACGATACTGGAATATTCCCCGTATTACAGCCGGCTGACAGAAGCAAATGTCCACTTCAAACTGGAGAATCTGCAGCACACCGGCTCCTTTAAATTAAGGGGTGCGATGAATAAGATGCTGTCGTTTAGCCCCGCGCAGCGGGATCGGGGGGTTGTCACCGCCTCCACCGGCAATCATGGCGCAGCAGTCGCCTACGGCCTTGGGAAATTCGGTGGCAGGGCAATCGTTTTTGTGCCGCAGAATGCCTCTCACGGCAAACTACAGGTTATCGAAGACCTGGGAGCCGAGGTTCACCATTTCGGCGGCGATACGGCCGACACCGAAGCGCATGCCCGCAAATTCGCTGAACAAAAAGGGTTGACGTATATACCCCCCTATAACGACGTTCAGGTTATCGGCGGCCAGGGTACCATTGCCGTCGAGCTTGTAAACGAATTGAGCCGCATCGATACCGTCTTTGTCGCACTGGGCGGCGGCGGATTAATATCCGGCATCGCCGGTTATCTCAAATCAAATCAGCCCTGGGTGGAAATTATCGGTTGCTCACCGCAAAATTCCCAGGTGATGATCCAGTCCGTCGACGCCGGCCAAATTCTCGACGTGCCGTCTCTGCCGACCATTTCCGACGGCACGGCAGGTGGCATCGAACCGGGTGCGGTTACCTTCGATTTATGCCGCCAATGGGTCGATGATTATGAAACCGTGACCGAAGATGAAATCAAAGAATACCTGCGGGAATTTCTGCAAATACAACACATGCTGATCGAGGGCTCTGCAGCCGTGGCCATAGCCGCCATGGTAAAGCGTCGGCATCGCCTGGCCGGAAAAAATGTCGTTGTGATTATCTGCGGCGCAAATATCAGCCTTGAGACTCTGAAAACGATATTATGAATTAATATTCGAATCCATTCAACACTCAGTGTCCTTGTGGAAAAAAATACTGGTAAAATATTAAACCAGCGGGTGCACCAGCCCGATACGGTTATTCGAAAAGCCCACCGGCAGGATGCTGAATTGCTCGTTGAACTTGGCAAGCGCACGTTTCGTGAAGCATTTGCCGCGCAAAACTCACCCGAAGATATGGCATCGCATTTGCGGACCACATTTTCTTTGGATGATATCAAAACACAACTGGACGACAAAGATACCCTTTATCTCATCAGCGACCTTCAGGCCGAGCCCGTAGGCTACGCATATTTATATCCAACCCAGCCCCCTGCCGCCATCAAAGATCCGATGGCCATCCAGTTGATAAGATTCTACCTGCTTGAAAAATGCTACGGACTCGGGGTGGGCAATACCCTGATGAAAAGCTGTCTGGCTGAATCCGGCGCCCGGGGTTATCGAACCGTCTGGCTCAGTTCGTGGGAGTTAAACGGGCGGGCAAATGCCTTTTATAGACGATGGCATTTTAAAGTTGTCGACCGGCAACAATTTGTGGTCGGAAGCGATGTCCAGAATGACTTTATCTTGAGACGGGATCTTTAAAGACTGATGCTGCTATTATTGTTGAACCCTTTTGCTGAATGACTTCACGCGGTCTGAAAAAAGCTTGGCACACGTCGAGCAATAGTTATGGGGAGACTTCATTTCCGTATGCGAGGAAGTTCGTTTATGAATATGATCCAAAAATTTAGGGGTCGCATATAGCTTTCCGCAGCCCTCACATCTTTCCAGTGGATGCTTCCCAATGACTTCGTCCCGAATTTTGATGGTTCTGGTGTTTTCGCGATCTTCAACCAAAATAACCTTGGTTGGACATATATTCGCACAGGTTCCACATCCGATGCAAAGGCCCTCGATGGGTACGGCATAATTCACGCCATCCCTTTTTTCCATTCTAAGGGCACCAGGTCCGACAATTTCTTTGCAGACCCGGACACACAGGCGACAGCGAATGCATCCGTCTGGCGGCGGACCTGGATCAATGCCGAAGGAATTGGCCATCGCAATGATTGACTTGGCCTGGGGTGCCATCTGGAGCAGATTCTTAAACGCTCTGGTTCTGGCCCTGTTAACCGCCTTGCTTTCGGTTTTTACCTCCATCCCGTTTTTTACCTTCAAAATACAGGATAGCATGGTGGTTTGTCTTCCACTTGACCGGCCGGGCACTTCCACAACACACAGCCGGCAGGACCCGGAAGGCTTGAGCGAGGGATGATAACACAAGGTCGGAATTCGAAGACCGTTGGCCCTGGCCGCCTGAAGTACGGTCATATCCTCTTCGGCTTCGTATTCCTTTTCATCAATGGTAATCGTAACCATATATAATCCTTATTCTAATTAGTGGTTGAATGAAAACCAGGCTAATTTAGATTTGTTGGGTTTCGCCCTTTGAGATGATGTTCCGGTAAATGCATAATTTTCGTAGGTTGGGTAGAGGTACGAAACCCAACATATATGATCAGGCTCTACCCAACCTACCAAAACTAGCATTAACCCCAACGTTGTATATTTTTTTTCTCGTAGGGTGGGCATTGCCCACCATTAACTGCCTCAATTAGCTGAATTCGGTGAGGCAGTGCCCACCCTACCAAAATACTGCTGGAATCCACTCATAATGAATTCCAGAAACAAGAATAAATTTTCGTGTAATTCTTGTGTTTAAAGGCTAAAAGGAAAATATTCAGTATAAATTCTGCAACAACAAAGTTAGTCCAGCCCGGCCTCATGCAGATCGGCGATATAGTCTTTCAACTGATGAATCTCATCGATCAATGCATCGATTTGATGCTTCATCATATCCTTTAATGTCAGTATTCCAATTATTTTCTTCTCTTCTATCACCGGCAAGTAAGTAATATCGGCTGCGATCATCTTACTCAAGACAGTTGTGATGGGATCTTCGGGTTTAGCTAAAAGTAAATTGCGAGTCATCGCATTTTCCAATTGTATTTCGGAAAACGCCGCCATTTTTTTTCCCAGCAAGAATTTGAATAGCTCTTCTTTGCTAAAGATACCGGCCGGCTGCTCATTTTCCATTACCAGTAGCACACTGACCTTGCGATCAGCCATCAAGCAGATGGCATCTTCAACCGATTGGCTGCTTGCAATCGTATGCACCCGTCGGCCTTTGTCCTTTAACAAGGCAAGCACTTCCAAAGCGTCAGCCTTCCTTCACTTTTTAGTCATCCAGGCGCTGAAGACAATCCTGGGGAAAGCGGTGGGTACCTTTGCCTTCCAGACTTACCGCCACCAGGGCATCCGGGTCGTTGATGGTGGCATCCGGATCGGTTATGATGCCGTGCAGCCCGATAAATTCATCCATGTAGCTTTCCCAGCTTTCATCTTCCGATTTTCTAAATATTTCAACTTTTTGGCCGTGACGAAAAACCATTGAAGTTCTCCTGTTTTGGGCTTAATTTCACCATAGGATGATTTAGTTGGTTAGGATCGTTGTAATCGTTTGGGTGGCTAGAAGCCGATGTCTTTCCCTTTTTAGGCCTTCATCTATAATCCATAGTTTTATCTTCTCACCTTCCAATCTTCTATCCTTCTTGCCTCCAACCTCAATCCGCCTTCAGCCTCCGAGCTTCCCAGCCTCACAGCCTCCTAGCTTCCCGGCTTCTCTTTTTTATCCCCCATTCCGCCTTCTGCCCTCTACCCTATGCTCTATGCACTATGCCCTATGCTCTGCGCCCCTTCACCGGCGCACCAGCAGCGCTGTATTTTGCCGTTGATTTTCGGGCGCAGACCTCGCACAATCGACGATCGTCGGCAACCCTGGCGACTGCGTGGGTCCGTTTGTGAACAAAGTCAAGATATCTTTCCGGCCCCAGCACGGCCCCGCAACTTTGACAATACAGCAATTTTTTTCGGTTGAGTAAGGTACCGCAGAGAGAAAGAACTCTTTCGCCGCCCCTGTCTTCCATTCTCATCGCACCGGTGGGACAATTGGTGGCGCAGGCACCGCATAAAATACACCGATCTTCGGTCACTCTGAAATCGGTTGCCACCGGGTGATCAAAATCGAAATAACCCATTTGCAAGGCGTCCACTTTCATCCTGTCACGGCAGACCTCAACGCATTTGCCGCATCTCAGGCAGATATCGCAGCGCAGGCAGCGCCGGGCCTCTTCGCGTACCATGTTTTCGGTGTGGCCCAGCTCGACCTGCTGGAATGTCGTGCGGCGACGGTCAATATTCAGCAGCGGCATCTCGGGCCGTTTCAAGGTCATTTTGGTAATGGCGGGAACTTCCAGGTACTCGACCCTTCTACGGCGGGTCGGCACCGGCGGCATACTGGGCTGGGGAATACCGGATAACCAACGGTCTATAGACTCGGCCGCCCGCTTACCGCCGCCAATGGCTTCGATGACAGTTGCCGGTCCGGTGACGGCATCGCCGGCCGCAAAAATGCCCTCAAGGGAAGATTCCATGGTTGCCATCTGAACGTTGATCGTTCGACGGCGCGTCCATTCCAGGCCCTTGACGGATTCCATGCAGGCGGCATCGACCTGTTGGCCGATGGCACAGATGATGACATCCGCACCGATGGTATATTCGCTGCCTTCGATGGGAACCGGGTATTTTCGGTCCTGTCCTTTTTTACTGACCAATTTGGCCTTCAGGCATCGCAGACCCTCCAAACGGCCCCCGCTGCCGATGATTTCGCTCGGAATATTTAAAAATTCAAACCGGATCCCTTCTTCCTCCGCCTGCTCCACTTCTTCATGGTCGGCCGGCATTTCAGAACGCGCCCGGCGGTAGGCCAGAGTCACCGATTCACATCCCAGCCGCAGACAGGTTCTGGCCGCATCAATGGCCACATTGCCGCCGCCGATCACGACGGCATGTTTCCCCGGCACCTGCCGGTCTCCCAAGGCCACTTCTCTCAGGAAATCGATGGCTTGTTTGACCTGGGGAAAATCCGATTCTCCGGGAATGCCCAGTTTAAATGACTGGTGGGCGCCGATGGCAAAGAAGTAAGCTTCAAAACCTTCGGTTTTCAATTGCGCGAGGGTGATATCAGTGCCGAATGCGGTATTAAACTGAAATTCCACACCCAAATTTTTTAACATGACCACTTCGCGATCGATGACCTCTCTTGGAAGCCGATAGCGGGGTATGCCCAACAGCAGCATTCCGCCTGCCACCGGCTGTTGCTCGATAACGCGAACGCCATAGCCCTTCAATGCCAGGTAATAAGCTGCGCTCATACCGCCGGGGCCGGCGCCGATGACGCACACCTTCTTGTTTTTGTCCGGTTCCTTGGGCGGGTTTTTATAACTGCCTTCGGACATGGCCCTCTCAGCGGCAAAACCCTTAAGCGATTTTATGGAGATCGGGGTATCAATGCGTGCTCGCACACACATGAATTCACAGGGTCTGGTACACACCAGGCCGCACACCCAGGGAAAAGGGCAATCCCGGCGGATAACGTCGATGGCCTCGGCATCGCGTCCCATTCCGATGAGGGTGACGTAAGTCGGAATATCCAGTCCGGCCGGGCAGGTCATCTGACAGGGCGCCGGGGCCAGTCTGAGACAATCTCCTGATGAGCAGTTATGGGTGTCGATATGGCTGATAAAGATTTCGTGATGCTGCGCCAGCGCCGTTCGTACCAATTTCCCGGCATTTTTGGAGGGTTCTGATTTGCCCTGTTCTTCCAGTTTTCGGGCCAGCGATTCCATGGTCGGCAGATGCTCGGTATCACCTCTGCCATAGGCAACATCGTTTAGTAATGCCAAAATATCTTCCGCCCTGCGTCTGCTTCTAGGGTCCGTTAGACCACCAGACTCGATGGCGGCCCTCAATTTACCGATAATATCAGTTACCGGGCATTTTGTTTCGGGCATTTTTTCTCTCGTATACCGAAATCCCTCGGTATGGATGGTGGATATCGTTGATTGGTTTTATTCGAAATCGGCAACTTTTTTTGCGTGCCGGTCACGTTTGGACTGGGATTTTTTTGCCGGATCGCCGAAATGAAGACATTTTGTGATACATTTGGTTACGCAGGCCGGTTCCAGGCCCTGATCAACTCGGTCCATGCAGTAATCGCACTTGACGGCTTTTCCGGTCTCCGGGTTCCACTGGGGAGTTCCCCATGGACAGGCTGTAATGCAGGCTTTACAGCCGACGCAAAGTGTCTCGTCGACGAAGACGATACCGTCCTTGGGTCTTTTTTGCATCGCGCCGGTCGGACAGGCAGCCACACACCAGGGCTCCTGGCAGTGAAAACAGGGCATAAATACATAAGACATGCGCGGTAGATTGTTTAATTTTTTGGGGCCTACCGGAATGATCTGTGACAATCTGGGGCCAATCGGCAAGTTGTTTTTTGTTTTGCAGTGTGACTCGCAACTGAAACATCCAATGCAGCGTTTGGCATCCTGGTAAATATAGTACTTGCTCATGTGTTTTCCTCCGTATTATTCCGCTTTTTCAACCTTTACGAAACACTCCATCAGCGAATTGGCGCCTCCCACCGGATCGTAAACGCCCAACAGACCGGTTTCAAAACGATAATCTCCCAATCCCTTGTTATACCCGCGGGTTTGCCAGGGCACTTTTCGGCCGAACCCGTGGACCATGAAAACCGATTCCGGGTGAATGAATTCGGTCACGTAAACGTTGATCGTCCCCGAATGGCTGCCGTCGGCGGAAGTCACCCGCACCCGATCACCCTTGGCAATGCCCAGTTTTGCGGCCTCTTCATCATTGAGCCATAGCTGGTTTTCAGGCATAATTTCGCTGAGCAC
>JARFPZ010000194.1 GCA_029288035.1 Desulfosarcina sp.
AATGACCTTAAAATACATTGATGAGTACCGGGATTCTGAATTGGCCCGACATCTAATAGATAAAATTAAATCTACCAGCAAGCGGCCGATTCGTTTAATGGAAGTTTGTGGAACCCATACGGTGTCGATTTTTCGCAGCGGGATACGCACCGTATTACCGGAAACCATATCGTTACTCTCGGGGCCGGGGTGTCCGGTGTGTGTAACGGATCAAACAGATATTGACGCCTTTATCGAACTGGCCAAATTGGATGATGTCATTATCACGACGTTCGGTGATCTGATGCGGGTGCCCGGTACGAAATCATCTTTACTTAAAGAACGGGCTGCCGGCAGGGATATCCGGGTGGCGTATTCAACCTTTGATGCCCTCGAGATTGCCAAAACGAATCCAGATAAGAAAGTTGTGTTTCTTGGTGTCGGGTTTGAGACCACCGCACCAACCATCGCCGCCGCTATTTTTTCGGCCGCGGAGAAGAATGTGGATAACTTTTCAGTGATTGCAGCCCATAAATTGGTACCACCTGCATTGGAGGCATTAATGGCTGCCGACAACGTGCAAATTGACGGATTTATTTTACCCGGGCATGTTTCCGTCATCATCGGCGCAAAAGCCTATCAGCCATTTTGCAAACGACATCGAATTCCCTGTGTTATTGCCGGATTTGAACCGGCCGATATTTTGCAGGCAATTAGCATGCTGGTTGCGCAGATTGAGACAGGCCGGCCGGCCTTGGAGAATGCGTATTCAAGGGTCGTAACGTTTGCAGGTAACACAAAAGCACAGAAGCTGCTGGATGATGTATTTCGTCCGGCCGATGTCTGCTGGCGCGCCATCGGGACGATTCCGCAAAGCGGTCTAAAGATTCGCAATCGGTATGAACGCCACGACGCGGCAAAAATTTTCGATATTCAGGTTACCGATTCAATGGATCCAAAGGGTTGTGCCTGCGGTGAGGTACTCACCGGCATAAAAACACCGCCGCAATGCCCACTTTACAAAACGGTTTGTACCCCCATCGATCCGGTGGGGCCCTGCATGGTATCGACGGAGGGAACCTGTGCGGCTTACTATAAGTACCAAATCTGATTTGGGATTTCGGATTGCGGATTTTGTGGCTCAAGCGCAGAGGGTAGATTCTGGAATTCGGATGTGGGAATGCGGAATAAAGTGGAAATAAATTTATAGGACACAGATAACCACGGATTTCATTTTTCTGCCAGCATGGGAATAAAATTATAAATTATTAATCCGCGTTTATCGGTGTTCATCCGTGTCCTGAATAAACAAGAACGGATAATTTTCATGAAATATGACAAAATATTACTCGACCACGGTAGTGGGGGAAAGATTTCCCACCATTTAACCACTGACATGCTGCTGCCCATTTTTGACAACCCGATCCTGTCCCAGTTAAATGACGGTGCCATATTTGAACTCGGAGGGATGAGACTCGCTTTTTCAACCGACTCCTTTACGGTGGACCCTATTTTTTTTCCCGGGGGTAATATCGGTGATCTGGCCATCAATGGAACCGTTAATGATGTTGCGATGTGCGGCGGTGACCCCGTCTATTTGAGTGTCGGTCTGATTATCGAAGAAGGGTTTTCGATGACGGATCTTGAAAAGATACTCAACGAAATGGGCACAGCCGCCGAAATCGCCGGAGTCACCGTCGTTACCGGAGATACCAAAGTTGTGCCCAAAGGCGCGGTTGATAAAATTTTTATCAACACTTCCGGGATCGGTTTGATACCATCGAATGTCGATATTGCCAGTCATCAGGCAAAGCCGGGTGATCAAATTATCCTGAGCGGCACCATTGCGGATCACGGCATAACCATATTGACCCGGCGGGAAGGGCTTTCATTCGAATCCAGTCTCACGAGCGATACGGCACCGCTAAACCAGATGGTCAAACAAATGCTGGCTGTGGGCAGGGGAATCCACGTACTGCGGGATCCCACCCGAGGCGGGGTGGGAACGGCCTTAAATGAAGTTGCCGACAAATCCAACGTGGGCATAAAAATAAACGAAACGGATATTCCTTTGAAGAAGGAGGTTGTTGCAGCCTGTGAGCTTTTGGGATTTGATCCCCTGTATTTGGCCAACGAGGGCAAACTGCTTGCCTTTGTCTCTGCAGAAGATACCGATGCGGTACTGGCCGCGATAAGGTTAAGCCCTTATGGAAAAGATGCCGCCGTGATTGGAACGGTGGTTGAAGATCACATCGGCAAAGTCGTTGTAGAGACCCGAATCGGCGGGATGCGGATTGTGGATATGTTGGCGGGGGAACAGCTGCCGAGGATATGCTAATTTTTCTTTTCTGAATTGTTATATTCCTGATGTGCTGCGTTCTCCGCAGGTTTTTCCCATCAGAAAAATTCCTCATTTAGAAAAGAAAAATATATATCCTTTTAGGGGTAATAAATAACAACTGAATAATTGCCTGTGCAAATAAAGGTGGGAGCGGCTTCCAGCCGCGAATAAGAGATTATCTCAAGTTGCGCTAGCGCGCTTGAATCAGAATATGACGAAGATCTATTTAACCATAGCGATCTCAATCATTATCTTCCTTGCATATACCGATTGTGGGGCGAAGCGGGAACACCTGATCCAGGGCCGCACGATGGGAACGACCTATCACATTAAGATTGTTACCGACTACTTTCAAAAGGTTTCGGGGTTAAAAGAAAAAATAGAAAAGCGGTTGGTTGACATCAACACCGCCATGTCTACCTATCAAAAGGACAGCGAGATCAGCCGTTTCAATGAAATTAATCAGGCCGGCAGGAAATTCAAAATTTCCGAAGACTTTTATCGGGTGATGAAAACCGCCCAGGCCATCTACCGACTTTCCGACGGTGCCTGGGACGGCACGGTCAATCCGCTGGTGGATCTTTGGGGTTTCGGGAGAGAGGGATCGAAAAATAGGATCCCGGCGAAACAGGAAATTTTGGCGCTTTTATCCAATATCGGATTCGATAATATTGTCATTCCGGAAGCCGGATTTCTACAAAAAAAACATGCCTCGGTGACCCTGGATCTTTCCTCAATTGCCAAGGGCTATGGGGTGGACCAGGTTGCCGATACCATTCGAAAAGAAGGATTTCAAAACTATCTGGTTGAAATTGGGGGGGAGGTATTTGCATCCGGGACCAGTAAGAATGGAAAATTCTGGCGCATCGGAATTAATCGTCCCCAAACAGATGCGGCTTTTGATGATGTCTATAAAGTCGTCGATTTACATAATAAGGCATTTGCCACCAGTGGCGACTACCGCAATTTTTTTGTGGTCGATGGCGTCCGCTACTCCCATATCATCGATCCCCGAACCGGGTATCCGATTTCCAACGGTGTCGTTAGCGTTACTATAATTGCCGACACCTGCACATTTGCAGATGGGTTGGCAACCGCAATAATGGTCATGAGCCCCGGAAAAGGACTTGATTTGATCAACCGTCTCGATGAAGTCGAGGGCATGATTGTCGTTGAACGAGAGGGTGGACAGCTGGATGATCTATATTCCAGCGGATTTAAAGTTTTAAATTCACACCTCGTTGAATAGTATATTGGTTGACTGGTTGATTAGGTAAGATTTGGATATCATCAATTTTTCGTGGGGGCGGCTTCCGGCCGCGAAAAAATCTCGCTCTATAGCCATCGCGGCTGGAAGCCGCTCCCAAAAGCTAAATAGCTTAAAACGGCATATTTGAACCCTTTCAGTACCTAATTCAATTCCGGCTTGTCCGGGTTGGGTCCCAATGAGCTTTCTTTTCCTTTCAAACTGGCCGCCCTCCTTGCGGCGGGGTTACTTTTCAGGCCAGCGGCGGTGCTCAACCCAGAACCTTTGAACCCTGAACCCCGAACCGCGAACCTTTGAACGGTAATCCCTGCATTGACAATGCAGACCACCCACCTTATTTTTTCGTGATATCTAAATTATCTTTGATCATAGAAAAACCACCATGAAACTTTATTTGGAAAGTCTGGGTTGCGCCAGAAATCAGGTTGACAGCGAAACCATGATCGGACGGTTGAAAAAAGCCGGGTGGAACCTTACGGATGACCCTGCTGAGGCCGAAACCATCGTGGTCAATACCTGCAGTTTTATAGAAGATGCTGCCCAGGAGTCCATCGATGTCATTTTAGAGCTGGCGGAATACAAGAAGGAAGGAACCTGCAATCGACTGGTAGTGGCTGGTTGTCTTCCGGAGCGTTATCGCGAGAAGATTCTGGCGTCATTGCCGGAAGTGGACGTTTTTTTGGGAACCGGGGCCTATGATCAAATCGTCAAAGCCGCCACAGAGCCGAAGTTTACCAATCAGTGTCTGTTGCCGGATCCGGATTTGATAGCAGACCGGGAAAAAGATTCTCCCCGGGAATTAATTTTGCCTCATTTAGCCTACCTTAAAATTGCAGAAGGCTGCAGCAAGACCTGTACCTATTGTATTATTCCCAAGCTGCGCGGACGACTAAAAAGTCGCTTGCCCGCGGATATCATCTCCGAAGCTCGGAGGCTTATGGCTGCGCAAGTTAAGGAATTGGTGTTGGTGGCACAGGATACAACCGCCTATGGAAAAGATTTGTCACCTCCGGCTAATCTGAGCCGCCTGGTGGATGATCTTGCCGTGATCGGTGCTGATGATCAATGGGGGCGCGCAAAACCCTGGATCAGAGTGCTTTACGGGCATCCGGAAAGCATCGAAGACTCTTTTATCGATACCGTTGCCTCGCATCCCAATCTATGCCCCTATTTTGATATTCCCATTCAACATGTGAGCTCCGACATTTTAAAACACATGAACCGCCGCTACAACCAGGATGAACTGTATCGCCTGTTTGATCGAATCCGCACCCAGGTCCCGTCTGCCGTGTTGCGGACCACCATCATTGTAGGCTTTCCGGGAGAAAGCGATAAGGATTTTAATCAGCTTCTGAAATTTATCGAGGATGTGCAGTTTGATCACCTGGGGGTTTTTATTTATTCGGATTCCGATGATCTGTTCTCCCATCAATTATCCGGTCACATTCCGGATGCCGTGGCAACGGGCCGTTACCACGAGCTCATGTCTACTCAATCGGGAATTTCGTCCGAAAATAATCAGAAGTATATCGGTAAAACGATACAAATCCTGGTGGAGGAATTCCTGGAGAGCCATCTTTTTGCAGGGCGTACCAAATTTCAGGCGCCAGAGGTGGATGGAATATCCTACATCAGCATCGAACAATCACCTTTGGAGCTAAAAATCGGAAGTTTTGCTGATATGCGAGTGACGGACGCCATGGAATATGATCTTATGGGAGTCGCGGTATGAATGACCTGAAGCATCGGATCTTCTCAGCAGTTAAAGATGACCTGGATGATATCGAAAAGGCTCTTGCCGATAATTTAAATCCCTATCTGGATCTTGTTTCCGAAGTGGCCGGTCACATCCTTTTCAGCGGGGGGAAGCGGCTGCGTCCTTTGCTGATGGTCCTCTCGGCACGGATTTGCGGCTATAACGGCAACTATGAAAAGACGTTTTCGACCGCCTTGGAATATTTGCATGCCGCGACCTTGCTGCATGATGACGTGGTGGACGAGGCCACATTGCGGCGGGGGAAACCGGCGGCGCATTCAAAATGGGGTGCCTCCATCACCATATTGGTCGGCGATTATCTGCTTGCCCGGGCCTTGTCAATTTCGGCTGTTACGGGCCGGCTGCGGATTGTTAAGATCCTGGCCGGACTTACCGAAAATATGTCTCAAGGCGAGGTGCACCAGTTAATGCGAAAAGGCGACATCAATCTGACGGAAGCGGAATACAATGAGGTTATCCGCCGTAAAACCGCCATGCTGTTTGAAGCCGCGTGTCGTGTTAGTGCCATCTTAGCTGATGCAACCGAGGAACAGGAGACGGCCCTCTCTGAGTTCGGATATAACCTGGGGATCGCATTCCAGATGGCGGATGACCTGTTTGATTACACTCTGGAGACTTCCGAGTTCGGCAAGGAAGTTGGGGCCGATCTCAGAGAAGGAAAATTGACCTTGCCGCTTATCTACGCCCTGAAGCAGGCACCCTCCGGCGATCGGGATATAATGATAAAAATTATCCAGGATCCGCAATTTTCTGAGGCGGATTTTAAAACTCTGACGGGTTTGCTGGAAAAATACGGCGGCCTGACATATACCCATAATACGGCAACCTCTTTCATTGACACTGCAAAAAAGGCTTTGGCTGTATTTGATCCCTCTGCGACCAAAGATACAATGCTGGATATCGCAGACTATGTTCTGAATCGCAGCGTCTAGGGCGATCATCTTTATTCTTGATTTCAAAAGAATTATCCTTTATTGGGTATTTGCGCTTTAATCTTTTCTCAGTCACAGGGGGCTAGATCGCATGCGGATAATTATTCTCAATTTCAACAGATTGATACTTGTGTCCTTCTGCCTGGCTGCGGTATTGATGGAAGTTGGCATGGCATCCGGACAGGGACCTGCCGAAACCAAGACATATGTCGTGATTGGAGCGGCAGCGGTCTATGGCGGCAATGTGTCCGCCGCCCGGGAAAAGGCCATTTCGAACAGTCTTGTTACGGCAGTGGCCTTGGCGATCGAAGATCTATTGCAGGTAGATTCTTTGGTGGATAATTTTCCGCAACTGAACGAACTGGTGTTCGATCGAACAAATACCTTTGTTCGGGACTACAAGGTGCTGACAGAAGCAGCTCGCAGCAAATCTTATCGTGTGGTGGTAGAAGCCACTGTGTCAGGAGAACAAATTTCGAAACAATTGTCCGATGCCGGCATTTTGCGGACCCGCACAACGCTGCCCCGGGTATTGTTTCTGGTCGTTGAAAAGAATGTCAGAGAGCCGTTACCGATATTTTGGTGGGGCGCAGAGGATTCAAATTTCGAATCTGTTTCTGAAACAGCGCTGACCGAGCGGTTAAAAGAGGCCGGATTTGAAATAATAGACCACCGGGGGGCGCGGCAAGAAGCTTTAATTAACTGGGACGATTTGGATAAGCCAACCCTGACGGATCAGGAAGCAGCGACGCTGGGCACCAGTCTCAAGGCAGATGTGGTCGTGCTGGCAATGTCGACTGCAAGTCCTTCTGCAAACGTTATGGGCTCGGCCATGAGATCGTTTAACGGGACGGTCACCGTCCGAGCAATCCGGACAGATTCCGCGGAACCCATGCTTAACTTTACCCGCACGGTAGTGGCTGCTGATGAAGACGACACCATCGGCGGCAAAGAAGCGCTTGCGAATGTTGGAGACCTGGCGGGTCAGGAACTTGCGCATCAATTGGCCGAGGTTTGGCAGCGGCAGGCCGGCAGACCGGCCGTTGTCGAAGTGAGCATTCAAGGTACGGGGCATCTCGCCAGCTATGTTAAGTTTCGAAAAGCTCTGAACACGATTTCCGGCGTGGAGGGAATCCAGGTAAAAGAGATTAAAAACAATGAGGCAGTTTTGTTGGTTGAATATAAAGGAAAAGCCAAAGATCTGGCAGCAGCTTTGATGCTGAAAAATTTTGAATCATTCGGGATTAATATTTCGGAGGTGACAGAGAATTTAATACGAATCGAGCTTGTGAAGAGTTGATATGGCTGCAAAAAGGCGTAAAAAGCACAAAATAAAATCTCACACTTAATAATTTCGATAGGTTATGCAGTATGAATTAAAGTGAAACAATACCATACGTCGACATTCCTTGTTCAATATGCTGCATTCGATGGATTTTCCTTGACAGCAAAAACGGCCGATGCTACTTGAAGATGACAATTAAAGGCACGTAGCTCAGGGGGAGAGCGCTACCCTGACACGGTAGAAGTCGGGAGTTCAAATCTCCCCGTGCCTACCAGTAATTTCAGGAGGTTATGGTTTTTGGCTGTAACCTCTTTTTTTTGTTTTTTACTACCGTTTTGCTACATTTGTTTCGAAAATGGTATTTTCCCGATCAACATCCGTCCACTTCAAACCTAAAAGTTCTCCCCGCCTTGCCCCGCAAAAAATTGACAATCTAAAAAGGGTGCCGTATTTCATATCAATTTCAGCATCCAAAAAAGTGTTGATCTCAAGATAATAAACTGGGGTCAGACCAAGGTAGAACGCCGCCAACTATGGCACGAGCTTAAAAACAGGGTCTCTTTTAGGCCTTAGAATGACATTTTTGCCGTCGAAAAAATGCATTTAAGGCCAAATTCAGCTTTTTCAACATCAATCTTGACAAGAGACATGTTCATTAATATCATGACATATTGTCAATCACAAACATAAATCACATTCGCCAAGGAGATTTATCATGCAAAAAGTATCCTTCTCATTTCCGCCTGAATTTATTGATCAGCTTGACCACGAACGAGGGACTCTCTCGCGCAACCAGTTTGTTTTGCGATTGCTGAGGAGTGCACTTCGGGAACAGCAGGAGAGTGCTCTGCATACCATCACGGCCGAGGTTTACGGTGACAGTCTGTTTGCCCAGGAAGAAGAACGACTCGCAGAAGATTTTTTCGAAGTTGCGCCGGAGGCCGAACTTTGAAGATCAAACAGAAACAACCGGTTCGGGGCGAAGTGTATCTTTGTCGGTTTGACCCTGCCCGTGGGTCAGAGCAGGCAGGTACGCGACCGGCCGTTATCGTGGAACGTACTGCATTTTCATCTGTAGCGGCAAAACGACATGTGCTTGTTGCTGCCATTACCACCAATCCTAAGTGTGAGCGGTTACCTTTTTGTGTTAGGCTCGAAGCTGGAAAGGGAAATGGGCTTAAAACAACAAGCTACCTTAACACAAGCCACATCCATGCCTTTTCAAAGGACAGGCTTGTGAAGAAAATGGGAAAGTTGACAACTGGAGAAATAGCAAAAATGGACCTCGCACTTCGACAAATGCTTGATCTGTAGCCCAAATATTTCAATGGAATAGACGTTTCCTTTTCAATTCTCACCCCGATAGGCCGGGGTGGCTTATGAAGGGAGTTATAAGTGAGGTGATAAAATGTTAATTACCAAAAGAGTCAGGCCAATCCAGGAGGTCAGTGCCTGATGAGTGGTCTTACTCTAAGCCGTAGTACCCTAAATGATCTCATTAATGGGTTGTGTTGTGCGTTGCAATTTTAGCTGACAGCTCAAAGCCTCCTGATTCTAAAATTTCGGCCATCATCATATCATATGTCTCAGCCAGAACCCTGGCGGCACCGATCAATACTTTAAATTTTTGTGTCTTAAAATGCTGTTGCATGACTTCGTCTGTTTCCCACTTTGCAACGATGCAAAAAGCGTGATCCTCGTCGAAATCCTGATACACACTGCTTAAATGCTTGTCGGACCAATTTAACTAATTGAAAACCAATGAACTTGAATTTATGCTTATTTTTAATTACAAATTTTGTAGGTTCTTTAGATATCAGAGCCTCCTGAGAAGCTTTACCGACTGAGGTAAGGAGCCCTGAAATTACTCTGGGACCGC
>JARFPZ010000244.1 GCA_029288035.1 Desulfosarcina sp.
TTTAAAATCTGGTAAATTCCCCATGATGTCCTTCCAACAAAAGGTTGACACCAAGGAAAGTGAAGATCAGAACGCCAAACCCGATGATAGCCATTATGGCCGATTTGCGACCCCGCCAACCGACGGTGAGCCTTTCATGCAGAAGGATTGCATAAAAAATCCAAGTGATCCCGGACCAAACTTCCTTAGGGTCCCAACTCCAGAATCGACCCCAAATCGAATGGGCATATACAAAACCGGTAATGAGCCCTAAGGTAAGCCGCGTAAATCCCACAACGATGCAGGCATATCCGGTGATGTCCAACAAGTCCAACGACGGCAGGCGTTTGAAAAAAAATCGATGCTTTTTAGTTTTAATTGCGTTTTCCTGTATAAGATACAATGCCCCGACACCACCTGCCAGGGCAAAGGAAGCCTCACCGATAAAGATGGCAAGGACATGGGAGATGAGCCAAAAATTTTTAAATATTTTTGAGACTTCAGCCTGTGCGCTGGGTAGTAGAGAAACGACGATCATGATCAGCGTCACCAGCGGTGCGGCAAATATTCCCAGGATTTTCAAATTGTATTTATGTTGAATAACCAGAAACATGACCGCAATAGCCCATGCTGCCAATGAGAGTGTTTCACGTAAGTCGCTCACGGGCAAATGACCGCTTTTCGAAAATCCGGTAATAATTGTCGCCGTGTGAAACAGCGCCCCGACCATCAAAATAAAATAGCCGATACGCTGCAAATCGTTTTTTTGAAGAAACAAATACGCAAAATATGCAGCGGTGGTAAGCATATAAGCCAGAATCGTCAGGATGATCAAAATTTCCATTTATCTGCCTAGGGAGGAGGGTTCCGGGTTTAGAGGTTCAAAGGTTAAGGGGGTCAACGTTCAGGGCTAACTTTTTACTGGATAATATCTGGAGAATATGTAGATTCACCGTCTGCCCTGTTGACATTTTTTGTCTCGGGGCGTTTAAACCTCTGAACCCAGAAGCACTGAACCTCTGAAACCTTTAAGGCTGCATTAACTCCTTAAAATTATATCCTTCGCCTAAAGTTTCAAACAACACGGCATCGATCTCAGCGGTTTTGCCTTTTTCGATCATCGCAATCAGATCTGCGTCGATCAGTTGTTCAAAAAGCGGTTTATGAGCTTCGGGTTTGTGGGAAGTGCTCAACAGTTTTTTGCGTATGGCTCCCATAAGTTTTAGAAAGACCCCGTATTCTTTACCAAACTGGCTTTCAAGTGTTTTGCGCAATTTTTTTGCCATGGCCGGGCTCCGGCCGGACGTTGAGATGGTAATCACCAAATCATCGCGTTGAACAATTGAGGGCAAAATAAAATTACATACTTCAGGGCGGTCTGCGATATTACACAGGGTGTTGAGATGATCGGCATCATTGCTGATTTGCCGGTTTAGCTCCTCGTCGTCGGTGGCCCCGATTACCAGGAACATGCCGTCAAGATCGCCGGATCGGTAGCGCCGCACCCTGAGTTTTATTGAACCGGAGTTTGCAAAATCCCGCAGCTGGGGTGACACCACAGGGCTGATCACGGTAACCTTGGCGCCACAATCTAAAAGTGTGATAACCTTTCGCGTTCCCACGGAGCCGCCACCGACCACCAGGCAGTTGCGATTCTGAATGTCCAGATGTACGGGGTAGTAGCGCATGGCTGTTAATGATTAACCTCTAGCCGCATCAGATCCTCCCCCAGCACCAGCGTTCCCGAATAAGTTTTACGGCACTCTTGCTCGATATCAACCTGATCGCAGGCCGGATAGAAGTGGGTGAGTACCAGCTTGGCGACCTCGGCCCGGGTTGCGATCTCGCCCGCCAAAGACGGTGTCAGGTGCCCTTTTACGCCTTTATCGTCCGGCAGGGCGGATTCGCAGATTAAAAGATCCGCCTTTTTTGCCAGGGTAATAAGATTTTCACTGTATTCCGTATCGCCGGAGTAAACCACCGAATAACCGCCGGGACCCGTAATCCGGTAAGCAATGCTTTCTTCATTATGTTCCACGGGAGCGGATTCAACCATAAAGTCCTGGAACTGATGTGAATCTACCGAGTTATTTGCCAGTTCCATCGTTTCAAGCAGACCTGAGGCCGGTTCGATCCATTGACCGTATACGGTTTTCAGTCCTGAAAAAAAGTCTTCAAATCCCCGGCCGGCAACGATCGTCAGGACTGTTTTGCGGCGGTGGCTTTCCGGGTATTTGGTGGCAAAAAGCAATGGGACCAGTTCGGCCGTATGATCCGGGTGAAAATGACTGTAGAAAATATAGTTAAGATCAAATATGGTGATACCTGACTCCAGCAGCCTTCTCATGGTACCCGGTCCCGAATCGAATAGAAGTTTTGCCCGGTCAATTTGCAAGAGAACCGAACATGAACTTCGTTTCAGCGATGGTACACAGGTGCCGGAGCCGAGGATGGTGACGGTCATGCCGGATTTCATTTTTTGCCCGCTCTTTTCTCAACGCGATTAATTAACCACCTCAAAAGCTTCTTCTCATCCCGCCATTCAACCTGACTCGAGAGATCGGACAATGCGATTTCAGCACGCGCCATGTTTTTGTGACCACCGGCCGAGCCAAATTGACCAAAGCTTTCCTGGGCCACCTTACCGGCATTTTTGCGGATACCGTCGTTTCTGAAAATAACGATGAGTTTTTTATCACAGGTACCGCAGACGATACTCCAGGTCACGGTAACAATTCGCATAAAAAAATCAGCTATGATGACACAGACATCCGGGTTGACTACGGAACCCAAACACACGAACACCCGGCCTTTTCGAAGACGCTTGGTATTCAATGCAATCTTGAAATACTTCAAGAAATCCAATCTAAGGTCCGCTTGTTCGATTTTGCGGGCCAGATGGGTGTTTGCATGTCGAAAAAGATACTGAAATGCGCGCACATCTTCGATCTGTGTTTGTCCTTTAAAACTGTTGGTGTCTGTTTTGATGGCCTGAAATAGGCCGGTGGCCAGCTTTGCCGACGGCGTTATCCTTGCCGCCCGCAGGTATTCGGTAAGGATGGTGGCCGTGGCACCATAGCCGGGTCGAATATCGGAATAAGAAGCTTTGGCGTCAGTCTCCGGGTGATGGTCGATAATGACGTCAGGGTGCAGTCCTTCCATAAATTCATTATGGTTGGGTTGAGAATCCACAATGACAATTTTGCTGTACTGAGCAGGATCGATATCGTTAAAGGGCGTCATGGCCACACCTAGAAGTCGTAACATCGCCAAATTGTCCGGGCGATTGATCGTATTGACGTGGGATATTGTGACATTCGACACCCTGCGCCACAGCAATCGACTGACGGCCATGGCACTGCCAATGGCGTCCGGGTCGGCATTGATCACGATGAGGACGGAATCATTGCCCGAAAACTGATCATAGAAACGGCCCAATCTTTCAGAGGCGGAGCGTGCCATAGTATGGAGATAGTACGATGAGTTCCAAGTGATTACAATAAATATTTACGCTAACATTCGAAATTTGCTGAATCAATATAAACACATTCTATTTTGTGTCAAACTATGCTGTATACGGAATAGTGAATGTTTTAGGAGTAGGCATCGATAGTCACTTCAACTGCCCGCAAAACAGAGAAGCGAAACAGCCAATTCAGCAGTTTTCGTCACTTAATTCGAGACCAACCGTGAAATAACTCCGCTGAGCGCAGGCTCTCATATAGGGCGATGCCGGCTGCGGTGGAAAGATTCAACGATCTGATTTCAGCTGAGATGGGGATGTGATAAGTGCA
>JARFPZ010000246.1 GCA_029288035.1 Desulfosarcina sp.
AAATAATGGCCTTCTCCGCTGCCGGCAGAAGTGACCTCATCCGCTGTGTCGAGGCGTTTCGAGACGATGTTGAAAACGATTTGTCCAACGATCAGTTTAGGAATCGGGCGGCTGAATCGCGTGAGAGTTTTTCAGCCGCGCATTCCCATCGCCTTTTGATGGTTCATGAACAGACCGTTCAAATCTCAGATCTTTTCAACCGTGCATTAACGGCATTGAATTCCAGAGACGGGCAAGATTCACCGGATCTGAAAAATATTTACATCGGCGGTCCTCAGAAAGCCGGTAAACTTGCTCTCGTCTTTGGGGGACAGGGCAGCCAATACCTTGGCATGGGGCGGGATTTGGTCTGCACCTTTCCCCAGGCCATGAAGATCTTGGAAGATGCCAATAAGAAATTTAAAAACCCAACACTTCTTACCGAGCTCATCTATCCACCGACAGCGCATACGGATGAAGAACGACTACGACAGGCGACAAGCTTAAAAAGAACCGATATTGCCCAACCGGCTATTGGCGCCATCAGTTTGGCGATGTTGAAAATAATACAGAAGTTCGCAATTCACCCCGATGCCACCTGCGGACACAGTTTCGGAGAGTTAACGGCCTTGTGCGCCGCCGGATGGATCGATGAACAAGCCCTGATGGCGCTTTCAGTTATCCGTGGTCGCCTCATGGCAGCGACCGGGACAAATCACAATGCTCCCCAGGGTGCGATGCTGGCCGTGCAGGCACCACTGGCAGAACTGGCGGCCTTGATAGAAGATTCAGGCCGCAAGCTTGTTATCGCCAACCACAATAGTCCCAACCAGGGAGTTTTATCCGGCACAACCGCTGCCATCATTGATATCGAAAAAATTTGTAAAAAAAAGAAAATCAAGGCTGTTCGGTTGCCGGTTTCGACGGCTTTCCACAGTGAACTGGTGAAAGACGCCGCTCGACCCTTTTCAGACGCATTAAAAAAGGTGGAGGTCCATCCAACCGCCGTCAAGGTTTTTTCCAATACCACCGGAGAAGCATATCCCACCAACCCCGATGAAGCCCGGGCACTGCTGGGCAACCAGTTGGCCCGTCCTGTTGAATTCGTCAAGGAAATCGAAAATCTGTTCAAATCCGGTGTGCGGACATTTGTTGAAATCGGACCCAAATCGGTTCTAACTGGTCTGATTTCAACGATTCTGCAGGATCGTGATGTTGAGGCGATGGCGCTGGATGCTTCGATGGGAAAAGCATACGGCGTTGCCGATCTCGCCAGATTGCTTTGTCGGCTTGGATCCATCGGTTATCCGGTGGCCTTAGCCGAATGGGAGAAGCCGTTGCCATCCATCCGAAAATCACGGATGAATGTGCTTTTAAGCGGCACCAACTACAGAGAGCAGAAGACAGAAAACGGCGGTCGGGGAACGCAAGACAGCGGTCGGAAGGCTGAGACAAATGAAGGCGAAGGGCGCCGGCCTTTGGCCCCTGCTGGCCATAGGAACCTACGCCCCGGAGGAAAGGTGGAAAGCGGAATTATAGAAGACAGGACGCGGCGTGCACAAAACACCCGCCTAAAACCATCCAAACGAACCTATGAAAACAATACGACCATGAACAAAGACGACAACAATCAATCTGAACTTATCCTGGATGCATTGAAAGTGGTTTCCCAGGGTTTGCAATCGATGCAGAACCTTCAGTCTGAAACGGCCCGGGCGCACCGGAAGTTTTTGGAATCCCAAACCGAGGCCAATCGCAGCCTGCAGGAAATGATGAAAAATACCCAACGCCTGGCGGAAAAATCGCTGGGCGTCACGATGACACCACTTCAGCCGGCTCCCCGTCCTCACTATCGGCTCGAGCCGACCCATGACCCGCAGCTGGATGAAAGTAATATCGCAGACGAGGAGATCAACCCGATTGTCGTACCGACAAAAACCGAGCCGCCTGTAGATGTTCGGCAAACATTCCCCCGTCCCGTCCAACCCGAATTCCATGAAGGCGCGGCAAACGGTTATTCGCCGGACACAGCTGATGGTGAACCTCAAGTCGAAGAATCCGATTCACGCCAAGCGGATCGAACCGAAATTGAGACCGTCATGCTGGACGTGGTGAGCCAGCTAACCGGATATCCAACGGATATGCTTGGCCTGGATATGGATATCGAGGCCGAACTCGGGATTGATTCCATCAAACGGGTGGAGATCTTATCCGCCCTTGAGGAAAAAATGCCCGACCTGCCGACGATTTCACCGGAGATCATGGGCAGCCTCAAAACCCTGGGGCAAATTACCGAATTCATAATTGAATCCAATATTGTGCCGATGGATGAATCCCGCTCGGATAACCTAACGCCACCCCAGTACAATTTCGTCGAAGAGAAAATTTCCGCTTACCCCGATCACCCCCAAGATAACATCGTAGCAACCATGCTGGAGGTCGTCGGCCAACTGACCGGATATCCGGTGGAAATGCTCGGTCTGGACATGGATATCGAAGCGGAATTGGGGATTGATTCCATCAAACGGGTGGAGATCTTGTCCGCCCTTGAAGAAAAAATGCCTGACCTGCCGACGGTTTCCCCGGAAATTATGGGAACCTTGAAGACCTTGGGACAAATATCCGAATATCTTGGCAATGCCTCAAAAACCAACGTCCGTCGGGAAGACGCCGGTGGGGCGCAGGTAACAAGTCCATTCAGGGTTGCTGAGGTTGTCGAGCATAATCCCGAGGCGTCGGACAATTTTGACCCGATGTCACCCGATCAAAATTCAATAGAAATACCCCGGAATATCGTAACGGTGGTGACAGCGCCCGAGGCTTCTGCTGCTCCCCTAAAAATCGCCGCGAACAAATGCGTCTTTGTGACGGAGGATAACACCGGTCTATCCGGTAACATTATTGAAGAACTGGCAAGCCTCGGGATAAACGCCGTAAAAATCAAGCAGGATGGATTGATACCGGAAGATCAGCTTTGCCATGCGGCAGGCCTGATAATTATCCAGGACCCTGACTCTCACCAAATGGAACAAGACCTGAAAAATGCCTTCGCACTTACCCAACAGCTGGCGCCAATTCTGCTGGATGCCGCAGATGGAGGCGGTGCTTTGTTTGCGACGGTTAGCCGTATGGGCGGCATATTTGGATTCAAGCACAAAGAGATCATTTATCCCGTGCAGGGCGGATTGGCCGGACTGGCAAAGACAGCTTCCGTCGAATGGGAAAATGTTTGCTGCCATGCCATCGACATCGCTGCAAACCGTTCGGATCATCGTGAAATTGCATCGGCTGTTGCAAGGGAAGTTCTGACGCCGGGTCCGGTGGAAATTGGCCTTGATGCGGCACACCGATATACATTAACCCTGGAGTCCAAACCCTATGCCGCGGGTCGTATAAATCTGGATTCAAACGATGTGGTCATTATTAGTGGCGGTGCGAGGGGGGTTACTTCGGCCGCAGCCTTGGCACTTGCAAAACACACCGGATCGTGCCTGGTTCTGTTGGGCAGATCGCCGGGTCCCACGACGGAGCCCTCGTGGCTGTCATCTCTGGAAGATGAAGCCGCAATGAAAAAAGCTATTTTAGAAAACGCATTTAAAAACAAAACGGCATCGCCGGCTGACTTGGAAAAAGTATATAAAAGCCACATGACAAATCGTGAAATCAGCCGAAACCTGGCGGCTTTGAAATCAACCGGAGCAACTGTCCATTATTACTCGGTGGATTTACGTAATAGCAAAGCCGTCCACACCTGTGTTGATGCCATCCGCTTGGATCACGGTCCCATCACCGGCATCATTCACGGTGCCGGTGTGCTGGAAGATCGCCTGATCATCGATAAAACTCCCGATCAATTCGAGCGGGTTTTCGATACCAAGGTTAAAGGATTAAAGAATCTGTTAGAGGCCACCCGAGAAGATTCCTTAAAATATCTGGTGGTTTTTTCTTCCGTCGCCGCGCGATTCGGCAACAAAGGACAGGTGGATTATGCCATGGCCAATGAGGTCTTAAACAAGATCGCCCAAGCCGAATCGTTTGCAAGAGATGATTGCCGGGTTATCGCAATCAATTGGGGACCATGGGACGGCGGCATGGTAACACCGGCATTGAAACGTGAGTTTGAACGCAAGGGCATCCATCTGATTCCCCCTGATGCGGGGGCCAGGTGCTTGCTCCATGAAATGATGATGGGCAAAAATGCTACGGTGGAAGTTGTCATCGGAGCTGAAATAAAAGATCGCAACGAATCGAAGCGGCCCGCGCTGGTAAAATCTCCAGCGGTCATTAAAAAATCGCCGCTAACCCTGTGCTTCGAACGTGACGTCGATATTTCGCAATATCCCGTGTTGAATGCCCATATCATCGACGATAAACCCGTGGTACCACTGGCCCTGATGATGGAATGGTTTGCCCATGGCGCTTTGCATCCAAATCCCGGGCTGATCATGCATGGTTTGGATGATATTCAAGTCCTAAAAGGAATCCGTCTGGAACATGAGAAACACCAAATCCGTTTGTTTGCCGATAAACTCAGAAAAAATGACGGCCATTATGAAGTAGCGGTTGAACTAAGAGGCGGCAACGACATCGGTCAGGATGTGATTCATTCGCGGGCTAAAGCAATTTTGGGCGACCACCTGGTCTCGCCGCCTCTTTATCAATTCTCCAAGCTGACGATTGCCGGGACATATAACAAAAATATCCAGGATATCTACGATGAAATCCTTTTTCACGGCTTCGAGCTGCGCGGGATTCGTAAAATAGTCAGCTGCTCAACTCGCGGAATGGTGGCACGTCTGTCAGCGGCCCCCGGGCCGCGGCAATGGATGTCTTCGCCCTTAAGGGATCGATGGATTGCCGACCCCCTGGTGCTGGATAGTGCCTTCCAGATGGCCATTGTATGGTGTTATGAAGAAAAACGAACCGTATCGCTGCCAAGTTCCGTGACCTCATATCGTCAGTATCGGCATCAATTCCCAACTGAGGGTGTTACAGCGGTGCTCGAGGTGAGTGAAATTGCCGATCACAAAATGCGTGGAGATTTTACATTTTCCGATTCCAATGGTGAGATTGTGGCACGCCTGACGGGTTACCAAGCGATTGTGGATGCATCCCTGCTCAAGGCGTTTAAACCGCGTTATAGCGCTTTAGCTTAAACGGCTTTTTCAATATTCTTGTAAATATCGGCAGGAACGCCGCAAAAATCTACGGATTCAATGGTTGAAACGAAGGTTTTACAGGGCTGACAGTATTTTTTAGGTGTGCCTCGTCCGGACCAAAGCAGTTTCGCTCTATGGGAGATGCCGCATTTCGGACAAATACACTCGACGGTAAGACCGTCGTGGTCATTATCCCTATCCTGAAAAACACAGCTTTGTTCTTCCTCTAAACAATAGCCATTGTTGGTTACAGGCATTTTCATACCTCTCTTTGGTTCCTGCAAATGTTTAGTACTTTTGTTGCATAGGCCTTCCAAATAGCCCTGCCGGAGGTTATATCACCTCTTTTTCTTTTTTTTATATTTCTGAATAAGATCCTCGATAGCCTCCTCTAGCAGAACACCGATGGATTTATCCTCGTCAACTGCGAGATGCTTCAATGCTTTGAGGCAATCCACATCAATTCTGGTGGAAAATGTCTTTTTCTGACTCATATATATAAATATATATTATTTATTTCTTTATTTCAAGCATTTTTGTTAGTTTTATATAAATTTTTTATTATTATTATATTCAAATTTTATAATAATTAAATTATAATAGAAATTAATAAAATAATCCTGATGACCTCGCTCAAGCTTCAATTTCTTTATCTCATATACAGGGCCGGCTATTGAAATGCCGTTGTTTATTTAATAAGATATGGTTCGATAGTGCACGCAAAACAAATCTTAATTGTTATGGAAAATTTAAATATCTGATTATGAATTGCAAGTATCGCTTCGATGTCATCGTGATAGGAGCAGGACCCGCAGGATCCACCGCGGCATATCTGCTGGCGTCACATGGTTACAGGGTTCTGATTCTCGATAAAAGCACCTTTCCTAGAGGTAAACTTTGCGGCGGACTTTTGACTTGGAAAACCGTAAAACTACTGGAAAACATTTTCCAGACGACCACCGAGTTTCTAAAATCTATCGGGGTGATCACCTGCAGTACTTTTAAATATCAAGTCGTCAGCAACACCGGAACTTCTTTTAAGAGCCGACTGGATTATCCCTTTCACTTCGTACACCGGACTGCCTATGACGCTTTTTGGTTAAATTTGGCCTGCCGGGCAGGCGCTGATTTCAGATCCGGCGAAAAAGTCATCTCTCTTGGTCATTTGAATTCAGAGGGCAAAATTACAACTGATAAGGGTAACGAGTTTTGGGGGAAATTCATTTTCGGTGCCGACGGTGCTGTCAGCAAAGTAAGAGGATGGCTGGCCTCTAAGAACTTCATTCATTCAGACTGGAAATCTAATTTGGCCACTGCGTTGGAAGTTTTGGTACCAAGCCGGCAAACACCAGCGCTTCCGGATTACCCCCACATTTATTTCGGCCATATCCCCTGGGGATATGCCTGGTGTTTTCCGGGAAATCGTTTTCGGGCGATAGGCATTTGCGGATTGAACGCTAAAGCGGGTAGATTCCTGAGAAATGGATATAAAACCTTCCTGGACTCAATTCCTATATCCAGAGAGCACATCCCAACTCCTGCGAGCCATGCCCTACCCTATGGTAATTATCTTACGAATCCTGGATACGGAAATGTTTTGTTGCTGGGCGATGCCTGCGGCTTGGCGGATCCCCTGCTGGGCGAAGGCATTTACTATGCGCATAAAAGTTCACAGCTGGCTGCTGAGGCAGTTGAGCGATTTTATTTTGAGCCTCCAGCGGCTTTGCCAGAATACGCCCGTCGGTTAAATCAAGTTATCAACTCTGAGCTCAAATATGTATACATCGGTCGTCAAATCATATTTTCGCTGCCGGGAGCGTGGCCTTATCGCATGCTGACGTCTCTGCTCAAGATCATGCCGAAAAAATGTGAAGAGACAATTCAGGGGCAACGGTCGTTTAAATGGTTTCGTCCGGTCTGAATTCTCTGATTGTGACGAATCAGCGATCACCAGCAGAGCTGAGGGTATGAGGATTGCCCCTGGATGGGGTGCGGCACCTCTGCTGGTGACAGCTGATCCGGCTAATAGACAACATCTATTTCTTCGTATGAAATGTTCTTCGTTCTAATCCTTACGCCGATAGTTCCGCCGGCAAGAATTAGCCGCATCGAATTTCTTTCCCGGATGACGATCATATCGACCTGGCTGTTTTCCGCTTTTTTCTCAACCTCTTCTACCAGTTGTTGGGCGCTGCTTATGCGCACCCCGTCATACTCAATGATGATATCACCCGCTGTCAGATCCAAGGTTTGCGCCTGAGAAAACTCAACGACGCTCATGATTTGAGCAACGCTTATCGACTCCGGTGGATTCCATCGATCCGCCTGCTGATTTTCAGATATCGTAATATCGCTCACAGATTCCGGTAGTACCATGATTCGTGTCAGCCTGGCATCAACAAACTGGATGGCAAAGTTTTTAACACCAAGATACCGCAGCAGCTTTCGCAGCAAGGTTTCCAATGTGTCGGCTTCGAAGGAAAATGTGAATTTTTCACTTTTTCTGCTCTCCAGCCCCAAAACTTCTACCGAATATTTATCGTATAGTTCTTTGATAATTTCAAATAGATCCGAGTCCTGTGCATCAATAATTATATTTCCATTAGCGTTTCGGGGAATTTCATTGGATGCATTGACAGGTACTGCTACCCAAAAGGCAGTCCAAAACAGAAAAAAATATAGTAGCAGATGAATTCTTTTCATGTAAGATCTTTGTTTAATGAGTGATATATATAATCTGCTTCGATCAGTTTTGCAATTTTTTGTTTCCTAAGAGTTGATTGGTTTGCTTTTCAAAACCTATCCAAATTCAGTTATTCTACAAATAAATTACTTTAAAGAAGTAATCTTGTCAAGGTTTAGGCGCGATTCCTTTTCTGAGCGTAGTCGCAAAAAAATCATAGGGCTTAATCTTCCTTGACAATGTATATTTTATCACTATGCTGATAGAGTAGACATCGTCAGGGTCAATTTATATTGTCCAGGAGGGTAAAAAAAGAAAACCGAGCATCTATCACATAAACCCTGTATGAAAAAATGGAGGCAATTATGAAAATTATCATCACATCCTTGGCGACAGGCTTTTTTTTAGTGTTTATCATGGCTGGAAACCTTATTGCCCATTGCGAAATTCCCTGTGGCATCTATGACGATCAGGTGAGGGCCAATTTGATCTATGAGCACACGGTCACCATCGAGAAATCCATGAAAAAAATCGCTGTGCTGAGCAAGGAAGCGCCAGTGAATTACAATCAATTGGTTCGATGGATTTCCAACAAGGAGGAACATGCTACCAAAATTCAACAGATAATATCCCAGTACTTTATGACCCAGCGTCTGCAACCGGATGCACAAAAGTATCCTGATAAGTTGTCGGTACTGCATAAGATGCTTCTGGCAGCAATGAAGTGCAAGCAAAGCATTGATATTGCGAATGTCCAAACCTTGCGTTCGCTGTTAACGGAGTTCGAAATAATGTACTTCGGTCATCGTCTTCGCGAATCTTAATTTGTAAGATTTATTCAAACACCTACCTTAGACATGCTTATCTCAGACCTTTTTTTGGTTTTAAACTTCCTATTGCTGCTTGCCTTGCTTTGTCCGTTAAGGTATAAAGATAGATTTGTGATTGGACAGAATCGAACTCCCTTCATAAGCCACCGGCTCTGCCGGTGAGAATTGAAAAGGTTCTACCGTTACCGGGTGATCAAGGCGCATTGATTTATATCTGAACAATTCCAGTGGTTTATGGAGGGAGCTAAAAATATTAAATCGTTATACGACGATGACTCCAAAAAAACCCATTGCTGTGGTTGGCATGGCGGGATTGTTTCCCGGAGCGGACAATGTTGAGATTTTCTGGCAAAACATCCTAAACGGAATGGATGCGTGTGCTGAGGTAGATCCTGATCGCTGGCGCGTCGCGCCAGACACCATGTATCACCCCAAGCCCCAGCCGGATAAAGCCTATTCAAAGCGTTGCAACCTGATAACTGACTTTAAATTTGATCCTGCCGGTTTTGATATCGATCCGAATCTGTTGGTTGCACTCGACCCACTGCATCAGATTGTCTTGCAGGTCGGCAAACAAGCCGTTGGCGGCATCCCGCAAACATCGCTGAATCGCCGGCGCACCGGTGTGATTCTGGCCGCCATCGCATTGCCAACCGATGCGACTTCCGAAATCACCCATCAGATTCTGGGCGCTGCCTTTGAAGAAAAATTATTTCATGACACGCGTCACACCAGTTTTAATGACAGCCATACCGCGTTTTCACGTACGCAATATTTATCCAGCCGGGTGACAAGTCTGCCTGCCGCTATTCTGGCCAGAGCATTTGGGTTAGGCGGCGGAACCTACACCCTCGATGCGGCCTGCGCATCTTCTCTCTATGCCGTCAAGTTGGCCTGTGACGAGCTGCATGCTTACCGCACGGATGCCATGCTGGCCGGCGGCGTTTCCCGACCCAATTGCCTGTTTACCCAGGTCGGCTTCAGTCAGCTTAAGGCCCTGTCGCCCTCCGGACGTTGCACCCCCTTTGATAGAAATGCGGATGGTCTTGTTGTCGGCGAGGGCGCCGGCATACTGGTTTTGAAGCGTCTAGCGGATGCCATCCACGATGGCGACCCGATTTATGGGTTAATTCAAGGCGTCGGCCTTTCCAATGATATGGGCGGAAATTTACTGGCCCCCGACAGTGAAGGCCAGATACGCGCCATGGCCAGCGCCTATGAATCCTGCGGCTGGTCGCCCCATGATATCGATTTGATCGAGTGTCATGGCGCCGGCACGCCCCGGGGAGACCTGACGGAACTCCACAGTCTGAAGAAATTGTGGGGAGATACCGGCTGGGTAAAAAATCAGTGTGCCATCGGTTCGGTGAAAGCCATGATCGGTCATTTATTAACCGCCGCCGCCGCGGCCGGGATGATCAAAACCTTGCTGGCATTACACCATAAAATTTTGCCGCCCTCATTGAATTTTAACGCCCCTCCCCAGCCCGATCCTCTAATTAACAGTCCCTTTCACGTACAAACGCACCCGGAAGCCTGGCACCGCCGGAATGAGGATTGTCCAAGGCGCGCAGCGGTGAGTGCTTTTGGTTTCGGCGGCATAAATGCTCATTTATTGATAGAAGAATGGGACCCGAACTCGGAAGGCGCAAAGCTCAAGGCAAAAGGCAGCGTACAAAGCACAAAACTTGGAAGTTCAAAGATAGAAGTAACCGGAATCGAGAGTCCAGCATCAAGCATCCAGCATCGGGAAGATATCGCCATTATTGGCATGGCAACGGCTTTTGGATCGCTAACCACCTTGCGCGATTTTCAGGAACTGATATTTAACAGTAAAACCAATTTAAAACCACGCCCCGCTTATCGTTGGAAAGGATGCGATCAGGCAGCTTCCCGGGAACTCGAGAATCAATCATTCATCGGTGGATTCTGCGAGGATGTCTCCATTGCCTCGGGTGAATTTCACATACCGCCCAAAGAAATCCCCGACATTCTCCCCCAGCAGCTCCTGATGCTGAAAGTCGCCGCAGCCGCCATGAAGGATGCCGGATTTGCCTTGCGGGAAGAACGGACGGACATGGGAGCCGTTATTGGCATCGACTCTGATTTCGAAGCCGCCAATTATCAGTTGCGCTGGCAATTGTCCAATGTGATTGACCGCTGGGCGCAAAAGCGCCAGTGGGATCTCCAAAATGACGAAAAACACACCTGGTTGCGATCGCTGCAAGATGCCGGCAGCTCGCCGCTCACGGCCAGCCGCACCCTAGGTGCTTTAGGCGGTATCGTCGCCAGCCGAATTGCCCGTGAATTCCAATTCGGCAGTCCGAGCTTCGGGGTATCCTGTGAGGAGGCCTCCGGTTTAAAAGCACTTGACATCGGCGTCAACGCCTTGCAGCAAAATGAGGCCACTGCCTATCTGGTGGGCGCGGTGGATTTGTGCGGCGATCTCCGCAACATTATTTTGGCACACCGCGCAAGACCATTTTCGCAGCGCCAACGCATCCGCCCCTTCGATCGATCGGCAGACGGGACCTTGCCCGGCGAAGGGGCTGCAGCCTTGGTCATCAAACGACTTGACCGTGCAATTGCGGACGGTAACAGAGTTTATGCCGTCATTAAAGGAATCGGCAGCGCCAGTGGCGGTGGCGTTGACTCACCGTTACCTTCAAAAAACGCCTATGTCCGTTCCCTCAAACGCTGTTGGCGGGATGCCGGGAATACGCCCGCGCCGATCAGCCTCATAGAAACTCACGGCAGCGGGGATCCTGCCGAAGATGATCTGGAATCCCTGGCCTTACATGAAGTTTTTGAAAACCAACATTCCCGCTGTGCCATTGGATCTCTAAAGGCCAATATCGGTCACACCGGTGCTGTCGCCGCTTTGGCTTCCGTGGTCAAAACCGGGTTATGTTTATATCATGAAATCATCCCTCCCTTGGCAAACTTCACGATGCCCAAAAATTCGCTCTGGCATCAAAATAAGTTCCACTTCCCTACCCATCCTCAGTTCTGGCTCAGAGATCGCAAAGACGGCGTCCGCCACGCAATGATCGGCGCGATGACAACCGACGGCAATTGCATGCACGTCCTCCTTGCCGAATTTGATTATGAGTCGCAACATCTATCGAAAAATGATCTTATAAAGCAGGTTCGGCGGGAGCGAAAAAAACCGCTGGGATTTCAGCCTTTGGGGCTCTTTGCCGTTGAAGGGAAAAATAGAAAATCCCTTCTTTCCGGTCTGGCGTCACTCCATCGGCACATAGAAAAACACCTTTCGGCCCTTCGTCGTGATAACCGCAATGTCCGGGATTCCGCCATCGAAGCGGTCGCCCGCACCTGGTATCTTAAAACCGGTGTCCATCCAGAGTACCCGCACGCCCTTTCGATTGTTGGCGATGACTTGTCCCAACTTGAAGACCGAATTGCCGAAGCCCGGCAGGCGGTTGAATCGGATAGCCCCAAGACCCTAACGAAAAGAAACGGTATCAACTATAGGTTGAATCCTTTGGGACACACCGGGGAGCTAACCTTTGTCTTTCCGGGTTCAGGCAGCCATTATTTGGGCATGGGCCGGGATATCGGGGTGCATTGGCCTGAGATTTTACACCACATGGATGCACAGACCCTGCAATTAAAAACCCAGTTGGTGCCGGAATGTTATCTTCCCTGGCGGGCATCATGGGAGCCGGGCTGGCAAAAATCAGCCTATGAAAACATTATCTCCGATCCTCTGACCATGATCTTCGGCCAGGTGGTTCACGGATCGGTGGTCGCCGAACTAATGGCGTATTTCAGCATCAAGCCTGCGGCCGTAATTGGGTATAGTCTGGGAGAATCGGCGGGATACTTCGCCATGCATGTCTGGCCGGAACGCGGCGAAATGCTGCAGCGTATGAAAAATACCAATTTATTTTCCACCGAGCTTGCCGGTCCCTGCAATGCGGCCCGTAAGGTGTGGAATGTTGCTCCCGATGAAAATGTCGACTGGCGTGTGGCGGTGGTAAATCGCAAGGCAGATTTGGTTCGCGGTGTCGTCAGCCAATATGAGACCACCCGCCTGTTAATCATAAACACGCCCGAAGAATGCGTCATTGGCGGACGCAGACTGAATGTTCGGGCCGCCATCGATGACCTCGATTGCGAAGCCATTTATCTGGACGGTATTGTTACGGTGCATTGTGACGTTCTGAAGCCGGTGATGAAGGCTTACAGGGATTTGCACGTTTTCCCAACCCGTCAACCCCAAGGCATCCGCTTTTACAGCTGTGCCCTCGGCCGATCTTTCAAGTTAACGGAAGAAAAGGCAGCTGACTCAATCCTCAACCAGGCCTTGCACGGGTTTGATTTTACGGCAACGGTACAGCAAGCTTACCGGGACGGTGTACGCATATTTTTGGAGATAGGACCTTATTCTTCCTGCACCCGCATGGTCGACAGCATCCTGCAGGACAAGCCCCATCTGGCGCTTTCAGCCTGTAACAAGGGAGAAGACGACTACACAACCATCGTTAAGGTCTTGGCTGCGTTAATCGCGGAACGGGTACCGGTTGATCTTGATAAGCTTTACGGCTCTAACGCCTATCCTCCGGCGATGATAGAACCGGTAGAAATCATCTCTCAAGACCCTATAAAGGTAATTGTTGGCGGAAAAGCGCTCTCCCCTGCCCTGCCATACAGAGAGGACAGAAGACAGAGGACAGAAGACAGAGGGCAGAGAAGGGAGGCTTTTGAGGGCGAGAGGCGAAATTCGGAAGTTGGAAGGAAAAAGACCGATGAGATCGGTAGCCGATTTTCGGATTTAATTGAAACCACCGAGAACATAGCAAAAGCCACCACCGAAGCCCATGAAGAATTCCTGGATTTTTCCAATGAACTCACCCGGGGTTACAGCAAAACCTTTGCCCTGCAGACCAGGCTTCTCGAACAGGCCATCAGCCGGAGCGAAGGATCCTTATCGCATTCAGAACTCAGAATTCAAAATTCAACATTCTTCACGCCACCTTCCAAACCCGTTTTTTCACGCCGGGACTGCCTTGAATTTGCCACAGGTTCTGTCGCCAAGGTACTGGGTCCGGAGTTTGTCGAGGTTGATGCGTATCCGGCCAGAGTTCGGCTTCCGGATGAACCGTTGATGCTGGTGGACCGCATCCTGTCGATTGAAGGCCAAAAAGGATCTCTGGGTCCCGGCCGCATTGTCACCGAGCATGATGTGTTGCCCGGCGCCTGGTATCTTGACGGCGAACATGCACCCGTTTGCATTTCCGTTGAAGCCGGTCAGGCCGATCTGTTTCTCAGTGCATATTTGGGCATCGATCTGGCCGTAAAAGGAAAAAGAACCTATCGGCTGCTGGATGCCGCCGTTGTCTTTCATCGTGAACTGCCCCAGCCGGGCGAGACGATTCGTTATGAAATCGAGATCAGTAAATTCATCCGTCAGGGAGATACCTATTTATTCCTGTTCAGCTTCAAGGGATATATTGGCGACACCGCCCTCATTACCATGACCGACGGCTGTGCCGGGTTCTTTACCGCCCAAGAGGTTAAAAATTCCGGCGGTATCATACTAACCGGCGATGAGACCGCCGCCCTGGTCGGGGAAAAGCCTGCAGACTGGGAACCGCTGGTAACAATGAACAAAGAACGTTATGAAGATGCGGCCCTGGAGGCACTTCGTCGCGGCAATGTCGCCGACTGTTTCGGCAACGACTTTGCGGCTGTTACCCTGCCCGCCTCGCTCAGACTTCCCGGCGGCCGCATGAAATTGATCGACCGCGTCATCAATTTGGATCCTGTCGGCGGGCGATACGGTTTGGGACTGATTCAGGCCGAGGCAGACATCCATGCCGATGACTGGTTCTTAACCTGTCATTTCGTGGATGACATGGTCATGCCGGGAACGCTAATGTATGAGTGTTGTGCCCACACCTTGAGAATTTTTATGCAGCGCATGGGCTGGATCACGGATAAAGCAGATGTCTTTTATGCGCCCGTTATCGGAGTACAAAGCATTTTAAAGTGCCGCGGACCGGTAACCCCTGCAACCCGCCATGTAATCTATGAAGTCGAGCTCAAGGAATTCGGATATGGGCCCCAGCCCTATGTCGTCGCGGACGCATATATGTATGCGGACGACGACCGGATTGTGCAGTTTAAAAACATGTCCTTGCAGATGAACGGTGTCTCGAGAGAAGACATTGAGACCTTTTGGGATCAGCAAGCAAATAAAACCAAACGGCCGGAGGCATCGATGAAGCCCCCGGCTGTTTTTGAACGTCACCACATCCTCGAAATCGCCGTCGGAAGTCCTTCCAAAGCATTTGGTGACCGTTACAAACCCTTTGATCAAGATCGATTTATCGCCCGACTGCCAGGTCCCCCCTTCATGTTCATCGACCGGATAACCCAGGTCCAACCCGAGCCCTGGGTCGTCAAACCAGATGGATGGATCACAGCTGAATATGATGTTTCACCGGATGCCTGGTATTTTCGGGCCGAAGGCGCATCGACGGCACCCATCAGCATTATCTTGGAAATTGCATTGCAGCCCTGCGGCTGGCTGGCAGCCTATGTGGGATCAGCCCTCAGGAGTAAACAGGATCTGCGCTTCAGAAATCTGGGTGGCCGGGCAACCCTTTTTCGCGAACTTTCTTCGGATTTAAAAACGGTGTCTGTCAAAGCGCGACTGACCAAGGCTGCAGAGGCCGGCGACATGATCATCGAGCATTTTGATTTTGAAATATGGCATCAAGATCAACAAATTTATACCGGCAACACCAATTTCGGTTTTTTTTCACTTGAAAGCCTGGCCGTCCAGGCCGGCATCCGCGATGTGCAAAACCAGGTGTACACACCCACCCGATCGGAATTGCAGCGCAGTCGGAGCCACGAATTCAGTAATCTTGTCCCCCTCTCGCCACAGGATCCGGAGCGCGTGCCGGCCCGCGGAATGACCTTGCCGGCCAAGGCCCTTCGAATGATCGATCGGATTGACGCCTATATACCTGATGGAGGCCCCAAGGGTCTGGGATTTATAAGGGCCACCAAGCGGGTCGATCCCCGTGAGTGGTTCTTTGATGCCCACTTTTATCAAGATCCCGTGTTACCGGGATCACTGGGAATTGAATCTTTCGTCCAGCTACTCAAGTATATAGCCCGGCAGCGCTGGCCGCAACTGGTCGACAGCCATCGTTTTGCGCTGCTGACTGGAAAACCTCACCAATGGACATACCGCGGTCAAATTCTGCCAAAAAACCGGTTGATCACCGTTGAAGCCATGGTCACAGAGGTTGAAGAAGCCCCGGTTCCCGCCATACGGGCCGAAGGTTATTTACAAGTGGACGGGCTTTATATTTACAAAATGCAAGACTTTGGTATCAAACTGGTGGAAATTTAATATGCTATATTCTAAAGTTTACATCGATGCCTTCGGCTACGAGCTTCCGCCGAACGTCGTCACTTCAGAGGATTTGGAACTGCGCCTGGAACCGCTTTACAAAACCCTTCATTTCCAGAAAGGACAACTGGAGGCGATCACCGGTATCCGGGAGCGCCGGTTCTGGGATCCGGATTTTAAGATGCATAGCGGCGCAATTAAAGCCGCTAAAAAAGCCCTCGCTGATTCCAGTGTTACACCGGATGATATCGGCATGCTGATCTACGGCGGGGTCTGTCGGGATAATTTGGAACCCGCCACTGCCTGCGCTGTATGTGACGGCCTGGGATTGCCATCGCAAACCCAGATGTATGATGTTTCCAATGCCTGTCTGGGTATTCTGAACGGCATGGTCCAGGTGGCCAATGCCATCGAACTGGGACAAATCCGGGCCGGACTGGTGGTTTCCTGCGAATCCGCCCGTCAGATTATGGATACCACCATAGATCGGCTCCTGAAAACCGCAAACATGGAGGTTTTTAAAAAAACCGTTGCCACTCTGACCGGTGGTTCCGGGGCAGTGGCGGTGGTCCTGACAGACAGCTCTCTTTCAGCTGACGGTCACCGCATCCTTGGCGGCGTTGCCAGAAACGCCGCGGCCTTTCATAAGCTGTGTGTATGGGGACCCGATACCGGTATCCCGGCCAGCGGGCTGCACATCATGGAAACCGATTCGGTCGGGGTTCTGAAAAACGGCGTGATCCTGGGAATTGAAACATTTACCGCCTTCCGCAAAGAACTTTCCTGGACGGATGAGCAGCCGCATAAAGTAATTTGTCATCAGGTAGGCGCCACCCATCAGCAAACGATTCTCGAGGCCCTCGGAATACCCCTAGCCAGAGATTTTACCACCTTCCAGTATCTGGGCAACATCGGAACGGTTTCATTACCCATCACGGCAGCGATTGCCGATGAAAGGGAATTTTTACGGCCCGATGATTTGGTCGGATTTCTGGGAATCGGCAGTGGTCTCAATTGCATGATGCTGGGGATGCGATGGTAGAACAGACAGATATCAGACGTCAGAGAACAGAGGGCTGAGGACTGAGAGCAGAAATCAGATGACAGGATTCAGATGACAGATTTCAGCGCCGCTGCTGGCCCAAAAAAATCGGTTTTAGTCAAAAAAAAGAGTTCGGCCCTGTGCAGTAGCTTAGGAAGACAAAAAAACGAATATCGAATATCGAATCATGAATATCGAATGTCGAAGGAAGGAATTCTATCGATTACGATAAATACAATAGATAGAGTGTAGCGATTCAATCCTTCGAAATTCGTTATTCGATATTCTGCGGTTCTGCGGTTCGCTGTTCAGCCCAACCGCCGGTTGCTAAAACGGCCATTTTAATCACTAAAAAAACAATGCCATTTTGGTGTAGTTTCATATGAGAGGACTGAGTTTCAGAGGACAGAAGGAAAGCGGTTGAAAAGAAAGCCCGTCGACATATCAAGTTTCCAGCATCTCTATCCGTTCACCTCCCATTACATAGATTTAAGCGGCCTCAGGTATCATTATATCGATGAAGGCCAAGGTGAGCCGATTGTGATGGTCCATGGTAACCCGACCTGGTCTTTCTACTATCGAAAATTGATCAAGGTGCTAAGCAAGCGCTACCGCAGCATTGCACCCGATCATATCGGATGCGGTTTATCGGATAAACCCGGAGTGACAGAATACGATTACAGTCTCCACAGCCGAATCGATGATCTGGACAATTTAATAGGCACCCTCCTGAGCGACGAAAAGATTACCCTGATCCTTCACGACTGGGGCGGGATGATCGGCATGGCGTATGCGCTCCGGCATCCCGAAAAAATCTGCCGGTTGGTGGTGATGAATACGGCGGCATTTCTACCGCCGTCCGCCAAACGAATTCCCCTGCGCCTGAGTGTCATCCGCAGATCCGGCCCTCTGGCTGCCTTGGCCGTTCTGGGCTTCAACATTTTCGCCAAGGGCGCCTTATATATGGCCTCCAAGAAAGGACTTTCCGCAGAAGTCAAAAGAGGACTTACGGCCCCCTATAATTGCTGGAAAAATCGCATGGCTACCTTAAAGTTTGTCCAGGATATCCCGCTGGTGGAAAAAGATCCAAGCTACCGGCTGGTAAAGCAGGTCGATGATCAATTGCAGACCCTCTCGGAGTTGCCCATGCTGATTTGCTGGGGAAAACATGATTTTGTGTTCGACCAAGATTACCTGTCTGAATGGCAACGCCGCTTTCCGGCAGCCGAGGTTCATTGTTTTCCGGATGCAGGCCACTATGTACTTGAAGATGTGCCCGAAAAAATCATCCCACTGACGCAGGATTTCTTGAATCAGCACCCGCTTTGAATCCAGGCCATGTATTCCATTGCCAAAATATGATATTAGCTTTTCAGACTTGATGCATTCTCATGAGGATAGGATACTGGATACTGGTTACTCGATACTGGATTAATGAGGTATTCTCTCGATTTTATAAATGTATGAAGAGCGGGCCGACTTCATTTTAGTAGCCAATGGTTACGACGGCCGGGAGCGACTCTTTCTCCAGCATCCAGTATTGACAAGACTCGGGTATATAAAAATTTGAACGAACCGGACTCTGATAATAACTACGTCAACATCGCCTCGTATCTGACGCGCACGGCAAAAGAACAACCCTATAAGCGGGCGGTGGTCTATCCGGCCGGTCGGGATAAAAAAGGCCGTATTGCCTATTCGCATCTGACCTTTTTGCAGCTCGATCAGGAATCGGATTGTCTGGCTCACGGCTTGACGGCAGCCGGCGTCGCCAGTGGCACCCGCACCGTTTTAATGGTGAAGCCCAGCCTGGATTTTTTTGCGCTGATATTTGCACTTTTTAAAACCGGCGCCATTCCGGTGGTGGTCGACCCCGGAATGGGGATTCAGCGCATGGTCGCCTGTTTTAAATCAAGTCGTCCGGAAGCTTTCATCGGCATCCCCCTGGCCCACGTGGTTCGGACGGTCTACCCCGGATTTTTTAAAACCGTTAAAACCTGGATAACGGTGGGCCGACGTTGGTTCTGGAACGGCCTCAGCCTGGCGCAGCTGCGAAAAAACCCGGCTGAGTCTTTTGCCTGCATGAAAACCGGGCGCGATGATACGGCCGCCATCCTTTTTACCACCGGCAGTACCGGCCCGGCAAAAGGGGCGGTGTATTCCCATGGCAATTTTGATGCCCAACTCAGACAGATTCAATCCCATCTGAACATGTCCGCGGATGAAGTCGATCTGTCGACCTTTCCCCTCTTCGCCCTGTTTTACCCGGCCCTGGGAATCACGTCGGTCATCCCTGAAATGGACCCCACCCGACCGGCCCGGGTGAACCCCGAACGTATTATTGAAGCCGTCAACAACCAGGGAGTCACCAACATGTTCGCCTCACCGGCACTTCTGAACCGCGTCGGCCGTTACGGTCGCCAAAAAGGAATAAAACTGCCCTCGTTAAAACGGGTTATTTCCGCCGGAGCACCGGTCTCTGCCGATAATATTGAACGATTTAGTGGCCTATTAAATGATGACGCTGAAATTCACACACCCTATGGGGCGACGGAGGCAGTCCCGATTATATCGATTAGAAGCAGGGAAATTCTGACAGAAACCCGCCAACTCAGTGAAAAAGGCTACGGGATCTGCATCGGACGGCCGATTAACGATATCGACATTCGAATTATACGGATCAGTGACGATCCCATTGAAAGCTGGCGTGATGATCTGACGGTCTCCCAAGGCGAAATCGGCGAAATTACGGTGAAAGGAGCCTTGGTCAGTCGCAGGTATTTCGAAAATCCGGATGCCGATGCCCTGGCCAAGATCAAAGAGGGTCGTCAGATCCGCCACCGCATGGGAGATTTGGGCTGGATGGATAAAAAGGGGCGTCTCTGGTTTTGCGGTCGCAAGAGCCATCGGGTCATTACGGCCCAGGAAACCTTGTTTACCATCCCCTGTGAGGCCATCTTTAACAATCATCCCCAGCTATTTCGCAGCGCACTGGTGGGGGTCGGTTCCCGACCACGACAGCGGCCGGTAATTATCGCTGAACTCGAAAAGACGGCCTCCCCTATCAATTTTCAAATGCTGGAAAAAGAGCTGCTCAGTATGGCGGCGTCCAACAAATTGACCCAAAGCATTCAGACGGTATTGTTTCACAAGGCGTTTCCTGTCGATATCCGCCACAATTCTAAAATATTCCGGGAAAAACTGACTGTTTGGGCTGAGAAAAAATTAAAACAAAAAAAGTAAGTAATTAATAAAATGAATCCAACAACAAACAACAGTGCAACATCCCCAACCAAGATTTTGGTAACCGGCGGCGGCGGCTTTCTCGGCAGCGCGATCATCGAATGTCTGGTTGCCCGCGGCGATGCCGTTCGCAGTGTATCACGCGGGGAGTATCCAAATCTTGCGGACATGGGCGTCGATCAGATCCGGGGGGATATCGGGGATCGGCAAGCCGTCGAGGCGGCTTGCCGCGGGGTGGAATTGGTGTTTCATGTCGCGGCCAAACCGCCACCCTGGGGAACCTACCGGGAGTATTATCAAACCAATGTTGTCGGCACCCAAAATGTCATTGACGGATGCACCCGCAACAATGTTTCAACCCTTGTCTATACCAGCACACCCAGCGTTGTTTTCGACGGGTCCGATATGCAGGGTGCCGATGAATCGGTTCCCTACCCCGCCAGGTTCAATGCCTTTTATCCCGAAACCAAAGCCATCGCCGAGCAGCTGGTATTGAAGGCAACCGGCAAGCGTCTGCGGACGGTGGTGTTAAGGCCCCATCAAATTTGGGGTCCGGGCGACCCTCACTTTGCACCCCGTCTCATCGCCCGAGCGAAGAGACTCAAACGCATCGGCAGCGGCGACAACCTCGTCGATACCACCTACATCGATAACGCTGCGGACGCCCATTTGCTGGCAGCCGATGCCTTGGAAAAAGATCCTGAGATATCCGGCAATATCTATTTCATTAGCCAGGCTGAACCCATTCCCACCTGGGACATGATCGATGCCATCCTGGCAGCTGCCGGGCTGCCGCCGGTTAAAGGAACTATATCCTACCAGACGGCCTGGACCATCGGAGCTATGATGGAATTTTTTTACCGTACCTTTAAATTACCCGGAGAACCCCCGATGACCCGATTTCTTGCCGATGCGGTTGCCAAATCTCACTGGTTTGATATAAGTGCTGCAAAAAGAGATTTGGGATATGCACCGAAAGTGTCGGTGGAAGAAGGGCTGCACAGACTTGAAGATTGGTTCAAAACGAGTGAGGCAAAAGGAGTTAAGCAATGAAGCTGACCGATATTGCACCTGAGGAAAAATGGGTGGAGTTGGAAGAAGAAATCAATAGACGATCCGGATTGGATGCCAATGTTTTTAACGTAGAAGGCTATCGTATATCTGAATGTAAAAATTGGGCTAACAAATTATGTCCGGCAATCAAGGCCACCGACAAAGGGCAGAGCTTTATTTGTGCCCCGGCGCACATGAATATCGCCGCACAGGCCATGAGGACGAAAAAAACCGTCATCGAGGAATGCGATGCCGGCCTTGTCAAGATGGTGGTTCCTGTTTTTATTGCGGACGAGTTTGTCGGTGCCATCGGTGCCTGCGGTTTTTTGTTGGATGATGGTGAAATCGACACCTTTCTGATTAACAAAATGACTGGTATTGATGAAGAAGAAATTGAACGTTTGTCCGAAGGGATGCCGGCCATCACCACGGCCGAAGCGGAATCTCTCAGCAACTATATCACCGGTCAGATTGAAAAGTTAATCTCAAATCGAACTGGATGAACAAATCAGCGACCACCAGTAGAGCTGGGAATATGAGGATGAGCCCTGGAAGGAGCCGGGGCCAACTCTGCTAGTGGCCGCTGATTTTTAAAAAGAATTTTATCTTCCATAGAGTTTTTTTGGGTGGCTCGTGTATTTCGTGGTTTAAAAATGAAATCTCTCCGCGGCAAGCCGCGGAGTATCATGTTTTTTTAGGATTTAACTCACTTTTATTGCAGCAAGCTACGGGGAATTTAACCCAGGAGAGATTAAAGAGGACGGTCTAAGAATGGATGTTTATGAGTTGGTGCGCGGCCCGTTTGCCTGGATTGCGCTTGCCATCTTTGCCCTGGGCAGCCTTTACCGGATTATATTCTTGCTGCTGAGAGGTAAAAAGGAATCGACGCCTAATTATTCAAAAAGTGCAAAGGACGCCGCCCGCTCCGTCCTGCATGGACTGCTTCCCTTTGGATCCACCACCATGCGCAAACAGCCGCTATTCACCACCGTTACCTTCTTATTTCACCTCTGCGTGATCATTTTACCGATTTTTCTCCTGGCCCATATCGTATTGTGGTATGAGTCCTGGAAGATCCTGTGGTTGAGCCTGCCGGATATGCTGGCAGATGCCATGGCCCTGTGGGTTATGCTGGCCTGCCTCTATTTCATGGGTCGCCGGCTGGTCGTACCTGAAGTAAGAAAAGTATCCCGTCCAGGCGACGTGGTACTATTAATCATTATACTGCTGACATTTCTGAGCGGTTTTCTATCACACCATCAGTGGGGTCCCTACCGCCCCATTTTAATTCTGCATGTTATTTTAAGCGAGGTATTGCTGGTGACCCTGCCTTTTTCAAAGTTGGGCCACATGCTGTTTTTTTATTTTTCCAGAGCCTATATGGGAGCCGAATATGGTAAAACCCTCAAAGCACGGAACTGGTAAGGCTTGGGTGGCGGTTTATCTGAAGTCGCTCTTATACATTAAAACGGAATTATTATTTCCAATTGCAAGCAAAGCGAATTAGCGGGGAGACGTGATGCGAAGAGCACGTTTGATGGTGTTGATCATAACCGGTTTGCTTTTAATGGGCGTCTTAAGCCTGACGGGCTCAATGGCACAGGAAAACGAATACGATCTGGGCCATACCGATGTCTTTGGAAGTCTACGAAGGCCAATGGTGAAATTCTCTCATGCAGTCCATTCAGATAGTCTGGTGGAGGCAGGCTGTGGAGTTTGTCATCACAGCCGGGACGACAAAACCGGCAAGCTCGTTTATATCGAAGGGCAAGAACTCAGCTGCAAAGATTGCCATGATACCCAAAAAGAAAACCACAAACCTGCTTTACGAGAAGCCTTTCACGGCAGCTGTACGGTTTGCCATCGAGATATGATTAAGAGCGATAGGTCCCATACCGGGCCGACGACCTGCGGCGGTTGCCATAAAAAAGTCTGAAGATGATGAATCCAAACAATAGCCATATTGACAGAAACGATTCGGCCATAGACCCACAAGGTGCCGCTGCTGCTGAAACGGGTCGTACACTAAAGCAAATGGGTCGGGCCGTGAAAAAAAATCTCAACCGACAAGTCCAGTTTATGCTCAACAGTTGCGTCAATTGCGGCTTGTGTGCGGAGTCTTGCCACTACTACTGCGCCACGGGGGACAGTGATCTGATCCCGGCGAACAAATTTAAAAAAGTACACAAGATACTGCAAACACATTTCCACCCTCTAAAATCACGCCTACCCTTCTTGCTAAAAACCGACAAATTCAATGAGCACCTGCTTACCGACCTTTATAAGGCCGCCTACGAAAACTGCACGTTGTGCGGCAAGTGTGCGCTCACCTGTCCCATGGGAATTAATACCGCAGAAATCCTCTATCTGGCCCGAGCCATGCTGGCCGCTATCGGGCGACTACCGTCCGGTTTGGAAAAGCCGGTTGAAACATTTTTTAAGGTAGGCAATTATCTGGATCTGACCACTGCGGATTTTATCGAAACCATCGAATGGTTTGCCGAAGAAATGAGCGATGAGATTGGAGAGGAAAACTTTTCAATCCCCATCGACAAAAAAAATGCGGAAGTTCTTTATATCCCTCATCCTTTGGAGGTCAGAGACTTACCGTTTCTAGTCATGTACGCCATAAAAATATTCCATTTTGCCGGAGAAGATTACACCTTTTCGTCCCATGATTTCGATACGGTTAACTACGCCTATTACCAGGGCTGCAAAGACAATATGATGCGCATCGCTCAACGCATGCTGGACGCCCGGGAAAATCTCCAGGCCAAACATATTGCCCTGGCACCGTGTGGACATGGGTATCGGGTGATGCGCTGGGAGGTCGAAAAATACCTCGGAAAACCATTTACATTTCCTCCCGTCCAGACCATCGTCGAACTGATTGACCGTTACCTTCGGCAAGGTCGCATAAAGCTTAAAAAAGACACTTTCGCAGGCCCAATGACCTATCACGATCCCTGCAACATTGCCCGTCGGGGCGGTGTCCTTCAGGCACCCCGAAACATTTTACAAGCCCTGACTTCCACTTTTGTGGAAATGCAGCCCCGGGGCGCCCGTAATTACTGCTGCGGCGGCGGACTGGCATCCACCGGTGATTACGGCCAACTGCGGATTACCATGGGCAAGAAAAAAGCGGAACAGATTCGACAAACCGGAGCAAAGGTCGTGGTTACAAATTGCTTCAATTGCATGACCCAGATCCGTGATCTTAACAAGGCTTATGAATTGAACATCGAAGTTAAAAGTATTGTCGAATTGGTAGCGGAATCGCTAAACCCCAATGTTGCAACGTTAGGGTAACTCAGTCTTAAAACGTCTTAGGCAAAGATAAAAAAGGATTAGTGCAATGTTATCACGGTTCAACAATGAGGTTTTATCCCATGGCCCCAGCGCCGTTTTACCTCAAAATCTGAATGCTGAATGGATTAGAATTATTCAGAAAATGGCGGATGATTTTTTAGACACCAACTTCGATCTGAATGAATGTAAAGATCCCCGGGATATCGGTGATCCGGTTTTGATGGCTTGCGTCTATGAAATAGCAAGATATCAAACCGGAAAAAATGTCGATTTCACGCCGAAAGAAATGGCGGAAAAAGTGGCGATTTATGCCCTCGCGATTACGATGGAATCAGTCAATCGGGAGTCAAATATCAGGCTGGAAGCGCCAAACCTGGATAATGTTCTTTCGATGGACAGAATTATTGCCTACAAAGATGTCAATCCCGATTTCGTGAAAATTTTAAAGCAAGCATGCATCATTCGAGATTCAAAAAAAGGCTGGTTCAAGAACATTAAAGAGAAACTCCTTTAAAGCGGCTCGGAAATTCAAGACGAAAAATCGATACCGTTCCCACTAAAGATCCCAATAAAATGGCCGATCAATACTAGCATCGAAGAAGTGATGGCTAAAAATAATTTTTTATAAGGGGAAACATTACAGTGAGTGGTATCGATTTTGTCGTACTAGCTATTATATCGACAACGGCAATCGTCATTGTCGGATGTGTTGCCAAAGCATGCTACATTTTGAAAAAAGATTGGCGTCGAGGCCCTAGTTTATTGGAGATCAAGCCCGCGCCCCAAACGATCCCCCGACAACTCCCAAAAAAATGAGCATCGAACGTTCAATCCGCTGATTTCTTCCTTCCTTAATAACCAATTGCCTGTCCGTCTTTCCTGAGATCAGATGCAGCGCAGTAAGCATCCTCCAGGCAATAGATCAACTGGGCGCCCCCAAAGAGGTGGCCCGGCGGATCTTCGATGAAAGCATGGCCACGGCGTTGGAGTTCGTCAACGACCCGGAGCGAAAAACCAGGTTCCAGGGCGATGCGAAAATTTTCATCGACATACCAGCGGGGCGCATCGCAGGCCGCCTGAGGATTTTGGACATAGTCAAAGATGCGTACCATCATCTGGACATGCCCCTGGGCCTGCATGTTGCCGCCCATGACACCGAAGCTCATCAGTGCTTTTTTATTGCGGGTCACGAATCCCGGAATAATGGTATGGAAGGGGCGTTTGCCACCAGCGACACAGTTTGGATGACCTTTCTTCAAAACAAATCCGCAGCCGCGATTTTGTAAACTGATACCCGTCTCGGGTACCACAATACCGGACCCGAATCCCATGTAGTTGGACTGAATGTAGGAAACCATCATTCCGTTTTGATCTGCGGCCGTCAAGTAGACCGTCCCATGCGTTAGCAGGTTCTGCGAGGTCGGCTGTGCGGCCTGATCCATTTGAATTTCACGAGCCCGCCGACCTAAAAAATTCTCGGTCAGGAAATCTTCAGGGGCAATGGTCATGTGGCTAGGATCGGAAATGTGTTGGTAAGCCTCGGCCAAAGCAATCTTCATAGCCTCGATCTGCAAATGGATCATATCGGCAGAATCAACCGAATAGCTGCCGATATCGAATTCCCGTAGAAGGCCAAGCGCGATAAGGGCGGCCAACCCCTGACCGTTTGGACGAATTTCGTGCAGACACACGCCGCGGTAATCGACTGAAATCGGTTCCTCCCATTCGCTGCTGTGATTGGCGAGATCTTCAGGCGACATGGCACCGCCGGCTAATTTTGAGCTATGAACGATTCGATCCGCCAGATCACCGCGATAAAATGATTCTCCCTTGCTTGCCGCGATAACTTCCAAAGTTCGGGCCTGGGCGGGACAACGGAATAATTCGCCGGACCGGGGCGCTCGTCCATCAAGGCAAAAGGTCTTGCCAAAATCTGCAAAATGTTTGTAAGTTTGAGCAGCGGTTGCCCAGCGTTCGGCCGTTAGCGGTGAAACGATAAAGCCGTTCTGGGCGTATTCAATGGCGGGAACAAATAGATCATCAAAGGGCAGTTTGCCGAACTTTTGGGAAACCTGCACCCAGGTATCCACCGCACCCGGTACGGTTACCGTATCCCAGCCGGAGGTCGGCATCTCATCCAGCCCGGCAAATCGCTCCAGCGACCACGCTTTCGGAGACCGCCCCGAACCGTTTATGCCGTGGAGTTTTTGACCATCCCAGACCAGAGCGAAGGCGTCACTGCCGATTCCGTTGCTGGTCGGTTCAACGACGGTGAGCGTAATGGCAGTGGCAAGTGCTGCGTCCACCGCGTTTCCGCCCTCGAGCAACATTCGTAAACCGGCCTGGGCGGCCAGCGGTTGGGAGGTCGCAACCACATTGCTCGCCATCACCGGCATTCGTTGAGAGGGATAGGGAAATTTCCAGAAATCGTTCATAACTACCTCCATGAAAATAAATTGATCAATAACAGGCAAACTATTGCCTGGATTTTGCAAGATTCAGGTATTACAGATGACACATAGTGTGTCAAGGGATAGTTTAATCCAAATACTCGCATACTTTCATTGACGGTAATCTATGACATTTGGTACATTCTTACCCTAACGTTAATGAGGTGCTCGCGATAATGAATATCTTTATGCTTGCAGTGCTTTGGATCATTTGGTGTGCGCTTCACAGCAGCATGATCTCGGTAACGGCGACCGGATATCTCAAACGCTGGCTGGGGACACGATTTCGCATATATCGCCTGATTTTCAACCTTGTGGCCCTGGTATCGGTGATACCTGTCATGGTCTATGAGCAATGGTTACGAGGACCGATCTTATTTCGCTGGGAAGGGTTTCTGATCTTATTTCAAGTGATCCTGCTGATATCGGCACTACTGCTATTCCTGGCAGGGGCAAGACATTATGATCTGCTGCAATTCTCAGGACTTCGTCAAATAAAAACGGGATCATCCCATAACACCCTCACCGAGACCGGCGAGTTAGACACAACCGGTATTCTGGATATAACGCGACATCCCTGGTATCTGGGAGGAATTCTAATTATTTGGACAAGGGATATCGATATATCCGCACTGGTTACAAATATCATATTAACCCTCTATTTCATCGTGGGGACTGTTCTAGAAGAACGCAAACTGCTGATCGAGTATGGCGATGATTATCGCCGCTATCAGGAGAAAGTATCGATGCTCATTCCCATCAAGTGGCTATTGTCAACAACGCGAGACATCTTTTTCTCGACCAAAGTTAGATAACACGCCCTGCCTGGTTTCCTCATTTCATCGAATGGTACCTTTATCACAATAGGCTTCAGATTTTTGCAAATCAGACGATAAATGGAATATACGCTTAATTTATCAGTCAATGGGAGAATCTTAATTAATGAAAAATGCCATCCGCATAATTGCAAGTGTAATTGTTTTTCTGTCGCTTATTTCCTGTGGGGTTATCAAAGGTAAAGGGGAAGCTCAAAAAATTGCTGAATCTTTGTTCCAGGAAAGAATAAATAGCGGATGGCTTGATTCAAATCGATATTATTCAGACCTGTTTTGGGAAAACACCGATGAGAATAAATGGTCCAATATCAAGCACATCGTCTCACAGGCATTGGGAGACCTTGAAAGCTATTCACTCACCAGCTGGAATGTTCAATCCAAGGTAAATACCAATGCGATATCTGGAACCATTGTCGTCTTGGAATACGAAACCGTCTATAAAAAAGGAATAGGAACTGAGACACTAACTATTCACAAACCGCTCATGGGTAACGAGTTCTCTATACTAGGCCACAATTTTAATTCCAAACAAATCCAACAAGTGATAGACAGCGGCATCGAACATGTGGTTTCAGGAGACAGTGCTTAGTGTGCGCCGCCACTGAGCCACATGGTTTAACCTAGATGAAACAACCTCAATTTAGGAGCAAAAGATACTGTCATTATTGGAAGAGCTTGATATCGGGCTCAACGCAATGCCGATTGCCTGGCAAGAAATCAGTCCTCATGTCCTCAATCTGATAGATTTGACGTCACGATATAAATTCCAACTCACCAAAGCCTTTAAAAATATGCGCGCATTTCATGATCAAATTGGTATCTTAAAGCTTTCACAAAAACAGGTGATTAACGAGACGTCGAAAAATCAATAATCAGATTGTTCAAAATTCGCTCGCTATTCGCGAAAAAACCTCAGAAAACATCACCTCAAGCATCCGGACGACCATATTGCCAGCCGGTCAAACAAATGGTCAATTTAGAGGAACTCGTGAAAAATTCGACCGCTTTTTCTTTGAGAGGGTCTAACGTCCGTTGCGATTTTTCAATCCCGCAAGATTTGCTAACGGTCGCCTATTCTATTGTTGATAAACACAATGGCAGATTGGGGTTGGATCTGAGCTGGGCAAGGCACGACCTTTACAATTTATTTACCTGCTTCAGAGAAAATGGCAAGTCAATCAACTGATGAAATGACGAGCTTGTTTATTGGCAAAGGAAAAATATTGGTAATGGCTGATGAAAAATTTATTCGCGATGTTACAATTCACATGCCAGGCAAAATAGGATATGAAGTGGCGGTAGCCGATGACGGCAATCAAGCCGTTGAAATGTACCGGCAAGCTCAAAAATCGGGGGAACCCTTTGATACGGTGAATATGGGCCTTACCGTTCCCGGGGGCATGGGCGGAAAAGAGGCTATCCAAAAGCTTAAAAAGTTAGACCCAAATGTCAAGACCCTCGTATCCAGCGGCTATTCCAACGATCCCATTATGTCTAATTTCAGGGACTATGGTTTCCAAGGAGTTGTTAAAAAGCCGTACCGGATTCAAGATCTGAGTGACGCCTTCGTCACAACAAATCCCTCCGCGGCAAGCCGCGGAGTATCATGTTTTTAGGATTTAACTCACTTTTTTGGCACAAGCTGCGGGGAATTAAACCCAAGAGAGATTAATGTTTGACAGCTGGGATTTGTGTACAGTATACAGTATCCAATAAATTCCAAACGAGGACGGAGGAACATGACACAAGTCAAAACGCATCAAAGCGAGCTGGAAAGACTGTCTGCTTTGGAAAACCGCGCGGAAATCGGCGGAGGATCGAAAGCCATTGAACGACATCACCAAAAAGGCAAATTAACTGCGCGTGAACGGCTTGATCTGCTTTTCGATCCGGACAGCTTTGTTGAAGTCCATAAGCTGGCCCAAAGCCAGTCTATTGATTTCGGTATGCAGGAAAAGAGGGTTCCCGGAGATGGCGTCGTCACGGGCTACGGAACCATTGAGGGGCGACTGATTTTCGCATATGCCCAAGACGTGACGGTGTTGGGCGGCTCCGTCGGTACGATCCATGGTCAGAAAATCTGCCGCATCATGGATGAGGCCATCAAAGTCAAAGCGCCCTTGGTGGCCTTAAACGATTCCGGCGGCGGGCGCTTGCACGAAGGTTTCTTTGCTTCCAAAGGTGTGGCCGGAATGTTTTATCGCAATACGGCCGCATCGGGATTGATCCCTCAGATTACCGGCATGATGGGTTCCAGCGCCGGGGTCGCCGTTTACTCTCCGGCCTTGACCGACTTTATTGTCATGGTAAAAGGCCAAAGCCATATGGTCATTACCGGTCCGGCGATTATAAAATCCGTCACCGGCGAAGACCTGGATCTGGAAGCGCTTGGTGGCGCCAAGGTCCACAGTGAAAAAACCGGCCAGGCCCACTTTGTGGCCGAAAGCGATCAGGCCTGTATCGATATTATCAAAAAGCTGCTTGGTTATCTGCCGTCCAACAACGATGAGCAACCACCGGTGGTTGAAAACAGCGATGACCCCGACCGTGTCGACGACCACCTGGAAACAATCGTACCGGCTGATTTTAAAAAATCCTACGACATGCACCGGGTAATTTTGCGAATAGTCGATAACGAAGATTTCTTCGAAGTTCTGCCCCGCTTTGCCCCCAATATTATCATTGGCTTTGCGCGTATGGATGGATGCAGCATTGGTGTTGTCGCCAATCAACCCCGGTTCAAAGCCGGGTGTCTGGATGTGGATGCTTCCGACAAAGCCGCCCGCTTCATTCGGTTCTGCGATGCCTTTAACATACCCCTGATCAATCTGGTGGATGTGCCGGGATATTTTCCCGGAGCGACCCAGGAGCACGCCGGCATCATCCGACACGGCGCCAAATTGCTGTATGCCTATGCCGAAGCAACGGTGCCCAAAATCACCCTGGCCCTGCGAAAAGAATACGGCGGCGCCGTGATGGGCATGTGCTGCGTGGGGATGGGGGTAGATCTGATGCTTGCCTGGCCCATTGCCCAACTGGTGGTGCTGGATACCACCGCAGCGGTAAATCTTATATTTCGCAAGGACATTGCGGCCGCTGAAAATCCCGATGCGTTCAGACAGCAAAAAATTGATGAATATGATTATAAATATTCCAATCCCTATCATGCCGCCTCAAACATGCTGGTGGATTCTGTTATCAAGCCGTGTGAAACGAGACCGCAACTCATCAAAGCACTACGAATGCTAAAGAACAAACACAGACCAGCGCCAAATAAGAGACACGGCAATATACCATTATAAGAAATTATTGGCGGAACTATCTGGCTGTGCAGTTTAATTTAAAGCTATTAAGCGCGTGTTGAAGTAATAAAAATTCCAAATAGCAAATCACAAATAGCAAACAAATTCCAATGACCTAAATTCCAAACCTGTTTCGGTCATTGAATATTGGAATTTGTGATTTAATTGACCCAATTTTAAGATCAGGTGGTCCTTGAGATGTGTGATTTTAAATATCTTCAATCTTCATGGCACCGTGGAATCATGTTTAAATATCTTATGTTAAAAATACGAAACGTCGAAAGGGTATAATCATGGATTTCGATCTGACCAAAGAGCAAAAATTCATTCAAAAGGCGGCCCGCGAATTTGCCAAAGGTGAATTTACCGATGTGGCCAGGGATCTGGACATCAGCGAAACCTATCCGGAAAAAATCGTAAAAAAAGCACGGGAATTGGATTTGATCGGACTTTTCATACCGGAAACTTATGGGGGCCCCGGTTTAGGCTATTTGGAGCAGGCCATGGTGTTGGAGGAATTCTGGAAAGTCGATCCGGGGATCGGGCAGCAACTCAGCTCGATTTCATTTGGTGCCGAAGAGTTACTCCTATTTGGCACCGAGGAACAAAAAAAGAAATGGCTGCCGCCCCTGTTTGAGGGAGATGCCGTGATGGGTTTTGCCATCACCGAACCGGATGCGGGCAGTGACACGGCTTCAGCGGCTACCACAGCTGTCAGAGACGGAGATAATTACGTTATCAACGGCAGCAAGGTGATGATCGGCAACGGAACGGTCGGCACCTTCATGTTGGTCTACTGTCTGACCAATCCCGAAGTCGAGCGTAAAACGGCCCGCCACAGTATTCTGATTGTGGAGACGGACCGCGACGGCTACAAAGCCGAGCCCATGCATGGGAAAATGGGGTTGAGAGCCTCCGATACCTCCGCCGTTTATTTTAATAACGTCAAGGTACCCAAAGAAAATCTATTGGGCACCGAGGGAAACGGGTTCATCCAATTAATGAAGTTTTTTGATCATTCCCGGGCATATGTTGCCGGCCACGGTATCGGCTTGGCCCAGGGCGCCCTGGATATGTCCATCAAACATGTTAAAGGCAGAAAGCAGTTCGGCCGTCCCCTCGCTGCATTCCAAGTCACCCAGTTCAAGATTGCCGAAATGGCGACCAAGGTCGAAACCGCACGAACCATGGTCTACAAATCGGCCTGGCTGCTGGATCAGGGAAAGCCCGATACCAAATTGACGGCCATGGCCAAATTGTACGCCTGTCATGTGGCGGTTGAAGTGGTGGATGAGGCCCTGCAGCTTCATGGCGGCTACGGTTATTTTAATGACTACGATGTCGAGCGGTTCTACCGCGCCGCCAAGGTGCTTGAGATTTACGAAGGGACCAAGGAAGTAGAAAAAATCGTGATCTCGAGAGAAGTATTGGGGAAATTTTAGCTATTTAAAGCAAATGGACATCGATCTGATCATTTAAGAACCATAGCAGGTTACCGCTGAGCACGCAGAGACCGCCGAGAAATAAAATTCTAAGTTATCTCTGCGAGCTCGGCGTTCACAGCGGTAAAACATTTCAATATTCAATTTACGATCGCACCATCAAAATATTTCCACACCGCCAACGGTCCAGTCTCTAATTCGTTTTAGAATCCATCATTTTTTTTAATCCAAAGCTTCTATTCAACATCCATTCTAAAGGGAAAAGGGTAACGTACCGATATTGATTGGTATGGTCACCTAAAACCATAAGCCTATTTGAACGGATAGAATTTAACAAGGAATGATCAATGGATTACGACGAATACAAAAATGATTTACGAGAATGGATAGAATACAATATTTATGGCCTTAATTATTGTCTGGAAAAAGAAAAGTTAATATCATTGATTTCAGAGGTACTTGAAAGATTGCCATCGGAAGATCAGGAAATTATTCTGTACAAACGTCAGGTTCGTTTTATCGCACCAATTACGGCTAATTGTATAACTGAACAAGTTTTTATCGACCCCCTTAGCGTTAGAAATGAAGAGACTTCCTTGTGCCGATGCAGCAAGTGTAACGAACCGCACATTACCCCCAAGAATGGAAATTATGACATAATGGTTGGCGTTTGGCTAGTATGTTTGAGTGCTGATATTCTGAAAAGATCAAAAAAGGCGTCTCTTTATACCATCGCACACGAAATTGCGCATGCTTACCTTGAACATCCTAAAACAGCATCTAAGGTAGAAAAATCTTCGAAAAGAGAGATAGACGCCGATAGACAGGTAATTAAATGGGGTTTCGAATCAGAGTTACGCCATACTCCATTCAATTATATATATGGTACAGGAAGCAGACAAAATGAGTCTTCCTTGTCTTTTTTTTGAAGCGTATGTTCCATATGATCTTCTAAGTTAGGCCGAAAATCGCTATCGGAATCTATTATGCTAAGAAAGACAAGAAACAGCCTTTAAAGAAAAATAGCAAACTATCAATTTTTTGACACCACGGATCCAAAATTTGACAAATATTTCTCCATTTTATTTTTTAAATCCTGTCGATAAAAATAACTGCCTGAAATATTTAAAAGTTTCTATTTAATCTTTTTTGGCAAGAATTTTGCTGTACTGATATTTAAAGGCTTTCTTTATTGCGCGTGCATCTTAACCAGCGGCCATCTTCAAATCTTATTAATTTAAGAGATATGACCCGCGTTTAATAACGGCAATAAAAGAAACCTTTAGCTATAAATATTTTTTCATTCATTCCACCCCTTCCTTTCTTTAAGGGATAGCCCACTCGAGCTATCCCTTATTTTTTCTGAATCAACAATAGTCTTCCTACATAAAGTGCATAGCCTGGGTAGAAGTATTTCTTGAATCACTATGCACGGTGTGCACAAACGTCCCAATCTTATGAATCCTGTTGTGGATCAAGAAACGATATCGTCACAAAAACTGCGGCAACGGATGGTAAAGCCCTCCCGAAATGTCGACAAGGTCTGAAATGCTTTTCGCAGAAAGTAACTCAGTCGTTACGGTATCGGTTTGAATATTCAAGTCCTCGGGATAGGCGACTATTTTTTTCTCCCGCAGCTTTGCTGTTTCAGCAGCTACCGCCTTTTCCCCAACGGGTGTCTGGCCGGCTACCGCACGGATAGAAGCCCGGCGTTCCTCCCTGCTACCGCATCGACAGATATATGCAATCCCTTTCTCCGTGACGATATGGGTAATGTCATCTCCGTAAATCATCACCGGAGGCAATTCAAAAATCCCGTCATCCGCCATCGACAACGCGTCCAGCTTTTTGACGAAGACGGGAATACCTTGTTTCGCGCTAAACGTTGGTGTAAGTTGTACAATCAGCTTATGGCCGCGCACATCAATCCTCCCCCGGCTTCTGGCGGCGGATATTTCCCGACCCACTTTCAGCCAAGCAGGGCTGACATGGCGTCGGCCGGTGGGATTCGAACCCAAATTGGGCGCCCCGCCGAACCCGCTGATCCTTCCCCTTATTGCCGTTGAGCTGTTGCCGTCGGGATCTATCTGAAGTGTGGCGCCGACAAAACATTCACAATCATAATAACCGACCAACTGGCAAAGGCAACGATTGGATTTGAGAACACCGTCGGGTGATGTAAAGAAGACGTTTTTCCTGGCGGCAATATAATCATCCATGCCGGGTTCGCTCCCAAAAGAATATATGGATTTCACCATTCCGGATTCGATGGCGGGTATCATGGTGGGATGTGGATTAAGCGCCCAGTGTGAGCAGATCTTTCCTTTGAGACCGAGTTCTGCGGCATAAGTCGGTAAAAGAAGTTCGATCGCCGACGTTGCATAGCCAATACCATGGTTCAGGCATTGGACCCCGTACTCGGCGTAAATACCTTTTATCACCATCATTGCCATGAGCACGTGGGTGTTCGTCAACTTGGCCGGGTCGCGGGTGAAAAGGGGTTGAATTTGGTTGGGTTCACCCGTGGGAATCACGAAATCGATCTGGTCGCCGGGAATGTCCGTACGGGCTACCTTGTCCACAACCTTAGAGACCTGGGCAATGACAATTCCTTTACCATAATGCGTTGCTTCGCACAGAATCGGCGTTTCTTCAGAGTTGGCCCCGGTGTACAGGTTGCCCTCGGCATCCGCCGCCTCTGCGCAAACCAACGCAACATTGGGTGTCAAATCCGTAAAATAGCGGCTGTACAGCTCGGAGTAGGTATGGATCGACCCAATGGTGACGCTGCCAGTCTCTACCAGCTTGGCCAGCGCAACAGCCTGTTGTCCTGAGAAGGCAAAATCAAGTTTGGTGGCAGTTCCCTTTCTGAATAGGTCCAGGTGCTCATTCAACGTTACCGAAGACATCATGATATGAAGGTCATTAATGTCCGAAGATGATAAATCCGCCATGAGCTTTGAAAGGAAGACTGCCTGTTTCTGGTTATTTCCTTCCAAAACGACCCGATCACCCGGTCGGATGGTCGATAAGAGCAGTTTCTTTGCATCACGCGGCTCAATAACCTTGGCGGTGTTGCCATTATCACGATTAGAATTCATCTTTAAAAATCTCCTTATATATTACGATATTTCGCTCCTTCAAATGATCGAATATCATCGGCGATTTTATCCCGTAGCTGACAGGTTTAATCGGATCCGGGCCGAGCTTGGCCGCTAAGCGGTGAGGCACTTAATGGTGGCTTACGGAGATGTGATACCTGTTCAAAACCATAGGCGATTTCGATCAGCGTTGCCTCACTGAAAGGTCGCCCTAAGATTTCCATACCAATTGGCACACCCAAAGGGGCCGTTTTTGAAGGGGTTGAAAAGCCGGCTTGAACGCAGATTGATGGAAATCCCGTTACAGAGCCTAAAACCCCGTTGCGCTCATTTTGGCTTCCGCCAACTTTACACACCAACTGCTTTTGATGTGGATAAACAAGTGCATCTAACTGGTCATCAGCAATCAGTTTCATAACCTGAGTTTGAAGCTTACCTCTTTCAACGAGTCGCTTATGGTACTCCGGTGTCCCTGTACTTAGCGCCATTGCTTTTTTCAAGTTTTCTTCGATACCTGGATGGTATTTACCTGATACCAGGACTTCTTCGACCGAATGGACGGAAGCATGATTTGGAAGCGCTCCCAAATAGACGTTCAAATGATCTTTAAGATCGTGTAGGTGAACACTGATTTCACTGACAAGATAATCAGAATCAATCTTTTCGTTTATAGATACGATCTCTGCCCCCTGGTTCGCCATTGCTTCAATGCTATTTCTGACAGCTTTATTCGTTTCTAGATGGATGGCATCTATACCAAAGAAGCTTTCCAGTACACCCATGCGTTTCTCCTTAAGTCCATCCTCTTTCAGAGACGCTACATAAGATGTTGGCTTTCGACCGATCGACCATGCTGTTTCGTCATCTGCTGGATCATAGCCCGCAATCACATCCAACACTCGCACAGCATCTTCAACCGTTCTGCAAATTGGTCCGGCGGTATCCTGGGTAAAGGAGTAAGGGATAATTCCATCACGACTTACGAGTCCAATGGTTGGACGAATACCAACAAGATTATTAGCAGATGCCGGAGAACGTATCGAATTGATCGTATCAGTTCCGATACCGACCATGCCGAAGTTCGCTGCTATGGAAGCTCCTGTTCCACCGCTGGAACCGCCGGGTGTGCGGGTCTGATCATATGGATTCAAGGTTTGGCCCAAAATAGAACTAATGGTCTCGCCCCAGATCGCAAATTCATGAAGATTTGTTTTCGCTAAGATTAAAGCGCCAGATTCTCTAAACTTACGTGTGATAAAGGCATCATCGTCTGGCGTAAATCCTTCTAAACTCAACGACCCGCCCGTTGTAGGCAAATCACACGTATCGACATTGTCTTTGAGCAATACTGGAATACCATGTAAAGGACCTGACAGACCATTCGCTATGAACTTTTGATCTAAGGCATCTGCTTCTTCTAACGCTTTCGGGTTTATGCAAATAACGGAGTTCAGTTTGGGCCCTTGTTGATCATAAGCTTTAATGCGGGATAGGTATTCTTCTACCAGCTTACGACATGTCAAGGTGTCATATTTCATGCCCTGATGCACCTGGGCAATCGTTGCCTCATCGATAACAAATGGTTTCATTCAATTCCCTTCTTTCGTAAATATTTCTATTTAATCGTCCTGCCGCACGATCCAGAGGGATGCTGTCAAGAACGAACTTCCTGAAAACAAGACCCGGCGGCATCGCTGCTGCCGTTCTCAACCCGGCAGCCCGTGCGTCGGGGCTGTCGGATTGTTGGATTGTCTTGTCAAGGTCTGGATTAATAGGGGAAGAAATAAAGACCTAATCCGATAAATGGCGCAGATACGATCATAAGCATTATACAATATCCCATGATATCCCTTGCCCGCAACCCTGTAATGCCCAGAAGGGCGATGGCCCAGAATGGCTGGAACATGTTTGTCCACATATCACCGCAGCCGTAAGCCACAATTGATTTTCCCACAGGAACCCCGAGATCCATGGAGATTTGACCGATAATACCTCCGATGACACCCCATTCACCGCCCCCAGAGGGAATGAAAATATTGACGATGCCGCCGGTGATCCAGGCGATCACTGGAAACGAGGTAACTGTTGCAAATCCCAGAAACCAGGTTGTAATAATCGCCGCTAAGCCGGAGTAGGAAATCATTCCCATAATGCCGGCATAAAACGGGAACTGCAGTATGATGCCGCTTGCACCGGGTGTGGCCGTTGAAATGGCACGGACATACCGGATGGGGGTTCGATGTAATATGATACCGGCCACTAAAAAGAGGAAATTGAAAATGTTTAAGTTGAGGCTAACCCCTTTTGTGGCAAAATAGTAGATAATGTATATCACACCCGCCAGACCGACCAGGTAGGAAATAATCCAGCTGTTCTCGAGCCTATCCGCAAATCCCATTTTTTTGCTGGAAGATGCTTTTTTCTCCTTGTCCAGATCCTTTGACTCCATGAGTTCTGGTGCAATGTTTTCGGCACCGAGACAAGCATCGATACCCATGCATTCATCCGGATCCTTCGGCGTCATCAGCCACATGGTGATGGGAATTACAATCAGACAGAGCATGATGGCCATCAGAATGGCATAGGAAGTAAAAACGGACTCGGTAATGGGTATAATGCCAAAAATTTTTTCAAAGACATGTCCCTTGGTGGCGGAGAGAAGTCCTGCAGAGGTGGAAGGGCCGACATGCCATACCATCTGGCCGGTATAAGCCGTGGCGGCGATCAAAGGATAGTGAATGTGGATCTTCTTTACATATCCTTCCTTAGCAACCTCCCGCGCAAAGATGGACGCTACGATTAAGCCAAGACCCCAGTGAAAGTAGGTGATCATCGTGGCGACATATGCCGTCAGCAGCACGGCCTGACCGCCTGTTTTCGGTATTCGTGCGAGTCGTTTTAGAAACGGGTGCACACCGGGGGCGATAGCAAGGGCGTGACCGGTAACTAAAATCAAAACCATTTGCATGGCAAATGTAAGATACTTCCAGAATCCATCGTACCAGTGTTTGATCATGTCCATAGGCCCGTTTTCGGTTAATATCCACCCCATGAAGTAGGCTATGAACGTCAGAATCACTGCAAATAGGTATGGGTTGGGCATATTTCTTTCGGACCAGTCGGATAATCTTTTCCCACTTTGCGCCACAATATTCATCACTATCCTCCTTTTGTTAATGTGGATTGTATTTCCCTTTAACGTTTAAGCCTTTTTTATCTTTGTGTTTGTTTTATAATCCGATTTCACCTCCTTTGGTTTAATATTAGCGCTCATATCCGCAACTGGTAATTCCATCTGGAGTGTCATCTTGAAGATCTTTATGGTCGGCAACGTTTTATTTTTTTAGCGCAGTGGGCTTCAAACCGTTTTGATACGCTCTTTTTTTCCGTACAGCAATTTATCGCCTGGAATTTATGGATTGCCCTTGTTCTGCATAATAAGTCACCAGCGCCTGACACTGTTTGACCAAATGGGTTTTCATGAGCCGTTCGGCGCGATTACCGTCACGTGCCCGGAACGCCTCCATGATCCTACGGTGCTCTTCCATCGATGCGTCGAGTCGGCCAGGATAATAAATCTGACGATACCGATGCAGCAGAATCCTGTCGCGCAGACCGGAAACGATCTCGCTTAATATAGGATTGCCTGCTTTTGCTTGAATAAATTTGTGATATTTCTGGTTGAACCTCATATATCTCTCTGGGTCATTGCACCGATAAAACGTCTCTAACTGACCATGCAGCCTTTCCATTTCCGCCAGATCCGCGTCGGAGATCCGCTCAGCGGCAAGGCGCGCGCAGCTGCCCTCCAAAATGCTCATCGTCTCGAACATATGAAAAACATCCTCAATTGAAACTTCGGCCACGCAAGCTCCCTTATTAGGTGATATCTTAACCAATCCCTCTGAGCTGAGCATCCTCAAAGCTTCCCGCAGGGGTGTCCGACTGACACCGAGTTGGTTGCACAAATTTTGCTCCGAAAGCCTCTCCCCGCTTGCCAACTCGTTCTTGCGTATGAGAATGCGAATTTTCTCTGCTACCTGCAACGAAAGAGGCATCTCCGTTGTCTTATTCATGAAATCTCCACATTACCCATATTTTGTATATAATATAATCGGTGCTTAATCGAGTAATTCAAATTTAATTTTTAAAAATATTATTAATAATTACGATTTGTTAAATTATAAACAAATTTGAATTTTTTTGGTTGAATTTGATTTATAGTCCTAATTTATCGTATGCAATTTAATCTGAAGGTTGTCAAGAAATTTTTCCATTTTTTTGATCTTGCATGTAATATTTTCATGGCATTACCTTAAAATAGTATGGTTAAATTTTGATAGGCACTTTGCCGATTCAGTTTTGGGTACGGGTAAGCTCTCGGCAATTATCGGTTATCATCATAATTTATTGTATACAATTATTACAGCCAGACCACTATCCAGTCGGGATGTCGCAGTTAAGAAGAAATTATACGCGGTATCAACAGTCCGTGCTGCAATCAATTTCATTCAAGCTCCGGTCATTTTTCGTTTCTAATCGAAGGTGTAAAAAATCCTCATAAATTTGATTTTCATGATCGATTTTTTCAATGGCCATTGCGATCAAATCCAATATAAGGCACCAACAATCGACATCATTAATAGAAAAGCCTGTAAATATTTAATGTTGATGGTAAAACTGAAATAAGGAAATAAAAAAGGCCGCCAGATTTTTCTGACGACAATATTCTCTGATTGACGTCCCCAAGGGTACCTGTAAAGTATTATTGTTTGTCAGAAGCGATCAGATTGAGTTGGGAAGTTTTTGAACCTCCCCTACCCTGTTCTGACTGATTTCGTAATGATTTCAGTTAGAAAAGAAACACGAAATGTATCGAATCTATAGCATATTGTGTCAAACTGAAACTTCTGATTGTCAAAGAGATGTCCATCGGCTTATATCTGAAAGGCACTAAAAATGTAGCTCCTGCTGACTATCGATTGGAATATATCTAAATAAAGCAATCCCCCATATTGTATGTCTTAAAACGCCTATTTTACCACCAAAATTATGGCTTTTAGCCTGATATTCGACCTTCTTTTTAAATCTTTTCATTAATTATCAATAACTTACCGTGGCCCACCCCCCTGAGACCCCCTGAGATATTTACCTTGGCGGGCACTCAGGCTGTTCAGAATGCCGAATTTCTCGCCTGTGTCGTGATGCACCAGGCTGTTCGACCAGGAGCACCCGTGATTTGCAGCAGTTCAACGACTTCGATGGATCTAAAAAGCGCCGAAGCTGCGGTGGGGTCTCCGGAAATGGCATTATTTGCGGCCAT
>JARFPZ010000260.1 GCA_029288035.1 Desulfosarcina sp.
GTTTGCCGATGCATCAGAACCAAGCGCAGGTGATGGTAATAAAGCATCTGCAACAACCGGTAAGGAGGAACCCAGCGAGGAGGAGATCGCCGAGGCGATCAATAATCCTCTTTCATACCTTTACCTGCTTTGGGTTCAGAATGATACTATGTGGTTCTCAGGTGACGCGCTCGACAAACTAGATGAAGATGACAAAGTGATGAATACGACCCTTATTCAACCCATTATGCCCATTCAGCTGACTGAGAATTGGAAGGCGATATTTAGACCAATTATTCCAATTAACAGCTTTGATACTATTTCCGGGCTGGACGTCATCCAAAGCGAAGAGGAGGACCCCACTCTGGTTGCGGACTTTGATCGCGAAACCGGCTTGGGTGACATCATCCTGTGGACAGCCTTTTCCAATCGATATATACCACCAAATGTTTTTGGATTCGGCCCTACAGTCATGATGGATACGGCCTCGGATGATTCGCTGGGCACCGGGAAATGGAGTGCCGGTCCCATGGCACTGGCTTTCCACATAGGGGATAAATGGATTTATGGGGCTGTGGCACAACACTGGTGGTCTTTTGCCGGAGACAACGACCGGGATAGCGTCAATTTGACTGATGTTCAATATGTTTTGCGTCACCGGTTAACACCCATGACCAATATCGGATTTGGACCCAATATACGAATTAACTGGGATGCAGACAGCGGCAATAAATGGAGTGTCCCGGTAGGACTCGGTGCCGACGCCTTGATCAAGCTCGGTCCGCTTCCAGTTAAAATCGGTTTCGAAGCTTATTATTATGTCGAAAAACCAGATGATTTCGGTCCTGAATGGCAAATTCGCTTTCTGTTCGTTCCTGTTATACCATCCCCGAAATGGTCTCAAAATCCCCTTTTTAAATAAGGAACACCCATGGATCTTTGGGGCAGTTTTCGATGCTTATTCATTTGAAACAAACCCATCTGAATCAATAGGGTCATATGCAGAGTAAACCTTGAGCACTCGCAGAAAAAAGAGGCGGCACGTCAGCCACAAGCCGGTTGCGGCATCCTCAATAAAACGCTTCCCAGTCATCTGGGTAGCGCTTGGTTCGGTGGGATTGGCCATTGCAGCGGGCATTTTCTTATATTATTTGCAATCTGCCGATTCGCATCAGGCAACTGCAACAACATCCAGACAATCCGGTAGCGAAAAGGTCATGTCCACCCTAAAGGACGACCAATTTGGAAACCTAATCGGCCGCTGGCGCCGGGTGGACGGTGGTTATATCATCGATATCCGCAGAATCGGTGCCAATGGACAGATGGATGTCGCCTATTACAATCCAAAATCTATCCACATTTCACGTGCCGAGGCTTCCTTGAAAAAGGGAGCACAGTATATTTTTATAGAATTACAGGATGTGGGGTACCCGGGGTCTACATATACTTTGATGTATCGCCCACAACAAGACATACTCGCCGGCTTCTATTTTCAGGCAGCCGTGAAGCAGACTTTTGAGGTGGTATTTTCCCGGGCGGAATAAAGACCTGGCAAGGAGTTTCAATGAGACTACGGAATGCAATTAAGGCAAGAGTTTTAGCAATCGTCACCTGCCTGGCTTTAACCTTTTCAACTCTCGCAGTGGCAGACGAACAGGAGGACCTGGCTAAAGAATCCCAAAACCCGATCGGCAGTATTTTATCAACTACAATTTTAAAAGTGGATGGTACATCTCATCGACACCGGCCATCACGGCGGACTGGGAGGTGGACAGTGACGATCGTTGGACCATTCCCTTTGGGGGCGGGATCGGTCGTCTGGTGAAATTCGGCAATCAACCGGTAGACCTCAAGCTACAAGGCTTCTACAACGTGGAGAACCCCAAAGGAACTGCGGACTGGAGCCTGCAGTTTCAGGTCAAGTTGCTATTCCCTAAAAAATCTGCCAAAAGAAAAGATAGCTAGTGCCCGTCCATAAAAGACCTTTGCCAAAGAAGGGAACCTACAAACGAAATGACATTTTCATTTTCGCTTTGAACGCCAGTTGGAAATTTTGATTGGATACCCGCTTTCATAAATTCATCATTGCCGGTTAGTGCGTGTTAGTTTTTGTAATGTCAGTAAAAATGATATAGCCGCAAAAAGGCGCAAAAAGCACAAAAATCAGATAATTTCGAGATTGTCTTAAAAGTCTAAGTTCACAAATCTCAAAGTTTGACGCAAATCAGCGACCACCAGCAGAGCAAGGCTCAGGCCCCTTCGAGGGGAGGGGCATTCCTCATACTACCAGCTCTGCTGGTGGTCGCTGATTTCCCTCGTCCTTGCCCCTCTATCTTGAACGCTTTGTTCGATATTCCGCTTTTATCCTGCTTCAGAGATCGCCTCATCAATCGTCGATTTATCAACTCCATGTTTACGAAGGATATTGATGAATTTTTCGACATTCAAGTGTCCTTCCAATTTTGCTAAATCCTGTCGTAGTCCCTGCCCAATATAAGCTCGAATTAATGGTTGATAACCCGAAAAACCAAGCTGAGGTGCAATACTTTTGAGATCTTCAATGACATCCTTGGGGATTCTAATAGTAACCGAAGTCATGGGACGATTGCGGTTTAAACGCTTTTTAAGATCAACACTCTTCATATTTATTCCTCTCTATTTTGGTGACTGGTCTTGCCGAAATTTTGAATCGGATTTATAACTATCCCACTCGAATTGGATTCCTTGGAGCTCATACTCGATTATCATAAATCCAATGTATAACGACGTATTTACGATGTCAATACGTCAGTTTGGGAAGCGACGATTAAAAATGATTAATTCAGGCATATCGAACGGCGCTGGTGAGCAGCGGCCTAAAATCAGAGCAAACTTGCACGCGGCATTTCCGGGATATTAGATTATAATATTCGTATCGATTTAAAGAGAAACTTATAATTTTTTGTCCCCGTTCCTTCCTGCCAATCTTGAACGCCCATTAACGTAAACCGATATTTACACACCGTCTGCACAACGATCTTGAGGCTTGCAATTCATATTAACAATGTGTATCCTTTTCTGAATCGATTCACAAGGGGAAGAGATTATGCGGACAAATATCCTTATTGACGACAAACTGATGGCCGAAGCTATAAAGCTAAGCCAATTGAAAACCAAAAAGGCTGTCGTAGAAACCGGATTGCGACTATTAATCCGAATCAAGAAACAGGAGCGGATAAAGAGCTTGCGCGGCAAACTGAATTGGGATGGTGACCTCGAAAAAATGAGATTGGATTGATGATACTAGTCGACGCTTCCGTATGGATTGATTACTTCAACGGCCGCCAAACGTGGCAGACGAATCTGCTTGATAATCTTCTTTCAGATATTCCCATCATTCTTTCATTAAAGACGCTGTCCCCCGAATAAACGGTACGACATTTATTCTAACATTGAAAACCTGGTCCTCTGGGCTAGATCAGAGATAAAAGGCTTTGCCAAAATCAAACACTATGGGGTAGTGGAATAATGGAATATTGATAAGGAATCACCTTAATATGACCAAGGTTGAGCGGTTCAGCCCGCCCTGGTGCGACTCATAAAATCGTATTACTGCCCGTGTCAGGTTCCCGAATATGAATCTCAATAATTGAGCTAAGTAAACTTAGGTCTGGGCCAGGGGGTTCAAAGTTCCGGGTTGAAAAACTCCCAGGCCGCTCCTATCAAAGGGAATCAGCCTTTATGTGTTAATAACGCCTTTTCATCCAATGGGTGAAGGCGGGTATTTCAGATCTTGATCAATATAATAATCGATTTCCAACAGTTGTAACCTTTGAACCGTGAACCCTGAACCTGGAACCGATCAGTTTAGATATGAGAAAGACAGATATTCTTCAAAAGTATCCCCCCTTAATGGAAAACGTACTTCAGATCCTGCACGATTTTCAAAACAACAATCCGCGCAATTACCTGTCGCAAAAAGATTTGACAATGATTGCCAAATACTTGAATGTGACCCACAGCTCGATTTACGGAGTGGTCAGCTATTACACCCTGTTTAGCCTAAAGCCCAGAGGAAAACACATTATCAGGATATGCAATTCTCCGGTTTGCCACATGGCCGGGGCGAAGGACATTTTCACCGTACTTCGCGAAAATCTTAAAATTGGTTTTGGTGAAACGACCACCGAGGGGCTTTTCACACTGGAATCAACCGAGTGTCTGGGCCAATGCGATCAAGCGCCGGGCATGTCGGTCGATGAGACATTTTATGGTAATCTGACTGCAAAAAAAATAATGCCTATTCTCAAAAGCTATCAGGAATAAGACAAGGAAAACAGCATCGTGACTCAGGCGCACAGAATTTCCTTAAAAAATGCGGGGAATATCAATCCCGCCAAAATCGAAGACTATATTGCCGCGGATGGTTATCAAGCCTTAAAAAAAGCATTGCAAATGCCGGCCGAAAAGATCGTTTACGAACTGACCCAATCCGGTTTGAGAGGCCGGGGCGGAGCAGGGTTTTCAACGGGATTGAAAAAAAAGTTCACCAGTGAAGCATCCTGTGTTCTGCTCGAATGCATGCGCTATATCGTTTGTAACGCCGATGAAGGTGAACCCGGAACCTTTAAAGATCGCATCATTATGGAGGGAGATCCGCATCTTTATATCGAGGGAATGATCATCGCGGCCTATGCCGTCGGCGCTGAAAAAGGCTATATCTATATTCGCGGTGAATACCGCCAGTCGATTGACATGACCCGCAAGGCGCTTGAGCAGGCCGCAGCGCGCGGTTTGCTGGGAGACAATATTCTGGGTTCCGGGTATTCGCTGGACATTGAGGTCAAGCCGGGGGGTGGTTCGTATCTGTGTGGTGAAGAACTCACCCTGCTGGAATCCATCGAAGGCAATAGAGGCTATCCGCGAATCAAACCGCCTTTTCCGGCGCAAAAGGGGTTGTTCGGTATGCCGACCCTAATTAACAATGTCGAGACCCTGTCCCATATTCCCGCCATCATCCTGAATGGGGCCGACTGGTACAAACGTATCGGAACCGACCAATCTCCCGGAACCAAGATATTCACTATCAGTGGTGATGTGAGCCACCCGGGATATTTTGAAGCCGACATGGGCGTAACCCTCAAGGAACTTATTTATGATCTGGCCGGCGGCATTAAAGACCGTAAAAAGTTTAAAGCCGCGCTGCTGGGGGGTGCCGCCGGCACCTTCGTACCGGAATCATTTTTAGATGTCAATATGGCCTTTGAAAGCTTACAGGAGAAAGACGCTGTTTTGGGCTCCGGCGCCATTATAGTCATGGCCGAGGACAAATCCATTCTTGATATGCTGCAGTCGATTCTGCGGTTCTTTGAGCACGAATCTTGCGGCAAGTGTGTCCCCTGCCGCACCGGCACCCGGCAGCTGCGGATATTATTGGAAAAGATCGTCACGAATGGCCGCGCCAAAAGTTCCAACCTTGATGCATTGCTTCAGCAGTCTGAAATAATGGCCAAAACATCGTTGTGTCCCTTAGGCCAATCCCCTGTACTGTCGATAAAAAGTGCCGTGCGCCACTTTCGCGAGGAACTGCAGCAATCAAAAAATTCATAACCTGGTGCACGTGATGAGCGATATGGTGACCATTAAAATTGACGGGAAAAAGATCAGTGCCCGCAGCGGGGAAAACCTGCTGGCGGTGGCGAAACAAAATAACATCTTCATCCCCAGCCTCTGTTTCCACCCCAAACTGACGCCGACCGGTGCTTGCCGGCTATGTATCGTCAAGATAAAAGATCAGCGGGGGCTTGTTCCCGCTTGCACCGTAAGCGTGTCGGACGGGATGGAGGTAACGGCCTTTGATGCCGAATTGGAGGAAGCGCGCCGATATTTGTTGGACTATCTGTTATCCGAACACAACGAAGCCTCCGATAACAGCTATGACGATGAATTCAAATCGCTGGTCGCCCGATACGGACTGGACGACCCGGCGAAAAGACAATTTCCCTCCCTTTGGAAATCACTCGGGTACCCGATAGATGACAGTTCACCGGTGCTGACCTACGATGCTTCCAAATGTGTTAAATGCTTCCGATGTATCAAGGCCTGCGACGAAGTGCAGGGAAAAAAGGTTTTGTCTTTTGCCAAGCGCGGCATCACCTCCTATGTTATTGGCGGGTTCGGTGTTTGGGGCGAGTCCGAATGTGATGGCTGCGGTGAATGCATTCAGCTTTGCCCCACCGGAGCGATTGTTGAAAAGCCCAACCGAGAGGTTCTCAAAACCGCAACGGCAAAATCGAAAGTCATTTCCACCTGCCCCTATTGCGGTGTGGGATGCCAGATCGAGATGAAAGTCAAAGAGAATCGGATTATGCGCGTCAATGGCGCAGAGGGCCTAAAACCAAATGATGGAAGGCTTTGCGTTAAGGGGCGTTTTGGCTATGCCTATGTCGGCAG
>JARFPZ010000352.1 GCA_029288035.1 Desulfosarcina sp.
CACGACACGGTACGCCTACGCCGTGAGATTCTTGCCAATCAGTCTAAAAGTAGAGTTTTAGTATGTCGGCTTTCTTATTTGACACCTACGATGGTTTTCAATATACTGCTTTATTAACCAGATTTTAATAAAGGGGGTCTATAGGATAAATTAAGGCGCCGGACCAAGACGAAATTGTCCTGCGGTCCGCCTTCAGCGTTGCGCCAAATGTCATGCCTAAACATTATGCTCACATTGGCTCACCTTGAAGACGAATTAGTGTCCGAGGTAATCCTTTAATCCAATATTCCAAATTTGATTATTTGTTTCGGTTAATGGAATTACGTTCAGCCGAACAGCCAGCTCCAAATTTGACTGAAGCGAACAAGATACTGCCAAATGATGAATCGATCAAGTCGTCATCAAAACCGATAGATCCAATAAAATAGAGATCAAAAAATTCTTTTTAAAATCAGCGGTCACCAGCAGAGATGGCCCACCCAGGACCCTTCCAGGGGCCATCCTCATACCCCCAGCACTGCTGGTGGTCGCTGATTTTCAGCTCAAGGAGGTAAATATGGCTGCAACGACCTGGCCCACTCCAAACTGGCCCCAAGACGTCCCGCATGATGTGTCAGATTACGAAAAACCGTTGTATTCTGTCCTTGACGAATCTGCCCAAGCTTACCCCAACCTTGTCTACACCCTTTTCAATGATGCCACACGAACCTATGCCCAAGTGAAAGATACCGCCGACAGGGTGGCCAACTTTTTAGTTTCCGGCGGTATTCAGAAGGGGGATCGGGTGGCCATTTTCCTGCCCAATCTTCCCCAGTATCCGGCCATTTTTTTCGGCATCCTCAAGTCCGGTGCCGTGTGCGTGACTTGCAACCCCCTGTATACAGCCAACGAACTAAATTACCAGCTGAATGACGCCGGGGCCAAGGTGGTTTTTTGTATGGACCACCCCCAGCTATATCCGACCACGGTTGCGGCCGTTAAAGATAGCGGCGTAGAATCGGTTATCATTTGCAGTGTCAAATCTTACCTGCCGAAGATTAAAGCACTTCTCGGCGGGCTACTGGGAAAAATTCCCAAAGCGCAACATCATGAATCCGGTCACCTTTTCTTTGATGAAATAGTGGCTTCGGCCCAGCCCCGGCCGCCTGCGGTTGAAATTAATCCGGCTGAAGACCTGGCCCTGATTATCTATACCGGCGGAACCACCGGCGTACCCAAGGGAGCGGCGCTGACCCATGCCAATATTACCTATGATCTGAAAGCGTCGTACGAGTGGATTCGCTTGGTGCATGAACCCGGTGCAAAGCCGGAAAAAGTGCGTAAAGGTGGACATCACGTCTACCTTGGTGTGCTGCCCTGGTACCACAGCTTTGGTATGACCTGCGCCTTGCTTTCGGCCTGCGCCGCTGGTGCCAAGCTGATATGCATCCCGAATCCCCGCGAAGGGAATCCGCCATTTACTGATGTACTGAAAATAGTTCAAAAGCACAAACCGACGATCATGCCAGCCGTGCCGACGATTTTTGTTGCCTTTACCAATCATCCTCACCTCGCTCGATACGATTTGAATTCGCTCATGGGGTGTTTTTCCGGTGGCGCCCCACTGCCGCCGGAAGTATGTAGACAGTTTGAAGAAAAAACCGGCTCTGTCATTTTTGAAGGCTATGGACTGAGCGAAACCGCCCCCATCGCTTCGGTCAACCCGACGAGCCTGGCGCAACGAAAGATCGGCACCATCGGTTTTCCGCTGCCAGGTACTGATATAAAAGTTATAGACATCAATACAGGGCTCAACGAATTGCCCCGGGGTGAAGACGGTGAGATCGCCATCTGCGGCCCCCAGGTCATGCAGGGCTACTGGCAAAGACCGGAAGAAAATGAAAACGTATTTCGCGAGATAGACGGAAAACGCTATTTTTTGACCGGTGACATCGGCCATATCGATGAGGAAGGGTATATTCTGATTACCGATCGCAAAAAGGACATGATTATAGTGGGAGGTTTCAATGTTTATCCACGGGATGTGGAGGATATTCTCTTCACGCACCCCAAAGTGGCCCTTGCAGCCGCGGTGGGCGTACCCGATGCCAAGCGCGGAGAAACGGTCAAGGCTTTCATCCAGCTCAAGCCCGGAAAAACAGCCACTGCAGAAGAAATTCTTGCGTTTTGCAAAGAAAACATGGCCGGATATAAGCGTCCGAAAATTGTAGAGTTCAGGGACGCTTTGCCGGTCTCCAATGTCGGTAAAGTCCTGCGCCGTGTGCTCAGAGACGAGGAGAGTGAAAAAGCTAAATGAAAAAATGGATCATTGATCGCCCCTATATATTTACCAGTATTATTTTTTTAATCATTATGATTTTTGGCTGGCGGTTTCTCTATTGGCAGGAGGAAGATTACGCCTTTCTCCTTCTGCTATATTTTATCGTCACTCTGGGCATTCGGCTGGATGATATTTCCAACAAAATCGGAGATGGCGCGGTTAAATTGAAACACAGCAGCGGCGAAAGAGATACCATTGTCCGACAGTTAAATGACATCCGAGTTTCTCTGGTGACATTAAACGCCACGCTCATGAAATTGCTGGACGAAATGGGGAAAAAAAACGATTAGCTGTTCATCGTCAGCATCGCCGCTAGCCGCCGCAGGAGTGCGATCAGTTTGATCGAAAAAGACATTCCGATTCCTTCTCCCTTATCATCAAACTCCCTTATCATCAAGATTTTGATCTCTACAAATTACCCACCCCTGCTATTTGCATCCTATTTTCAGCAGTCCTCGATTCCCGGTGTCTGTTTTGACTACCGACAGCGCGGAATCATTCCAAACTAATCCGGCAATCCATTTTTCAATAATTGAATTAAGCTCATTTGAGGTGGCACAGGGGTTGACCGCCAGTATAATGAGTATGAAATATTATTATAATAAAATAATTAATATTCATTAAATTAATTTAAATTCATGATAATATAAAATCAGCCAATAAATCAAATTTAGTAAATTATTTCAATTTGTTACAAAATATTTGTTGACTTCTTAAAATTAATAGCTTACATGAAAAAAAGATGAAAAAATACGAAATAGTATCAAATTTATCACTAAACTGCCTTTCGATCTAGTTCATATCAGAAAAACCTCATAATTACTTACAAGACGATGCAAACCCTCCGAAGACAGGATGGGACGAATGCAAACTGCCTTAAAACCAGAGCTACACTGCAATAGTTATCACGATGGCGACCTGGTTTTTTTATTGGGACCGACGGGGGGATGATATGAAAAAAATCGGAAACACCATAGCCTCATATCTTTTCATCGGCATCTTTCTTTGGATTTTAATTTTTCCGAAACCAGCATGGGTGGCCAGTTATTGTGTTGAAATTAATACCTACCCGGTAAAAGAGCCGGCGAAAGCCATACGCATTGAAAAAGCCGTCAGCCTTGCCAAGGAATACCTAAGTATTGAAGACACGATAAATTACAAAATTCAGTTTGAAGAAAGGATAATAACGTCCGACGCCTTTAATACATATAAGGCTCTAGAACCCGGGATTAGCAGGCTGTGCTGGGTTGTGACGATTATTGCCCCGGATACTGTCGGCGCCGGCAGAACCGTCTATGTTGATAAAGAAAATGGAGACATACTCGGCGGATATTCAAGCAAATGATCCAATTTTTTCTAAACTTAAATTTTCCTCACAAAAACCATTGTTTGGGAGGCGATTCATCATGAAAGGAAAAATTTTGAAGAGGATAGGCATCATTGGCGTTTTTACATTTCTCTTGTTGTTGCAAGTCGATTTGGCTCAAGGGGATAATAGAATCAAACCGCAACATAAACAGAAGTCCAACGTGCCGATGGAGATTGAACTTAATTTTTCATCAGTGCCAATGCTGAATGAACCTGCGGTCCTTGATATTGAGATAAGGGCTTTAAGAGATGCTCCGAATACACTGATCGATATCGAGCTTCCGGAAGACGGTTTCAAGCTTATTTCCGGTAGCACCCAATTAAATGCAGATATGTCCTCCGGTTCGACAACGATATATCAACTAGAAGTGTTACCCGTCGCCTTAGGTCAGTACAAAATAACGGCGACCGCCACAAGTGGAGAGAGCGATTATATATTCGGTAAAAGGGAAGCGCTTTATGTCAATATCGGTGATGGATTTTCTGAACTGAGCAACACCAGCTTTAAATCTGAACTCACCGGCCATCGTTCAGCAGCGATCAAAATTGGAGATTTGAGTGAGCTTCCCACACACGTACCGTCGGATCAAAAACCGATGGAAGAGCGAGAGTCTTTATATTTTGCAGCTCCCGGACCAGGTCAAATAGCGGTGAAGGGGTACTGGTTTTATCAAGATAAGGACGGTGTCGATCAACCCCTTAGAGATGCAAAGGTCGAGATTTGGGACTCGGATGCATCTGGTGATACCTTGCTTGAAACCACCCATACCGACAACAGTGGGTACTACGCTTCAGGCAATATCTCAAACAATGACAGTGAAGGCGGCGGTCAGGATATCTATGTGAAAGTTTTCGCCACTGATGACCGCTCTGTGCGGGTAACGGATTTCTCTTCTTCGAGTAAGCTGTACTATTCTGCCACTGAGGTGCAGAATGACGTTTCGGATGGTGAGGTGGATCTAGGCTCTTATTTACTTGATGATTCGAATAATCGAATGGCCTGGTACATCTATGACGTTATCGCCAATGATGCTTTCGACTATCTGGCTGACAATGTCGGTTGGAGAAATTTATATAACCTACAGGTCAGATGGAGCCCGACCAACGAGAGCCAAGGCACTTACTATAGACCTGGAGGGTCCATAGATCTGCTTGCCGGCGACAGATGGGATTCTGATGTGTTTCTCCATGAATATGGTCATTTTGTGATGTATAAAATTTATGGCGATTATATACCGCCGTCTCCGAATTGTTATAACCATTATTGGGGGGGCCATTCTAGT
>JARFPZ010000395.1 GCA_029288035.1 Desulfosarcina sp.
GTAATGCTGTGCCATTTGTGCCATGGCCCCGACCATTAAGCTCATTTCAGGCGCCCCATAGGAAAAAATTGACGTTTGCATGTCCATTATGGTCGCAAAAGCGCCGTAGATAAAGGGGGCACCCGGCCGGACAGTCTGAGCCAGCACCAGGCCGCTCAAGGATTCCGCACTTCCCTGCACAATGGTACCGGCAAACGTCGCCGGAGCGGAGCCGCTGGCCTGGGGTGCTGGAAAATTAATCAGAGGAATGCCGTTTTCAACGGTGAAAATCATTTTATCCACGGCCGGATCATAGTACTCCAGGGGTGAAATCGGTTCTGAATACTGAACAATCGTCGGTGCCTTTTCAAAGTTGTCTTTGCCCCCGCAGATCAGCAGGGCCATTTCGTAGATATCGCGCTCGCTGTTGGTGTCCTTACAGCAAAATACCAATGGTTTTTCACAGTAAGTCAGGGCCTGGCGCACAATCACCCGGTCGGCGATGTCCGGCGGTTGATCGTCTGCCATGCCAATGATCATTGACCAGCTAAAATTGGGCAAGGCATCCGCCAGGGTGGCCGTAATGCGGCAATGCTCGCTGGTGAATCGTTTGCGCTCATCCGTAATGGGGTCTAAATAATCGATGCAATCCAAACTGGGCCCGAACCAAGAAGTATCTCCTTCCAGAAAGACGGACCGCTCGCCGTTGCGGTTACCCAAAACGATGCGGGAAGGCGCCTTGCGGATAGCATCCTCCACCATCCAGGAAGGGATGCGCACCCGGTCACCCTGAACTCTGGCACCGGCGCCCTCCAGCAATTCCACGCCCCGCGGATGGGTCATCTTGACGCCGGTTTTTTCTAAAACTTCCAAACTAGCCATATGAATCTGGGCAATTTGGTGGTCATTTATAACTCGCAGTTTTGGTTTAAAATTTAATTCCGGCCGATTCATATCCATGATGATTGCCTCCTTTTACTTGCTTTGGTAAATTGTTTTTTCGCGAATACACAAGGTCAAAAGCGCTCCTGCCAGCGCCGCAACCGCGAAGGAAAAGAAAACGGCTGCATAAGAGTCAAACAAATCGATGATTTTCCCCGAAAGCGGTGTGGTGATAATGCCGGCAATGCTAGTGAATGTCGTCAGGAATCCCATGCCGGTGGCCGACAATTTTCTTGAAAGAATATCCGAAGGATAGGCGGCCAATAGAACGTCGGGCATAATGATCATCAACCCGACGATCGTCAGCAGACCAATAGCCAGGGTGATACTGACATTCTGGGATAATAAAAAGGTTGCTAACGCCAGAATGAACATCAACATAAGAATGAGCGGTTTGCGCTTTCCCCTGAAATAATAGTCTGATAAAAATCCTGCCAACGGACTCGCAAAAACTCCTGGGAGTAGAACAAGGGCGGATATCGTGCTGGCACGGTCGACAGACATGGCGTAGGCTTCTTTCAAAAAGGATGGAATCCAGACCAGGCAACCGAATTGAACGTAAACAAAACAAAAATACACCAGGGCCACCGACCATAGAATGCGATTGGTCAAAACCAGAGACAGTCGGGATCTCGGATCGTTCTCAATCCGTTTTTCCAGATGGATCTCATCATCAAAGTCGGGAAGTCCGCGCTCACGAGGACTATCTTTTGCCATCATCCAGAAAAACAACGCAACCATTGCCAGCAATACAGGCGGGATGATGAAAGAACTTCGCCATCCCAGATGATCGCCAAGCAATCCGGAAAGCCTTATTCCGAAACTGCTGCCGGCGGTTACACACGTCGCGAAAAATCCGATGGCCGTCGCCCGCTGTGACCTCGGAAACCAGCTGACGATCAGTTTCAGGGATGAGGTCCACCCCATAGACTGGCCCAGACCGTTTACCAATTGCCCGAGGGAGAGAATGCCGAGAGAGGTCGCCTGACTGAATATAAGATTGCCGGTGATGGATATGATTGCACCCCAGGTAAGAACTTTTCGAGGACCGAAGCGATCACCGAGAAAGCCCGCCGGCAGCTGAAATATGGTGTAGGAAATGAAAAAGAGCGCCATCAGCCAACCGGCCTGGGTATTGGTAATACCGAGGTCGACTTTGAGAAGGGGGATCATGGGGGAGTAGTTGAACCGATTCACATAGTACATGCCGAACAAAAGCCAGGTGAGAAAGAGCACCATGCCCGCCGGTGATTTTAGTCCGAATTGCTTCAACTAGGCCCCCCCATATATTGAAGATTGTCGATTGAAGATTGAAGATTTAAGGTTCGCCTGTGGCGGATCCATGATATTAACCCGGCAACTAAACTCGTCATTCCGGCCGCAGCGGAGCGGAGAGCCGGAATCCAGAAAAGGCCCTGCAATTACTGGAGTCCCGCCTTCGAGGCAATGGCGGAATGATAGATATCAGATGGCTTATTCAATTTGCAATTTTCAATTCCGAGTTAGGCACCCGAATCCGGAAAATTCAGATTTTCGATGAAAAGATTCTGAAAGCCGATCTTTTCCGCCAAGGGCAGGTGTTCGACACGTTGGACCTGCTTTTGGAGGTATTCTCTCAAATCGGCGTTGATCAGCATCATGGCACAACCGGTCTTGGAGGTGTTTCCGGCAAAACGGACTTTGCGGGCCAGCTTTTCCGGAATCAAACCGATGGTCGCCAGGCTTTCCGGCCGCAGGTGATAGCCGAAGGCGCCTGCCAGGATGATGTCTTCCAGGTCTTCAGCGGTTACCTTGGCCTCGGACATCAGCATGTCGATCCCCGTGCGAATGGCCCCTTTGGCCAACTGCAGTTGGCGGATGTCGGCCTGGCTGAAGAAAACACCAGCCGAAATGTTAAACACCGGCTTGTCATCAACGAGCCTTAACCCTTCGGCGACGGACACTTGAAGGTCTTCTTTCTCCTCCGGAGATTTCATTCTACCGTCGGGATTCACGATGTCGGCCTTAAGCAAGGATGCCATTATGTCTATAATACCGCTTCCGCAGATCCCTCTGGCCGGCTGCCCATCAATCGTTTTGATGTCGATGGTTTCTCCATCAAAATGAGCCGCTTCCACGGCGCCTGGAACGGCCCGGATACCACAAGATACTCCCATGCCTTCAAAAGCCGGCCCGGCGGCGGTCGAGGCCACGATGAACCGGCCATCGTTATTAATTCCCATCTCGCCGTTGGTCCCGACATCCACAAACAGTGAGGGTTTCTGCTTATCAATAGAGCCGCAGGCCAGAACACCGGCGGTAATATCCGATCCGATAAAGGCATGCACGATGGGCGGCACATAGATCCTGCCGGCCGGATTGATGTCAAGGCCGAAATCTTTCGCAGCGTAGGAAGCACCTCCCTTGATATTTACGGCAAAAGGAAGGTGACCGAGGGATTCCGGATCGATGGCGGCGACAAGCGTCAACATGGTGGTATTGCCGCCTATGACCACATCCAGGATTTCAGCGACCACGGCATTCGATTTTTGGCAGGCTGCTTGAATCAGGCGGTTTAGTTCCTTGCGGACGACACCCGCCACTTCGTCCAGTCCTTCCGGGGTCGATCCTTTTTGAATGCGGCTTAAGACATCGTGCCCAAATTTCGTCTGGGGGTTGATGCTGGATGTGGTGGATAGCTCCTTGCCGGTAACCAGGCAAAACAGGGTGACGACCAGCGTTGTGGTGCCGACATCAATGGCCAGTCCCTTGGGAGAGAATTGGGCATCCCATTTTTGTAATATGACTTGCGAATCCAGGCCGGCGTATTGCAGCCAATAGCGGTCGTCTCTGGAAACAACTACTGCCGCGGGATTCAGGTCGATACTCCCCAGATGCTCGCCTTCGAGGATGCGGGCATCCACTGTGAAATCATCCGGCAGATGCACGGTGAGATCACCTTTGGGGATGAGACGGCATGCCAGGCGAATCCCCATTTCCCGGGCCTCGGTCTCAGAAATACTGCGATGGTCTGTTTGCGGAACGTCGGCAGGGTTGTCCGCGCGGATCCTGCACTTTCCGCAAATCCCCTTTCCGTTGCACGGCCCCTCGATTTCATAGCCACCCCTGCGCAATGCTTGCATAACGGTTTCATCGGATCGGACGTCCATATTTTTTTTGAAAGGCAAGATCGTTAGCTGGGTCATATTGATTCATTCTCCGTCGTGACCATGCATTGGACAATTTTCGAACTACCGCATTCCAATCGGTACGAATTCCAATAGTCTAATTTTTATTTAAACAATTACCGGCTGCATTTATGCGCTACAGGGCTGTTTTCATATATTCGCTCAAAAGATTCGAGCCGTCCGGTCATTGCACGATCCGGACGGCTCATTGACAAAAAATGTTGAAGGTTTCATTTATTCTCTGCGCCGGCTTTTTCAGCCTCGCGGGCTTCTGCCGCCTGTAGGATATCGGCGATTTTCTTCTTTGTGTCTTCCGGTACCTTTGATATGGGTCCCTCAAAATTAGCGATGATGTCACGGGTCTTTTCAATAATGCGGTCTTTCATCGTCTTTCTGCCCTGGGTTGCCCAATCCTCGTAACTCTGGCGGTCCATGAGGGTCGGTTGCCACAGGGAAGCGCCAAACTTCTTGGTATGGTCGGTATCAGAATAGTTACCCCCCGGTCCCACGTTGCAAATTTCCGCCACCGCAAGGGTCTCATCATTGATGTCAATTCCCCTGGCGACGACATGGCTCATCCCGATCTGCTCGTCGGCCATCACCAGTTGAAGAACCGAGCCGGTCATACCGGATTCGAAGTAGCCGACATCATGGATGAAATTGGCTCCGCTGAGCATGGCTGAATGTATGGATGTGGCGGCTTCGATGGCACCCTGGGGATCCAGGATTTTGGTGTCGGTACAGCCGGCGGTGGAAAACATGGGCAGCCCTACGTATTGGGCCATTTCAGTGAGGGCCGCACTCAGGAGACCCAATTCCGGCGCTCCATAGGCGTAAACCGAGTATTGCATATCCATGATGGACTGGACGCCGCCCATAATAACGCAGGTGCCGGGATTGATGAGCTGGGCCACCACGACACCGAGCATGGATTCGGAGAGCGCACAAACCAGCTGCCCGGCATGGGTGGCCGGCACCGTACCCCCGCCGATGCAGCAGGGGGTGTATACCTGGGGGACGCCGTGCTCGGCATTATACATGACTTTGTCCATGGCGTGAAAATCGCTGAGCAGCGGTGAAATCGGTTCGCCGTAAAATACATAATTCGGGCATTGTTTAAACGCGTCTTCGCCGCCGGCCATGGCCATGGCGATCTGATGAATATCGCTGCAGGTGTCCCGGGTATAGGACCAAGACAAAATGGGTTTGGTCGTGTTTTGGACCATTTCGGCAAACTCGTAGACATCCGCCAGCGAGACCGTCACATCGCTAATGGTGCCCAGAGACTGAACAAAGCCGATGTTGGGAAGGGCCTGGCAGATTCGCGCCACCATGGCAGCGTCTGCTCTGACATATTTGCGCCGTTCCAGGGTATGGGGGTCCGTAAAATTCGGGGGCGTGGGTCCGGGACCAAAAAGGACCTGGTTTTTTTCGATAAGGGTCTTGCGGGTTCCATCCCAGCTTTGAACGACAGTCACCGGCGGGACGGTTGCCAGAGCATCCAGGACAAGATTTTGAGGAATCTTGACAGACACTCCGTCGACCAGGGCCCCGTGTTCTTTGAGCAGCTCACGAGCCTGTTCATGGTGAAGGTGTACCCCCGTATTGCGCAGAGTTCCGATCATTCCTTCAAAAATTCTCTGCTTCTGGTCCTGGGATAAAATGGAAAACTGGGCTGTCTGATTGATCGTCTGATTCGTTCGGGTGCTCATCATCAAACCTCCTTTTTGTCTGCCAGGTTGATGATTTTTTTCATCTCCTGAACTATGTTTTCGTCCAATGGCTCCGGTGCATGGGACTCCAGAATGCGGTCCACCTCGGGTTCGAGCCGATCATTGTAGGTTTTGCTGCCCGAATTCGACCAGACTTCATAATTGGACCGATCGATAATGGTCGGTCGGAACCATTCCTTCCAGTGATCATAGGTGTGATCATGACTCAGGAATTCACCACCCGGTCCCACTTCCTTGAGAATGTCCAGCGCCAGGGTCTCATCCGTCACCTGAATACCTTTGGCGATCTGTTTGACCATTCCGATGATTTCATCACACATGACCAGACTCGAAAGTGATCCGGTCAAACCGCCATCGAGACAGCCGATCTGGTGGATCAGGTTGGTGCCTGCCATCAGGTTGTTGTATATACTCATCACTGATTCCGAGGCGGCCTGTTCGTCCACAACCTTGGCGTCCGTGCATCCGCCTGCTGAGGAACTCAGCAACCCCAGCCACTTGTAAATTTCGGTCATTGCCGCCGAGGTCAGGTGAAGCTCGGGTGATCCGTATGAGGGGGTTACTTTGGCTTGCACCATAACGGATTGTATACCGCCCAGGAGCAATGGCGATCCGGGTTTTTTCAGGCAGCATAGCACCACTGTAAATAGGGCATCGGCCAGCGTCTGGACGAGCACCCCGGCGATAGAGGCCGGCGCCGTGACTCCTAACACCGCACACGGTGTGTAGACGGCGGGTATCCCTTTTTGCGTGGCAAACAAGAGTTTGTCGACGGTGTCGGTGTTGCTCATCAGCGGCGAATCCGATCGAATAAACGATGCAAATAACGGATTTAAGCGAAACTCCTTTTCACCGCCCTGCAACAGACAGGCCATCTCCCATTGATCCTTCAATCCGTCCCCATCGACGCTGGTGACGACGAGGGGCTTGGTACAGTTTTTGATCATAGCTAAAAATTGATGCCGATCATATGTTTTGGGATTGGGGGCGTTCGACACCCGTCCGTGGGACATACAAAAATCAAGCCGGGGCAGGTAATCCACGATTTTGGCAGCGGCTTCAACATCGGCGAAGGTAGACTCCCGACGTTTCCCGGACTTGCGGTCGTATACGAAGCCGGCATCCGCACCGCTGCCGAATGCCACCTCGTTTTTTTGCAATTTGACCGAACGTTTGCCGTTTCTGCCGGTTAAAGTGGATTTGGAAGGACAACTGCCTATCGCACGCTCTATCATGGCCGTTGGAATCCGTACCCGATTCGTCTCACTCACCACGGCATCACTGTTGGTGAACAGTTTCAAGGCCTCTTCGTGGAAAATCCGGGCCCCGGAAATTTCCAGAACGTCCAGAGCCGCAAAATAAATCTGTTCAATCTGATCTGCGGTGAGAATCTGGAACCGGGTTGTCCCGTATGCCTGCTGGTTCATCTTAATGAGCATAGTTTTTTCTAACATGGGTTGGCCTCCTTTTTTGCCGGTTGTTTACAAGCCAAGCAGTTCTTTGCCTTTTTCTACAGCGCTGGCGGCATTGGATGCGTATGCATCGGCATTTATCTCCTTTGCAAACTTCGCTGTTACGGGAGCGCCGCCGATCATAATTTTACCTGGTCCCTGATACCGGCTTCGTTGATGGC
>JARFPZ010000430.1 GCA_029288035.1 Desulfosarcina sp.
GATTGAAGATTTGTGGATGTCGCTCTCCGAGGCGTAGGCGCTACTACCCCCACGAGCCGGAGGCTTCGCTCTGTCTTTTCTATTAAGATGCGATAGCCTTCCTCTCCGAGCCGTAGGATTTACCCTCCGGCCTGTAAGCCCTACGGGCTGGAAGCGTAGTCGGAGGCTAAAATATTCGATCTGGCTATGGCAAAATCCATGTGCAAACATGATGTGATTTCAATAAATAAATAATTAGAGCGCCGCCTATGGCCGCGAGGGTCCAGTCTGATCAGAAAAGAAACTTTGATGGTATTCCAGAAATATCAATCATCTGATTCTGTTGACAGTCGACGGATTTTACAGCATAGTCGAATGGATATGCAACAGTAAAGAATCTTGGTCCAGAGGTCCAAGCTTTGATTGTACCCCATAGGGATGGTGTTTGCCGTTAGATGACCATTGGAATAATGGAATATTGGGTTTTCATAGTTGAAATAATTCGGAGTGGCACCCGGTAGAATCTTTTAGAGACCCAAACTGATCGGTTCCAGGTTCAGGGTTCAAAGTTCAAAGGTTACAATTGTTTGAAACTGCATAATATATTGATCAAGATCGGGAATACCCGACTTCACCCATTGAGTGAAAAGGCGTTATGAACACATGAAGGCCGAATCCCTTTGTTGGGAGCTGGGTGGCATTTTTTCAACCCTGAACATTGAACGCCCTGGCCCAGACCTGATTTTAGTTGCCCAATTATTTAGAATCATATTTGGGAACCTTACACGGGCCGTAATATGATCTTATAAGTCGCACCAGGGCGGGCTGAACCACTTAACCCAGGTGAAAGACAACATGTTGAATAATTCCTCGAATTCATATCCCGTATTAAGTAAATCTTACAAAGGGGTGTATCCTTTCAAGCTTTGCACGCCCTCGTTTATCTACCCGGATCATTATGTGCCCAATGTAGAATTACTGGGGCCCTTTGTGGATGAAATCGAACTTCTGCTGTTTGAAAGCGCACCGGCTGATTCCCTTCTGTCCAGTCAGGAAATAAACGCTCTTTCGCGCCTGTCACCGGAATTGGACTTAACCTACAATATTCATTTGCCGACGGATATATCGATCGGAGACCCCGATCCGGTCAAACAACAGCACGCGGTCGACACCCTAATTCGGGTGATAGAACACGTCGCCCCGCTTCATCCAACCACCTATACCCTGCATGTACCTTATGACGATAATTTAGGTGACAAAGATAAAATTAAACGGTGGCAGGAAATCGTTCATCGTAACCTGGTTAAAATTTTGGCAACGGGCGTGGGGGATCTGATCTCTATCGAAACCCTGGATTACCCCTTTGACATAATAGAGACCATTATTTCCGATTTAAATATGTCCATTTGTTTGGATCTCGGTCATTTAATCGTTCATGGTGAAGATCTTAAACGCGTTTCCGATAAATACTTAGATAAAACTTCAATTATTCATTTGCATGGTGTTGCAGATAGAAAAGATCATCTGGCTTTGGATCGGTTACCGAAACCATTGGTGACACCTGTTTTCGAAATATTGGATCAGTTCAGCGGCAGTGTCTCGTTAGAAGTTTTTTCATTTGAAAATCTGAATACATCTTTGGCTTTTCTTGAACGATGCTGGGCCACTGTGAAAGGAGGATGAGGTCATGAAAAAAAGACCCTTGGTTCTGGTAATCTGTCTGGGCGTAACGTTTCTAATGGGTGTGCCGCTGACAGCCAGCGGCGCTCCCGAGGCCATCCATATCGGGGCCACCGTATCACAGACCGGCCATTTTTCATCGGAGATCGGGCCCTTTAAGCGGCTGATGAATGCCTGGGCCGACATTGTTAATGAGCACGGCGGAATCATGGTCAAAGAATACAATAAGCGCCTTCCCGTTAAGTTCACCGTCTACGATGACAAAAGTGATCAGGCGACGGCCAAGAAGTATTACGAAAGACTTGTCACCGTCGATAAAGTGCATCTTCTGCTGGGACCATACAGCAGCCCCCTGACGTTTGGCGCCAGTACAGCGGGTGAGAACCATCAGGTTCCTTTCATCGCTATCTGCGCCAATTCACCAAAAATCTATACGCGTGGATTCGAATGGATTGTGGCCGTCATTGATATCGGACCGCGGTATACCTACCGTTACTGGGAAATGATTAAAGACCAGGGAATGGCAAAAAGTGTCTCTTTTGTTGTTGAGGATACGATTCATCCACTTGGCGTTTTTAAAGGCTCACAGAAGCTTTCTCAAGAGGCGGGCTTAAACGTCTTGTCGAGCGATGTCGTGCCGGCAAAAACCCGTGACTTTACACCGATCATCACCAAGCTCAAGGAAAAAAACCCGGACATTGTGTATGTTTCGTCCAACATCCCCTTCGCGATTAACTTTATGAAACAGGCCAGGGAAATGAGTCTTAATCCCAGGGAATATCATTGCATTCATCACAGCGGGGTCTTCAGGGATCCCCTGGGCAGCACTGCCGAAGGTGTGGTCGGGCAATCTTACTGGGTGGAGGGGATGAAGCTGGGTGATACCAAACTCATCACCGACGTACTCAAACGGGCCGACATCAGCGAGCCCATGTATCCTTGGTCGCCGGCCTATGTTGCGGCCTTTCAGATTGTACAAGCGGCCATCGAAAAAGCGGGGACCCTCGATAACAAGGTGCTGATGGACAACCTGAAGCGCCTGAAGCTAGATACCGTGTTGGGTGAAGCCTATTTTCACGAAACCGGGTACGGATCCATTAATACCTATCCTTCTCAGATACAGGACGGCAAGTATAAGATTATATACCCGCCGGAAGTAGCGACAGGCAAACACATTTATCCACGCGCTGTCTGGGAATAAACCCCAACGTTGCAAACGTCGGAGGGTTTCAGGGTTATTTATGCAACTGAGGGGTAAACGCTGAGAAGAGGGTAAACCATGCCACCTGATTTTATCCAGCTACTGGTGGGGGGTATATTGCTGGGCGGTATTTACGGTCTTGCCGCCTTTGGCCTTTCCATCACCTTTGGGGTACTGAATGTTCTCAATCTGGCCCACGGAGAATTTCTTATGTTGGGGGCCTTGATGGGCTATGTGCTGTTCTCAGCCTTCGGTTTAAATCCCTTCATTTCGGCCATGGCAGTCATTCCGATTTTTATCATTGCGGGTATCGGCTTTTACTTTCTGCTCTTAAAACCCATCAGTGAGAAACCGCCGCATCAGTTGCTCGTGGCCTCAATTCTCGTTACCCTTGGCGCCTCTCTGATCATCGAGGACCTGACAGCATATTTCTGGGAACGTCCTGTTACCGGAATCGCCTATTCGTTGCCCCCGCTGGAGCTGGCTGGTGTGGTTGTTTCCTCAACACGCTTTCTCATTTTAATGTATATCTTTCTCCTGGCATTTTCACTGCAACTGTACTTGCAAAAGACCTATGTCGGTAAGAGTATCCGGGGGATTACCCAGTGCCTGGAGGGCGCCAAGGTGGTGGGAATTCCTATCGTTCTTGTTTCAGCCTTGACATTTGGTCTGGGGGTGGCCCTGGCGGCTTCGGCAGGCGTCTTCTATGTAACACTTTTTACGGTGACCCCTATCATGGGGATACCCTTATCAGTGAAATACATGTGTATTGTGGTGCTGGGAGGCCTGGGCAGTTTGGTGGGGTCGGTCGTGGGGGGCCTCATTCTCGGCGTGGCCGAATCCTTTACGGCATACTATTTTGGAGCCGAGTGGTCCCCAACCATTGCCTTTATCTTATTGATCGTGATTCTGATTGTCAAACCCGAAGGGCTTTTTGGTAAGAAAGGATGAACCGGATACGGAAAAAACCTTTTTACGTCCTTATGATGTTGATTTTGGGAACCCTTGCTGCTTTGCCGTGGCTGGCCGTATCCTATACCCTGACATTGTTTTTTTTCCTGTCCGTCTATCTCACCCTTGCCCTGAGCTATGATATCGTGGGCGGCTATCTGGGTTATATAAACCTGGGTCACTCCACCTCCTTCGGTCTGGGAGCCTATACCACAGCAATTCTGCTGAACCAAGGTTACAGCCTGGGCGTGGCCCTTGGCCTGGCCATCTTATTGGCCGCCGTTTTTGCCACCCTGGTGAGTTATCCCCTGTTTCGCCTGCGGGGTGCCTACTTTGCCCTAGCGACGTTCGGCTTGATCAGCCTGATTGAGGTGGTTGTCACGAACCTGCGGGAGTTGACCGGGGGCTCCGGGGGGATATCCACCCCCCCCGGAAATAACCTGTTGCCGGCATATTACTTGGCAATTGTCATTGTGCTCGGAACCATGGTATTCAGTTATTACCTGGCCCGATCCCAGTTCGGCTTGGCCCTTTTCAGTATACGCGAGGATGAGGAGGTATCTCGATCCCTCGGCGTTCCCACCTCGCTTTACAAGTGTCTGGCGCTTGTTATCAGTTCTGTTCCGGCCAGCCTGATCGGCGGTGTCTATGTGTGGAATATGACCTACATCAGTCCTCATTCCGTCTTTGGCCTGGAGATTGCCCTCAGCCCCATTGTGATGGCGATGCTGGGAGGAACGGGTACCATGGTGGGGCCCGTATTTGGCGCTATATTCATCACCCTGGTACAGGAATTTCTCTGGACCAAGGTGCCATACTTCCATCTGACCATGTATGGCACCGTTCTGGTGCTTTTGGGCCTGTTCATGCCGGGCGGTCTTGTGCGGACCCGATGGATGCAGCCCTTATTGCAACGACTCGGTCTTGGCGAAGAGCTAACGTATTTCAAGAAATCGTGAATATTGGCTTTTGCGGGTTGTTATGGTTTGCGCTTTGGAGTGTAAAGAAATTAGTAAAACCTTTGGTGGCCTTGATGCCCTAACGGATATCAATCTGAAGGTCACAGAAGGTGAGATCCTTGGCATCATCGGGCCCAACGGAGCGGGAAAGACCACCCTGTTCAATATTATTTCAGGAGCACTGCCCCCTACCAGGGGAGCGGTTTTTTTTAAGGAACGGGATATATCAGGTATGGGAGCGGCTAAAATATGCCGGTTGGGGATTGCGCGCACCTATCAACTGGTGCGACCCTTCCACTCCCTTACCGCCCTGGAGAATGTCCTTGTAGGATTGTGTTTCGGACGATCTGATCCGCCACCAAGAGAGGCACGCGTTGCTGAGGCCATGGACATATTAATGTTTATGGGACTTGGTGATAAGGAGAACAAGGTCTCCGGAAGTCTCACCCTGGTTGAAAAAAAACACCTGGAGATTGCCCGGGCCTTGGCCACCAGGCCTGATATTTTGCTCTTGGATGAGGTGGTCTCCGGACTCACGCCGACGGAAATGACACACACGATAGATGCCATTCATCAGATTCAGACTCGCGGCGTAACGGTGATTATGATCGAACATGTCCTCAGGGTCGTCATGGAACTTTGTAAACGGATTGTGGTGCTGAATTACGGGGTTCAGATTGCTGAGGGCCGTCCTAAGGATGTGGTTAACGATCCAAAGGTAATTGTGGCCTACCTTGGAAAACTCGAATCCGATGACCAGGAGACATGGGGTGATTGAGGTTGTCGATATCAACGTTTTTTATGGGCCGGTTCAAGCCTTGTGGGATGTTTCTTTTGAGATCCGTGCCGGAGAAATCGTTACGCTTCTGGGTTCCAACGGCGCCGGCAAAAGTACGACGATCAAGATCGTACAGGGGTTGATACACCCTGCCTCGGGTGAGGTTCGATTCCTGGAAAAAACGATACACCGAAAAAGCCCTCATGATATCGTCGCTCGTGGTTTATGTTTGGTTCCGGAGGAACGGCATCTATTCCCTTTCATGAGCGTCCTGGAAAACCTGGAACTTGGTGCTTATCCCCGACATGCCAGACGCATCCGGGAACAGACGTTGCAATGGATATATGCGCTTTTTCCGGTGTTGAAAAGACGTCGACAGCAAAAGGTCCACACACTGTCGGGCGGCGAGCAGCAGATGGTCGCCATTGGTCGCGCCCTGATGGCCAAACCCAAACTGCTGATGATGGATGAACCTTCCCAGGGCCTGGCCCCTTTACTGGTGACCGAGCTTTTCGGAATCATATCCAAGATTAATGAAGAGGGCATCTCTATCCTGTTGGTGGAGCAAAACGCCCAACGTGCCTTGCGGCTGGCCCATCGCGCCTATGTGCTGGAAAACGGTCGGATCACTCGAGAGGGACCGGGGAAGGAATTGCTGGGAGACCCTTACATACGCTCTGCCTACCTTGGGATGTAATTCCCGGTATTAAACCACCTCTTCTCGTGGTGGACGCGGAAAGGTTCTATCGACCCGGTGAGAAACAGCGAAGCCATGGAAAATACGAAATACGAAATACGAAATACGAAACAAATCCGAAATTCTAATGTTCAAAAGCTTAAAACGAGGGAAGCAAAAGCACAAGGCCTATTAATGATAACAGATTAATCTATTTTGCAGCGGTGAGTGGCGTAACGGTTTATGTCATTGGTATTTTTGTCATTAGAATTTGTTTCGTGCTTCGGATTTCGAATTTAAATGACCGGAAAAATAAGCTTTCGCCCCCTTCCAGGGGACTTCTTGAGGTCTCCCGTTCCACGGGAGGAGCGTTCATTCCGGTTTATCAGGTTTGGAATTGTTGTATGTCCGGTCTTCATATCCATATCAGCAACCGCATGGAGATACTGGCCCAAGCGCTGGCTCGAATCGTCCGCATCCCATCGCCGTCGGCGCTGACGCCCGAGATTATCATTGTACAAAGCCGGGGCATGGAACGCTGGGTTTCCATGGCGTTGGCTGAACTCAACGGTATTTGTGCCGCCGCTTATTTTCCCTTTCCCAACGCCTTCCTGGAAGATCTTTTTAAAAAAATGAGGCCGGATTTGCCGGAGATATCACCCTTTGATCCTGAAATTATGACATTTCGGCTGATGAGAATTATTCCCCGCCAGTTGAACCAAACCGGATTTGATCACCTTAAGACATATCTGGCCGATGATGACAGCGGTCTCAAGCTGTTTCAGCTTTCGAGCAGAATCGCCAATTTATTCGATCAGTATCTGGTGTTTCGTCCGCAATTGATATTCCAATGGGAGGCCAAAAAAGAAGAAAAAAAACAGCCCCAGTTGTGGCAGGCCAAACTCTGGCGTGAACTGGCGAAAGGAAAAGAGCACTTGCATCGCGCCCGAATGCGGGAAAATTTGCTTGAAGGCCTGAAACACTTAGATTTTGACCCAGCAAACCTTCCGCAGCGGGTCTCAATTTTTGGCATATCGTATCTGTCGCCGTTTCACTTACAGGCATTTGCCGCCTTGACCGAATTCCTTGAGATCCATTTTTTTCTCATCGATCCCTGCCGCGAATACTGGGCCGATATTGTGTCGGAGCGGGAATTAAAGAAAATGCGCCGCGGATCTCCCCGGGTTGCCGAAAATATCGAGTGGTATCATTTCGAAAAAGGCAATCGGCTTTTGGCCGCCATGGGGGCGCTTGGACGCGATTTTTTTGAAATGGTCGCCGATCTTGACGGTGAGATTCACGAGCAATTTGAAGACCCCGGGGAATTGAGTGTTCTCACCGGAATCCAATCGGACATCTTACATCTAAAGGACAGAGAGGTTTCCCCGGCGGAGGCGCCCGCAAACGCCGCGTCTGCGGAATCGCCCATGTTTGAATCACACCCTCAGCCGCTAACCATGCTTTCGGGGGACACCTCCATTCAAGTCCATTCTTGCCACAGTCCCATGCGGGAAATCGAAGTGTTGCATGATAATCTGCTGGCCATGTTTGAAGACGATTCGGATCTGATGCCGAAAGACATCATTGTCATGACGCCTGATATGGACACCTACGCACCGTATGTTCAGGCTGTCTTCGCCGCCCAGATCGATGATGCCCTGCGGATCCCGTTTAGTATTGCCGATCAGAGCCCCCGCCGGGAAAGTCGAATTGTGGAAGGTTTTTTGGCGTTGCTCGATCTGAGCGGCAGCCGATTCGGGGCCGCACAGGTTGTCGGCTTCCTGGAATTTCCCGCAATCAAGGAAAAATTCGGCCTGGTGGATTCCGATCTTAATGTCATTGAACGATGGATTAAGGATACCGGTATCCGCTGGGGTATCGACAAAAACAGCCGGCTTCGGGCCGGTCTTCCCGGTTATTCGGAAAACACCTGGCGAGCGGGCCTGGAAAGACTCCTGCTTGGGTTTGCCATGCCGGGCGAAAACAGACACCTGTTTAACGGCATCCTACCCTACGATAATATTGAAGGCGCAGAGGTTCAGATTCTGGGAAAATTGCTGGAATTTATCGATCGACTCTTTGAATGGGTGGAGATCCTGGACAGACCGAAAAAATTGCATGAGTGGCAGACCGCGTTGCTAACACTGCTCGAAAATTTTTTCATGCCCGACGAGAACACTGAACGGGACCTTCAATATTTACGAAATATGCTGGCCGACCTGAGCGACAAGGAAACCCTCGCGGGCTTTAACCACAACATCGGGCCGGCAGTCATCGGTTGCTATTTAAAATCTTTGCTGGAGCAAAAAAATTATGGTGCGAACTTTCTCACAGGGGGCATCACCTTTTGTGCCATGCTGCCAATGCGCAGCATTCCGTTTAAGGTGATCTGCTTGATCGGCATGAATAATGATGCTTTTCCACGAGAATACCAGTCGCTCAACTTTGACCTTATCGCTAAATATCCAAAGATCGGAGACCGATCCCGTCGAAACGACGACAAATACCTTTTCCTTGAATCAATTATTTCCGCTCGCCATAAATTGTATATCAGCTACGTCGGACAGAGTATCCAGGACAACACCCTTATCCCGCCATCTGTGCTTGTCAGTGAATTGCTGGATAACATCGAAAATAGTTTCACAGCGCCCGGTAAGGATATTCTTGAACGGATCGTGACCATCCATAGACTGCAGCCCTTTTCTTCAGCATATTTTAAAGGCGATAGCGGACTGTTCAGTTATTCTCTTGAAAACATGCTTGCCTGCGACGGTGCCGGCGAGAAAAGGGTGGCGCGTCCATTTATCTCCCAAGCGCTTCCCATGACCGCCGAAGAAGAGCAAACATGGCAAACCCTCGATCTGGATTCACTCTGCCTGTTTTTCAGCCACCCCACCAAGTTTTTTTTGCAACGGCGCCTGGGAATCGTTTTGGAAGATGTGGTGCCGTTGTCTGATGAACGCGAAACTTTTAATTTGAACCCCCTGGAAAGATACCTGATCGGCCAAAATCTACTCAAGAGCCGCCTTTCGGGTGTTACGCCCGCAGATTTTGAACCGGTGCAAAAAGCGATGGGCCAGCTTCCCCACGGCAGCGTCGGCGATTACCATTACCAGGAAATGAGCATCGAGGTAGAAAAGTTTCTTGAAAAAATAGAAGGCTTTATTGGTGCCGTCCCCAAAAAGCCGATCGAAGTTGATTTTGAAATTGCGGACTTTCATATCCGCGGTCGCATTTCCGAGGTTTCCGAAGCCGGCCGTGTTCAACTGCGCTATGCCCGGCTGAGGGCAAAAGATCTATTAACATCGTGGATATATCACCTTATCTGTTGCCACGCCGGCCCTGCGGACTATCAAGGGACCGGTTTTTTGATCTGCAAGGACGCGGCTGTCCAATTTGACCGGGTAACCGACTGCGGGCCGATTCTGCAGGATCTTCTTGAATTATTCCATCAAGGGTTGGTGCTACCGATCCGATTTTTTCCGAATTCTTCCTATGAATATGCCGAGCATCTGCTAAACAAAGCCGCATCTGAACTGGCGGCCCTCAACAAGGCCAAAAGAAAATGGCTCGGCAGCCAATTTTCCGACTACGCAACCGGCGAATCCAATGATCCTTATTATGACCTTTGTTTTCGTCAATCCGAGCCCCTGGATGAGGTATTTGAAGACATCGCCGTCCGGGTTTTTTCGCCACTTTTGGCGTACAGCAGGGAGATTGTACTGTGAAGAATAGCCTGAATTGCGCTAATAATTTAAAGTGTCTAAATTCAGATATCGTTAATTGGTTGATTGGTTGATTAGCTGATTGGTTAAGTAGGCGTAAATATGGATTTATCCCATATTTGTAAAATAATTGGACACTTTAAGATTAAACAATCATAATATTCTGAAATTATGACTATAATTTGCTTGATCAATCATTCAACCGACTAACTATTCAAACAAGTCTAAAAATTAAATAATTAAGGAAGAATTGAAAATTAAATGATAGAATTCATTAAATCTTCAATCTTCATTCTTCAATTTCTACATGGATCTCACCTCCCAAATAACGGTTTCACTGAAACCTGAGCTGTCTAAATCGCTGGGGAACATGCGCGCCTTCGCACCCGGAAGTACCCTCCAATTAAAAATTCTGGAACTTAGAGGGGACCGGGCTCTGATTGATTTTGGAAATTTCAGGGCAACCGCAGACGTTAAAATTCCCGTCACCCTGGGTGAGGAGCTACAGGTAAAGGTGTTGTCGTCTGGCAAGCAGCTTAAGCTGGCTGTCATCAGCCCTGAACCAAAAGGTCCCAGTGCAATCGAAATGCCGAAGGGCCATTTGGAGGCGACGACCGCTCAAAATATACAAAAGCTTCAAGCCGATCTGAAACAAATGTTGAGTCAGGTCATGGGTACCCAGACCGAAAAAAAATTACCTAGTTCGATTTTAAATATCTTAGATGGTTTAACTATTCATTTTGAAACTATTGATTTAAATAAATCGCTTGTCGAACTGATACCGCAGCTCAAGTCAATTATCGAAAATTCAGGCATTTTCTTTGAAAAATCTCTTGAAAATTTAGTGTTAAAATACCTGGTAAGCGCAGACGACACGATCCCAAAATCAGTGGCCGATCTGCCCGAGGCGAAGCGAATTTTTAACCACGACCTCAAGGCCAACCTACTGGCCTTGAGAACTCTCCTGGAAGATGGAAAGGTTCTGCAGAAATTCTTTAGTCCCAAGGGGCTGACAATATTGAACAACCTTGTCGACAACCTGCTCGATAACATTACTCAGCAGCAGGGCAGGGCGATTGGCCAGCTGAAAGCCGCTGACCCATTTCAGGTTTTTACGTATTTGCTGCCCCTGAAAGAACAAGATCAGACGGCCAAATTAAAAATTTACCATCAAAAAAAACACAAATCAGTCGACGACAAAGGCTTTCGAATTTCCCTGTTGCTGTCCCTGGATCGCTTGGGAGACCTTCGTACGGATTTTTTTCTGTTGGACAGGGATTTATCTTTAACTTTTATTGTGGAAGATAATGGAACCAAAGCCGATCTTCAGGAGAAGTTATTTGAATTGCATGAAATGCTTCAGGGATCCTTTGACCAGATGCGCCTGAACGTCATTGTTTCCAAAAAAAAAGTGATGGATTTCGATCGCGAAGACCTCCAGATTACCGGCCATAGGCGGGTGGATTTGCGGATTTAATCATGGAAAAGATACCAAAAGCAGTTGCCCTAAGATATGACAAAGATAAGGACGCTGCCCCAAGAGTGATTGCCAAGGGCAAGGGGGACATTGCCAAAAAAATTATTGAAATCGCCGATGAACACAATCTGCCGCGGTACGAAGATAAGAATCTGATTCAAATTCTGGAAGCGCTCGAACTGGAAACCGAAATACCCCCTGAATTATACCGCGCCGTTGCCGAAGTGCTGGCATTTGTTTACAGACTGAACAGCAGATAACAGAGGTCAGAGGTCAGATGACAGATGTCAGAGAACAGATGACGGAGAACAGATGACAGAAATTGGAATTCCGAATTCTTTTATATGCGCTATGCGCCATGCTCTCTGCTCTATGCTCTTTTTTTCCCGTAACCTGAAAAACGCAACCCGCAACCCGTAACCCAAAACCCGGAACTCGAAACTTGAAACCATTCGACCTACTAAATGCCCCTCTCGAAGGGATCAACCTGATAGAAGCCAGTGCGGGCACGGGAAAGACTTACAATATTGAAGGTCTGTTCGTCCGGCTAGTTTTGGAAAAGCAATTGCAGGTCGATCAGATTCTGGTGTTGACGTTTACCAATGCGGCCACCGAAGAGCTCAAAGCGCGCATCCGAAATAAACTGGTTCAGGTAAAAAATGCGTTTGCCGCGGGAAACAGCGACACCCCCTTCATTGATTCTCTGGTGAAAAGATACCCGGATGCAAAAGCAGGGCGACTGCTGATTCACGAAAGCCTCATCGATTTTGATCGAGCAGCCATTTTTACCATTCACGGATTTTGTCAGCGCATCCTTCATGAGAATGCATTTGAGACCCATAATTCATTTGATACGGAGCTTATTGTCAACCAGGCTTCGCTATTGATGGAAGTTGTGGATGATTTCTGGCGTAAAACGTTTTACGCCGCACCACTGGAGTTGGTGGGATTTACCCTGGACAAGATGAAAGGGCCGGAATCTTTTTGTCGGCTCTTGGAACGGGTCAAAACCCCCGATGTCGAAATCGTGCCCGATTTGGCCGAACCTTCCCTGGATGCGCTCCAGCCGTTTCGCGATGCCTTGCGGAGATTGAAAAGTGCCTGGCCAACATCACGGGAGGCCGTGATTGCATCGCTAAAAGATCCGGTATTGAACGCAACCATCTATGGTAACCTGAAATCCGTCGCAACTCAACCGGAGTTGACGGCCAGAGATGTTAAAGTGACCACTCTTGTGGAGTCCATGGATCATCTTACCCACCCTGGAAATGTTGGATTTCCGCTATTTGATCATTTTGAAAAATTCACGGCTGCCAAATTGATCCGATCAACCAAAAAAAAGCAGACACCACCCAGCCATCCATTCTTTGACCTTTGCGACATCGTATTTGAACAGGGGCAACGCTTGAACGATGAAATGGCGCAATACTTATTATTCCTGAAAACCAGGTTGTTCGCTTTTGCCGCCTCAGAGCTTGGCAAAAGAAAAAAAGAAAAAAACATCCAGTATTTTGATGATCTTCTGATTACGGTAAAAAAGGCCCTCATGGCGGATGGCAGCGATCTTCTGGCAGACGGGATTCGCCAAAAATTTAAAGCGGCTCTGGTGGACGAATTTCAGGATACGGACAGCATTCAGTATGATATCTTAAGCCGGCTTTTCGCTTATGAACACAGCTCGCTGTTTATGATCGGCGACCCCAAGCAGGCCATATACAGTTTCCGCGGAGCCGATATTTTTTCCTACATGAAAGCGGCCCGCCGTGCTGACGCACGGTTTACCCTGGCAGAAAACTGGCGATCCCGGCCAAATTTGATTGCGGCCGTCAATACCATATTCAGCGGTGTCAAAAGGCCGTTTGTATTCGATGAAATACCTTTTCAAGACAGTAAGCCTGCCGAGCAGCCTGTGACGGCCACACCGGATGATGCGGCAGCGTTTATCCTGTGGTATCTGGACGCCGCTAAATTTTCTCCGGACGGCAAACCGATTGCCAAAGCCAAGGCAGTGGAGTTGGTTGCACTTGCGGTTGGTGATGAAATTTTGCGGCTCGTATCAGCGCCCCACCCGGCTGCGCCGGGAGACATTGCGGTGTTGGTTCGCACAAACGTCCAGGCCCAGCTTATCAAAGACATCCTGGTCGCCAAAAACATACCCGCAGTGCTGTATACCACCGCCAATATCTTTGATTCACCTGAAGCCCTGGAAGTTGAAAAGATCCTGACCGCCATTGCCGATCCCACCAGCATCTCTCGTCTGAAAGCGGCCTTGGCAACGGACATCATGGGCGTAACCGCCGAAGATCTTGATTTCGATCATATTAAATCCCACTGGTGGGACATCCGATTTGCCCGCAACAGAAAATATTATGAACTCTGGGATCAAGGTGGATTCATTCGCATGTTCCGGCAGTTTCTGGCAATCGAGCAAATTCAGGAGCGGCTCCTGGGCCTGGTGGATGGCGAACGGCGTTTAACCAATGTCTTGCATCTGACTGAAATACTGCACCGGCAGGCAACTGAAAAAAATACGGGCATCACTGGTCTGTTAAGATGGCTGGCCCAACAAAGGGATCCCCTGACCCACCGGTTGGAAGAGCATCAATTACGCCTGGAAAGCGACGAAAAGGCAGTTAAAATTGTTACGATTCACAAAAGCAAAGGGCTGGAGTACAAGGTGGTATTTTGTCCCTTTGGCTGGGAAAGCTCACTGCTAAAAGCCCCGGAATTTACCTTCCATGATGTTGCAAACGACCGGCGGCTGACATTAGACCTGGGTTCGGAATCAAGACGACAACATATCGCCATGGCGCAAAATGAAAATTTATCCGAGAATATTAGACTGCTTTATGTGGCGCTGACCCGGGCTAAAGTACGGTGTTACCTGGCATGGGGACGTATCAACCAAACGGATACATCGGCTCCTGCCTATTTGTTACATGGCGGCACCGGACAGCAGGCCGCTTCCCCGACTGACGATCAGGTCCTGATGTTAAAGGAGCGGCTTGCCGCCAAAACTGATGCCGAAGTGGAACAAGATATCAGGCAGCTTTGCGACAACTCTCGCAATATCATTCAGATGATGCCAGTACCGGTTTCAGCGGATTCACAAACGGATGTGATGCTAAACAACGGAGCGGATGCACCGGTTTTTTGTCGTAAGTTCGCCGGTAACATAAATCGTCGCTGGAAAATTTCAAGTTTTTCTTCCCTGGTATCGACGGAAACATCGGACGTGGATTTGCCGGATCGGGACATATCTCTGGCGGAGATCACGCCGGAATTGAAGATGTCGGCAGATCGGGATGGGGTCTCTATTTTTTCCTTTCCAAAAGGTACCCGGGCCGGCAATTTCTTCCATGATGTTTTTGAACACCATGATTTCGCCGCCGAAAATCCTGATAACCTGATAGCGCTGATTGTTAAAAAACTGCAACAATACGGGTTTGATCCAAAATGGCAGGAAACCGTCTGTCAAACCATCACGAGGGTTACTTCGATCTCATTGCGGCCGAATCTCCCGCAGTTAAAATTATCTGCGGTCGGAATGAGCGACCGGAATAATGAAATGGAATTTTATTTTCCCTTAAATCCCATCGTACCCAACAATCTGTGCCAAGTATTCAAAGATCACGGCCAGCTTGAAATGGCGGCTGAATTCCCGGCACAGCTGGAAAAATTGACCTTTGCACCTTTGGCAGGTTTCATGAAAGGCTACATTGACATGATATTCGAACACCAGGGACGGTTTTATCTGGTGGATTGGAAATCGAATCACCTTGGATCAGCGCCTGAAAACTACGATCAAACGACCTTGCACGCCACCATGCAGGCAGATTATTACCTATTGCAATATCATATTTACACCCTGGCACTGCACCAGCATTTGCGCCTCCGCCAACCGGATTATTCATATGAGGATGATTTCGGCGGCGTCTTCTATATTTTCATCCGGGGAGTGGATAACAACCGGGGTCCGGAGTATGGTATTTTTTATGATCGCCCCGATGCGGACCTTATTGAGTCCTTGGGCGAGGCGCTGATACCGGGCTATCGTAGGGAATGACGAATGACGATCGACGAATGACGAATTGTGGGTGTCGCTATCCGAGGCGTAAGCACTACAATCCTTGCGAGAGGGCAGCTTCGCCCTGGCCGTTTAATATCAATCCGGTTTTAAAGCATCATTCGAGTTTCAGGACTGGATATCGGGAACAATTGAAATCGAGCTAAAAATATACCTTGATATATTACAAATTATGGGATATATTCTGATATATGCATAAACTTGAAGCATAAATATATCACTGATTAAAGAGGTAAAAATCATGCGTCATACTGCGAAACTGTTTATGAATGGCCGCAGCCAAGCGGTGCGGTTGCCGGCTGTTTTTCGATTCGATTGCAAAGAGGTTTTTATCCGAAAAGATTCTGTTTCAGGTGATATCATTCTATCGCGCAAACCGGAATCTTGGGATGATTTTTTTGAATTGATGAAAACCATCGAAGTACCGGAAAATTTTATGGCTGATCGTGACAATGAGGTACCGCCAGATCGGAATTTGTTTTGATGGAGGATTGAATGCAGCTTTACATGCTGGACACAAATACCGCCAGCTACATTATTAAAGGTGAGCCGGTTGTTGTCAGAGAGCATTTGCGCCAGGTACCAATGGCTAGCGTATGTATTTCATCGATCACACAAGCAGAATTGCTTCGCGGCGTGGCCAAGAAACCGGAGGCCAAACACCTGCCGATAGCGGTCAAAGAGTTTTTAATTCGCGTCGATATTATGCCGTGGGACTCAGACGCAGCAGAGGCATACGCTCGATTACGTACGTCTTGTGAAAGGGAGGGAACACCCCTTGGAACGATGGATATGTTGATAGCTGCCCATTCGGTTGCTGTTGGTGCCATTCTAGTCACGAACGACCAAGCTTTTTACAGGATTAAACACGACTTGTCGTTAGAGGACTGGACCAGGTCTCATGACCATTGATCATAAAAAAACCATCCTACCCGAAATCAAACATGCGGGAATTTTTACAGAAATTGATATCCATTTTGCAAGGTTCATAGCGCGATTTTCACCAGAATGGAATACGGATATTTTTTTGGCTGCGGCCCTCGTCAGCCGCGCAACCGCCGATGGGAATATTTGTCTGGAGCTTGAGGCTGCCGCCGAAACAGCGCTGCTTGAAAACCGGGACATGCCGGATGGATTGAATTTGCCATCGCCGACCCAATGGCGTCAAACACTTTTCGCAAGTCCCGCGGTGGGCAGACCCGGTGATAAACGACCCCTGATTCTGGATGATTGCAATCGCCTGTATCTTTTCCGCTATTGGGACTATGAAAAAAAACTCGCACATGCCATCAAGGAGCGGATCAAGGGTGAGCTCCAGGGAATCGACGCCGGGGGACTCCGAACATCCATCCAACAATTTTTTCCGGAAGTCGAAAACGGGAAGATCAACTGGCAAAAAATAGCCGCG
>JARFPZ010000437.1 GCA_029288035.1 Desulfosarcina sp.
GCCCAGACCTGACTTTATGTCGCTCAATTATTTATATTTGTATTTGGGAACCTGACACCGTCCGTGATATGATCTTATAAGTCGCGCCCTCCAGGGAGTAGGTTACGAGCCGGAGGCCACGGCGGGCTGAACCGCTCAACCTAAATTCAGAACTACTGATGTGACGTATAATCGGATATAACAAAAATTTCAGGAATCGCGTCGATAGAGCTGAATTTGGGCGAATCGTTCTGAATTTAATTTTTTATTTCGGTTCTATAACCAAAGTAAAGGGCGTCGATATTACCTTTTTCTAAATTATCGTTCCATTTATTTTTGATAAACTTGTTGCATCTTGAATTTACGCATATTTTCACTACAAATTTTGTAGGTTTCCTAGATATCAGGACCTCCCGAGTAGTTTTTCCAATTGAGGTCAGGAGCCCTGAAATTTGTGTCTTGGTGGCATATTTGAAGTGAACCCTGAGCCTTTGAACCCCTGAACAGTTACCAATTAATGAATCCAATAAGCCATTTATTAACAGGCTGGGTCGCTGCCAATACGGCGGATCTCACTACCCGGGACCGCGTGGTGGTCACCCTGGCGGGTGTAGCGCCGGATATCGACGGTCTGGGTATTGTCGCTGAAATACTAACAGAGAATACGACATCACCACTTCTCTGGTATAGCCAATATCACCATGTCCTGTGCCACAATTTAGGATTCGGTTTGCTCCTTGTGGTCACGACCGTTTTTATTAGCGTCAGACGATGGATGACAGCATTTCTGGTTATGGTGGTTTTCCATCTCCATCTTCTCGGCGACCTTGTCGGCTCTCGGGGACCGGATAATTATCAATGGCCGATTTCCTATTTGTATCCTTTTTCAGACCGATTGAAACTCATATGGGCAGGCCAGTGGGAGTTGAATGCCTGGCCGAATATATTGATTACGGCACTTCTTTTAGCCGCGACCGTATACATATTCCGGAAAAACGGCCGTTCCTCTCAAATCCCTCTCGCATAGGCGGTAAATATTTTGCTTAGATGGAGCCCCGATTTTTGCCAACCCGGAGCGAGCCCCGGCAACCGGCCTTACTTCGAACCAGAGACGCATTTGACGCATCTAGGGCGTCAGCTTCAGCGAGATGTTAGGCCGCGCTGCAGGAAAATTACCTGGCCGACCTGACCGGCCTGAAACCGAAGTAACCGCGGCTGTCTCGTGGACTCCATCCTCGTCGGGCACAAGCGCGAAGACGGTAGTCCGGACAGGCATAACAACCACCGCGAATGACTCTTATTCCCCCTTCTGTGGGACCGGTGGGATCTACCGTTGACACCGACAAATAGGCATCGTACCAAATCTGGGAACTACTGTACCAAAGTAACCGCTGGATGTGCATTGCCCCCTATCCCTTGGCGCTGCCTAATTATGCAGAAATAATGCTTAACATCAAGCTACCAAATTGAACCGTTTATTCACATTATTTGGCATAAATCCATGTTGTTGTAGTTTCTTTAGACTGATATTGAAATTGCGTAATGTGGAAAATTTTCTTTATTTTTCCGGCATGTTCGATATGCGAGAATTTTTTCTACTATCGTCTATTTTCCGGTGATACAACTCATCCAGGATACCTATAGAGGTCTGCGTCTCCATTCATGTTGGCGGACGAGTACGTAGCAAAAATCTCCTCGACGATCGCCTTGGGCGCTTAATTTTCCGGGACGCCCTCGGTCGATACCGTTCCCTTATACCAAATATCGGGACGCGTATTGCCTTCTCCGGTGGGATCCCAGTTCGGATCAGAAGGACGGGACCCCTCATATCCAGGTCCTCCCCAGGTTCCTTGCCCTCGAAGGTTCTTCAGTTCTCCTGTGCCTCTGATGATCTCCCAGTCACCACCCCAATTTCCTCCAGGTGATGGTTTTTCACCAATTAATCGGAAAACCAGGGAGCCCTCTTTGCCATCAACCGTCCCGCTAAATGTGCTGAGAAGGTCGACGGCCTTAAAGCCCGCTTCATCCGCGAGAAGGAAAAGTGCTGTGGCGGTTAATAATAATGTAGAAAAATTTCGAAATTTCTTTTCGCAAAATTTCGAAATCTCCCGGAATTCGGCTCAGTTCAGGGATAGTTTTAGAGCTTCGGATCTGTGTCGCAAAGGAGGTTTTGTTAAAAATCTATCAATTCATCATCAAATAAAATAGTGAAAAATTAATTCCGGTGCTGTTTCGATTTTAATTGACGGCAACCATTTTATGTTCTACAGTGTAGAACATAAAATTATGGAGGTCTCCCATGAAAACAGCTGTTGTCCGGGCACGAATCCCGGAAACATTGAAAAAAGACTTTGAGGCGGCTGCCGCCGCTCATGGCTGGAATCTGAGCCATGCCATTAGGCAATTGATGAACCAGTATGTGGAGCAGGAAAAAGAGCTGGAGCGCCGGCACCAGCAAACCCTGGAAGCGCTAGAGGATGTCGAAGTCGGCCGCGTTGTAGACGGCAAAAAGGTTCTGGACTGGCTCGCTGGCTGGGGCGACGATGATGAGCAAGAGCCTCCGCTATGAAGCTGATATTCTCAAGGGCGGCGGTATACGACTTGTTTAGACTGCGAGAGTTCATCGCACAGCATAGCCCGGAGGCTGCGCAACGGGTTGCTCAAAGATTACGGGGCGCCATTGAAAGGCTGGCGGACATGCCCCAAATCGGCCGGCCCGTAGAAAATTTGCCAGGTGAGATCCGCGAATTGACATTCGGCAAATATGTGGTTCGTTATGAGGTACGGCAACAAAGCCTTTATATTCTCAGGATCTGGCACGGAAAAGAAGATCGATAGGAAAAAGTTGAACTGTAATGAAGGATTTTCCGACTCAGCGAAAAATTGATTCCGGTAACATTTTAGATATCTAAATTGCCGGCTGCCAAGTCAAGAACCGGAATTGAAATAAATCAATCCAAAATGCTTTAGGAGTTCAACCATGTCTGCTAAAAAGAACCATTCCATCAGTGTATATCTCAATCAGGAATATCCTTCCATTGTCAAGAGTGAGGGTATTTATCTATACGACGATACGGGCAAGCGCTATGTGGATGCCAGCAGTGGACCGATTCTTTGCAGTCTCGGTTATGGGAATGAAGAAATTGCCGATGTCCTCAAAGAACAGACCTTGAAGGCTTCCTATGTATTTCGCATGGATTTTACGACCCCGGAATTAGAAGAATGCTGTGCCAGAATCTGTGAAAAAACCAATGGTGTTATGGACCGGGTTTTTCTGGTGTCCGGAGGATCAGAGGCAACCGAGATTGCCATCAAATTAGCCCGCAGTTATCAGATAGATAGTGGGAATCCATCAAAGTTTAAAGTGATTTCTCGTTGGTTGAGTTACCACGGTATCACCATGGGATCTTTGGCGCTGTCAGGGTTTCCGTATCGACGCGCCAATTATGTGCCCTATATCCCGAGCACCTACCATATTGCTCCGGCCTACTGCTACCGCTGCTGGTTTAATCAAACCCCGGCCGATTGTGATCTGGAATGTGCCCAGGCCCTGGAAAACGAAATCATGATGCAGGGGCCGGAAACCGTCGCCGCCTTTATTGCCGAACCCTTTTCAGGGATGTCCTTGTGTGCGGCAGCGCCCAGACGCGATTATTTCAAAAAAATCCGTAAAATATGCGACAAGTTCGGCGTGTTGCTTATTCTAGACGAGGTGATGACCGGTTTCGGTCGTACCGGTAAATATTTTGCTTATGAGCACTTTGAAACCCCGCCGGACGTGATCGCTTTAGGGAAAGGAATTGCCGGCGGTTATTTCCCATTGGGTGCTGCGGCGGTGACCGCTAAGGTCTTCGATACGATCGCAAAGGGGTCCGGAGTTTTTGCCGCCGGCCACACATGGTCCGGCAATCCGGTGGGAGCTGCAGTGGCCAATAAAACGATGGATTTGATTGAAGAGAGCAATCTCGTGCAGCGTTGTGTTGAAATGGGTGATTACCTGGCAGAAAAGCTGGAAGGATTGCGGTCGCATCCGATTGTGGGAGATATCCGCGGAGATGGATTAATGCGGGGAGTTGAGTTCGTTAAAAATAAGAAGACCAAAGAACCGCTAGATCCGGCCATTAAGTTTTGGGTGCTTTTGCACCAGGAAGCTCAGAAAAAGGGTCTGGTACTCGAAACTTCCGGCGGTTGTGAGCGAGGGCAGGCCGGTGATATGATGATGCTGGGGCCGGCCTTCATTGTCCGCAAAAAAGAAATCGACGACATCATCGACCTGCTGGATGACGTTCTATTGGGTGTTGAGAAAAAAATTGGTTTCTAACGTTTTCGCTGTTGCATCATCTCGTGTTCAGCCGCCAACTCGGTTAGCAAACTTTGAATCGTCCAGGTTTCCGAGGTTGGCGTCAGGGTGGCCCATAGCGCCTGTTTCATCTTGGTCTTGCGACAACCGCTCATCAGTGCGTGCATCTCGCTTTGGGTGATTCCGGCCATGATGATGGCTCGCGGCAGCTCCGATGAAACGCCAAATCCTGTATTATCCTGAAGTTCGAAAAGTTCGCCGACCCGAATGTCGTTCTGGTTCTCGGTTACCCAGACTTTGGGTATTTCGGATAAACCGATTAATTCCAATAACTCATTAAAGTTGGGCTGGACGCTTTGAGAAAAACCGCAAAGCAGCAGCTTGCGGGGACCGTACAGCGGTTTGTCGTTAGGTGACACCTTTTCAAATTTGGCATCCGTCATGGGAACTCTCCTGGGCTTCTAGGCCATTCTTTTTACACAATATTGTAAAGAACTGAGGGTTTCGGCAAATCACGACTATCATTGATTGAAGATTGTCGATTGAATATTGAAGATTTAAGGTCGCCTCTCTCCGAGCTGTAGGCTCTACGAGCCGGAAGCCGGCGGGATCGATTATAAAAAAGATCATAAAAAAGCCAGAGCGAAGCCTCCGGCGCGTAGGGGTTGTAGTGCCTACGCCTCGGAGAGCGACAGCCATAAATCTTCATTCTTCAATATTCAATATACCTGTCTTTATTCAGCAACCGGTTTCAACATGGTTTCTATGTTTACGGGGGCTTCAATCAGTTTTTGCATCAGTATGATTTCTTCGGTCTGCTTCCAGGCCGCCACATCAATTTTACCAAATTCGAAATCCGGCTCCGGCAGCATGAGTTTGCGTGTGACCGGCAGTTGTTGGCGTACAATGGCCTCCGGGGTCTCTTTGTTAAACTGTAATACGGTCTTGATGGCATTTTCTTTGTTGGCCGGATCTAGCGCTTCACGCCAGCCCTGGAGCAGTGCAGTGATGAACCGTTTAACGGTATCCGGGCGGGATTCCAACATTTTTTCCGAGGTCACCACCGAATTGGCCACAAATTGGATACCAAAATCAGCCGGCCCCACAAAGCTGTAGTTTTCGCCGGCTTTTTTCAGTTTGGCGCCGATAATCGGTGCCTGGGCATTGATATAAAGCGGCCAAAAATCGACTTTCCCCTGGTAAAACGGTGTGTAATCATAGCGCACACTGTAAAGGTTCAACTCATCGTCCGTGATATTATATTTCGCCAACAGCGCCCGCATGATGGCTTCATCGTTGCCCCCGAAGGTAATGCCGACCACCCGGCCCTTAAAATCGGCTGGATCTTTGAAAGGGGTTTTATCCGGTCGGTAAATCCAGTGTAAGGGATTGGTCTGAAACAACTGGGCCAGCACCACAATCGGTGCGCCCTTGGATACAGCTCGGATAACCTGATCGGCGGAAGCCACTCCGAACTGAGCTCGGCCGAGCTCGATCTCTTTGATGGCATCGCGTTCCGGCCCCCCCGCTTTTACAGCCACTTTAAGTCCGTTTTTCGCAAAATTGCCGTTGACGTCCGCCCACAAATCACCGACCACACTAACGTTAAACAGCCATTTCAGCCGGTAGGCGACCTCCTCATTTTCCTGAGCCCTTAAATTTGAACTCATGCCGCTAATGCATGCACTGATGACGACGGCGACCATCATATACCCTATTATGCGTTGTTGTTGCGGTCTCATGTTAACCTCCTTTGGGAACCTCCCATCTTTTTTGAATCCTATGACCAATCCATTCCAATAAGACTAAATACAATGAGGTGCATACCCCGATCAGAAAAAGCGCCACCAGAATCTTTGCCAGATCACTTTGGAACAGGGCGATGCGAATGCTGTAACCGATACCAGCATCGGCGGCAATGAATTCTGCCACGATCGTGCCCACCATCGCCAGGGTTGCACTGCCGACGATGACCGTGATCAATTTGTTGACGTTTTCAAATGCACGAATTTTAATCTGCAGCCACCATGTCATTCGCCGGGTGGATTCGAAAAAATGCTCGATTTCAGAAATAGGCTCGGAAAATATGCCGATGAATGAAAGCAGCAGGGGAAAGTAGCAGATCATGGCAGCAATCAACAATCGTGTTGACAGGCCGTCGCCCAGCAAAATAAAGATAATCGGTGCCACGGCCACTATGGGGTAGGCCTGAATATTATAGGCCGCCACCCGAATAAACGACCCCACCCAGATCGTCAAACGACCGATTACCGCGACCGAGGTTGCCAGGCAGATCGACAGAATGTGACCGAGAATTGCAACCGAAAGGGTATTAATCACGGCCATAAAATAAACCGGTAAAAATTGTCGGGCTGTTTGCCAAATTTCACCGGGGCTGGGGATGACATAATCCGAAAGGTTCAAACTGTATTTAATTATCAGTAACAGCACCAGGCCGGAAACATAGATGATAAAAAATTGATATATGCGCCTATGAAGCATTTACGATCTCCAGCATGGTTTGTTCAAGTGCGGTTTTATCCAGCTCCCGGTTTTTCGTATGATTTTGACCGCAAATCGTAACTGCTTGAGGAACTTTATGGTGACTGCGCAGCACAAGGATTTGATCACAGTATTTTGCCACTTCGACCACGTTATGGGATATGTACAAAAAACAACGATTCGAAAACATCTCTTTTATTTTTTGGATAATTTTTTCTTTGGTGATTTCATCAACGTTGGCCAGGCTTTCATCCATGATCAGTAGATCAAAATCCTGAAGCAGATAGCGAGTCAGGTTGGTGCGGTTTTGCTGTCCCAGCGATAGCTGTGCAAAACGGGATGCCATCAAGGCTTCAATTCCAAATGAGTCTATCAGTTCGGCAACGATAGATTTGTTGGAAGGGGGTATGTTTAATTCCAGATGCTCTCGAACACTCGACCAACCCGGAAGTCTTTCTAAGTTATACGTATACAGGATACGATTCATCGCGTTGGTGGCTATCTCACCATGGAAATCATTCATTTTACCGCAAATCATTTTAGCCAGGGTTGTTTTACCGACACCCGAGGGGCCGAACAGCGCGTGGAAACCGGGCGTGGTAATGGCGCAAGTCAGATTCTTGAATACGTCGTTGGTGGAGCCGGGATACTTGTAGTTGATGTTTTTTAATTCAAGCAGCATTTGCATTTGGTTGCAAAATATTTTTGCCACTAAGTCACCAAGACACAAAGATAAGTTATAATAATCAGTTATTGTTTATGTCTTTAGGACTTTGCGGCTATTTTATCCGGTTTATCCGGGTTAGTTAGAGGTATACCCAAATCCCAGGGTTCAGTCAACCAAAGAGGCACGTATTACAGGGAAACATCGATATTAACAATAACCCCATCATTCTATGGATAGTTTTTATCCAGCTCTTGTCAGGTGGCGATCTGGTATTACTATAATTTACATGCTTTTTTGAGACGGTGCTTATTTTTTTATCGGTTATCGGATTGTTACGGCTTAGCGTTCATGCTGAAGCGGCAAATGCACCCTATCGTTGGGGTAAGGTCTGATTTTAACCAAAGGAGAAATTATATGAACAAAAACTACAAAACCTTAAAGATTATGTTGATCACGATATTCGCGATTTTGTTTTCGGGAAGCTATGTATCTGCCGACCGGGGGAGAGGTTGCGGTCATTATGGTGGGATGCATAAAGGTCAGGGATGGGATCACCGGGGCCATGGTTGTCCCGGATGCGGGGACTTAGA
>JARFPZ010000468.1 GCA_029288035.1 Desulfosarcina sp.
GTCAAGTTTAGGCCATCCACCGGCGGCCAATTCATAGCAATACCAGAGTATCCCCCTCACAAGAATTAACCCTTCATTTTTTGATACGCAGGTCACTTTCTAAACTGATTTTTTGATAAATGTTATGGATTTCGAAATTGGGTTGTGAATGGATACAATCTAAAGGGCCTTACTCAATGGTGAAAAAGGGGGACGTTCGTGCAGAAATTGCTTTACATATCAGTTCATTTATAAGATTTAATACCTATGCCAAGATTAGCACGGTTAGATGCGCCCGGGATTTTGCACCATGTCATGGGCCGGGGTATCGAACGAAAAGGGATATTTTTTAACGATACGGATCGCACCGATTTCATTGATCGGTTGGCTGCTTTATGCGAAGAAGGAGCTATGGATGTCTATGCCTGGGTTCTTATGCCAAATCATTTTCACCTTTTGTGTAAGACCTGCAACCGTCCCTTGTCTTCAAGCATGAGAAAAATTTTAACTGGTTATGTGGTCAATTTTAATCGGCGTCACCGCCGGTATGGGCATTTATTTCAGAACCGCTACAAGTCGATTGTGTGTCAGGAAGATCGGTATTTAAAAGAATTGGTACGCTATATTCACTTAAACTTATTAAGAGCCGGACTGGTTAAAGATATCCTTGAACTGAACCAAAGCCCCTGGTCAGGTCACTCGGCTTTAATGGGTAAGGTCAAAAGAAAATGGCAGAACAGCAAATATGTATTATCTTTTTTTGGTCAAAATCGTTATCGCCGCAGAAATTATCGGCGATATGTTCAAAAGGGGGTGGCACTGGGACGACGTCCGGAACTGGTTGGCGGTGGATTGGTGAGAAGTCTGGGGGGCTGGTCGGAAGTTTTAGCGCTTAGGGCTCGTGGCGAAAAGCAAAGATTTGATCAACGAATTTTAGGCGACAGTGAGTTTGTTCAAGACGTGGTATCTGGGCTGGATGATCTGGTAAAAAAGAACCTGAGACTTTCGGGTCAGCGAATAGATATAGCTGCTTTGGCGCAGCAAGTGTGCAAAAAACACAATATTTCCCTGGGCGAACTTCGTTCAGGCAGCCGCAGATGGGATGTAGCGAAAGCCCGAGGCTCGATATCCTGGATTGCGGTAAAAGAACTGGGTTATTCCGGTGCCGATGTAGCTCGATATTTAGGTGTGACCAACTCCTGTGTGACTCGATTTGTCGCATCCGGGCAAAAGCCTGACGTTGATGATCTTATCAAAAAGCTTTGAACGTTCTGCACGAACGTCCCCCTTTTCCCCCTTTTGCTTACGGAATATTCGTAGGTGCTTTTTTGGTTCAATAGGGGTACAAAAACGGGCACAATTCATATTGGGTAGTATTTTAACCTAATGATATCATATTAAAATTTGTTGAAGACAGTGGGATTTTTACTCCCCATGCCCTTGAATATGTTAGCATTGAACTGATTTAATCCATGGCATTGGGTTGCTGCCGAATTGTTCTGACCTACTCCAATATCTTTCTCTCATTCCGAATTCGCTATCGCGATTGCAGGGCTAACAATTAAACTCATGTGGATGCGGTCAAGTAGCTATGATTTCGTTATCCCACAGACGATCCAGAAAAACATGCCACGGCAGAATTTCTACACCATCTTCCGTTCGTCTGGGATTGGTGTCCATAGACACCACAATGTAACTTCGCGCATGATACTCTTCTTTAAAAGCTCTGATACCCTTCATATGCTTATTGGTGACCAAGTCGGTGCCTTTGATTTCTATAGCGATTTCATGGTCACCCAGCACGAAATCCACTTCAAAGCCGGAAGCCGTTTTCCAGTAGGCAATCGGATAGTTTATCTCGGTGTAGCTGGAATGGGCATTTAATTCCATATAGATCAGGTGTTCAAAAGCTCTGCCGAAGAGCTCGGAACCTGGCTTTACTTTTCCACGACGCGTCAGATGGGCCACAATGCCGATATCGAAGAAAAAGAATTTAGGAGCACCAATCAAACGCCTTTTGGCACGCTTTCGAAAGGCCGGTAACATTCGGCCGATTAAAGTGTCTTCGAGGATATTAAAATATTCCTTTACCGTCGGTGCACTGACACCGCATTCGGAAGCGATGTTATTGTAGTTGGTCAATTCGCCATTTGTCAGGGCAGCAATCTGCAAAAATCTACTGAAAGCGGGTATATTCCGTGTCAGGGCTTCGGCTGCAATTTCTTCTTTTAGATAATCGCCGACATACGCTTGTAGCAGTTGTTGGGGACTTTTGCTTAGATAATGTCGTGGCAGCAATCCGGCATTGAGCGCCCTCTCTAATGAAAAGTCAGGGATTTCCGGATAAACCAGCGGGTGCAGTTCATAGCGTACGGCCCGGCCTCCTAACAGATTGCCACGACCTCGTTTGACCTTCCGGGCGCTGGAGCCGCACAAAATGAAACGCAACTTTCTATTTTCAATCAGCCAATGGATTTCATCCAGAAGAATTGGTATTTTCTGAACTTCGTCGACAATTATAGGTGATATTTGATTTTCGCCCTTGAGATCAATTGCCAAACATTCTTCACGAATTAGGCTCGGTTGCAGTAGAAGTCGTTGGTATTGATCTGACAGCAATAGATCATGCCGCTTAGCGTCAGGATAAATTGCTTTTAATAAGGTACTCTTCCCCGTCTGTCGGGGGCCCCAAAGAAAACAGGTTTCCGATGTACTCAACGGTAAATTTAATATTCGCTTATACATGATGAAGTAAATAACAAATTTAGATTATCATGTAAATACAAATATAAATTTTTTGTTGTTATAACTTATTTTGCAGAGGATTATATTCGAGCGAAGCCTTTGGAAAGATATGAAGTTGTTTTTTTGAAACGGACGAATCGTATAGGACTGTGCCCAAATTGTGCCCGTCAAGGTCAAATATTTCCAAATGGTTCCAAACGAAACCAAAAATACAATGAAAAATTGGAATAGAATCAACTGTTTGGAATCACGAGATTTTTAAAGTTTCAAAAATATTGGTCTGAAGATCCCCGTGCCCCTTCAGGTGGTCTCCTGGATCCTGAGAGGCGTCTACATCGATGGGTCGGAATTCATCATGAACGGGACGCATCCGGCTGGGAAAGGTGGTCTGTCCGCCGGACGCTGTGGAA
>JARFPZ010000477.1 GCA_029288035.1 Desulfosarcina sp.
ATCCCATCCTGTCTCAATGTCGTCATACCGTCCTTTACGGCCTGGGTCCTGATCATATCGACTTTGGCCCGGTTTTGGACCAGCAATTTGATCTCATCGGTCCCCATCAGCAATTCGTGCAGGGCCATCCGACCACGATAGCCTTTGTTGTTGCAATTCCGGCAGCCGGCCGGCCGGTTCAGCATTAAATCCTCTGTATACTGAATGTTAACATTCTCATCGAAAAGGCTAGGCCCATACTCCCGGACCAGGGTCGCATGCGCTTCCGGGGAAGGATGGTAGGGCTGCTTGCAATCCTGGCAGAGCGTCCTAGCAAGCCGTTGGGCCAGGATGCATAGGATCGCATCTGAGAAATTGAAAGGATCCATCCCCATATCCAACAGGCGGGTGATACTTTCGGGCGCGCTGTTGGTATGCAGTGTGGATAAAACCAGATGTCCCGTGAGCGAAGCCTGAATGCCGATGGATGCGGTTTCTTTATCCCGAATTTCTCCGACCATGATCACATCAGGGTCGGCCCTGAGAAACGAGCGCATGGCGGCGGCAAAATCAAAACCATTTTTTGGTTTAACTTGAACTTGCCTCAATCCTTTTTGTGTGATCTCCACCGGATCTTCGGCCGTCCATATTTTGGTTTCAGGTTTATTGAGATATTTTAAAGCGGAATGAAGCGTCGTGGTTTTACCGGATCCGGTCGGCCCACAGACAAATACGATACCGTATGGGGCGGATATCGCACGGGTAAAATTCTCGTAATTCCTTTTGGCAAAGCCAATTTTATCGAGCGGCAACGGTTCGCCGGCATCCAGCAGGCGCATGACAACATCTTCCAACCCGCCCTGGGTGGGAAGCGTGGCAACCCGCAACTCAATGTCAGCACCATCGCCAATTTTAAATTTAATTTTACCGTCCTGGGGTTTGCGACGTTCAGCAATATCAAGATCGGACATAATTTTAATCCGGGATACAACGGCATTGCGATAACTGAAAGGAATGGTTTGATAGACCACACAATCACCGTCAATGCGGGTCCGAACCTGAGTATTCTCTTTTCCGGGGAAAGGCTCTATGTGGATGTCGGAAGCGCCTCGCTTATGGGCATCTAAAATCATTTTGTTGACCAGTCTCACAACCATACTGTCTTCTTCGCCGATTTCATTCTCGTCTTCTTCAATCTCTTCCGTTTCTTCCTGCATTTCAGACAGGATTTCTTCAATACCACCCGGCTGTTGGGCATCTCTAAAGAAAAAATCGATCATTCCAAGAATATCGCGTTTCAAAGCAACGCAGAACTTGAGATCCTTGGTCGGAAAAAGGGATTTAATTTCACCAGTCTTCTGCTGGTCGTGAGGATTGTCGATGGCAATGACAAGGCCTGCTTCTTCTTCACGCAAAGGGACCCAACAATTGGTACGCATAAAGGGTATCTTCAAACCGGCCAGCAGCGTTTCGGGTATCATCAGGTCGTGGGTGAATTCGACGGCTTCCGTATCATAATACTTCGCGAGGGAGGACAATAGATCTTTTTTAGAAATCTTGATATCCGACATCAATACCGTTTCGATCGGCAATTGACTTTGCCGGGCAAGCGCGATTCCCTTGTCCAGTTCCTGATGGGTCAGCAAATGATTTTCCAACAGAAAATCAAATTTGCCCATGGTATATCTTTCAGTCAGCTTTTTCTGATTATGTAAAGCAATCCCGAGGATACCGGCGACTTCTTCCAGGGATTTTTCGTCAACCTTTACAAAGGACTTTCCCGTCTTGCGGTTCATCAATTGAATAACACCGAGCAGGCGGTTTTGAAAGCCAATCGGACGGGCCAGGATTTGGCGTGTCTTAAATCCGGTTTTCAAGTCCCAACGATCGTCGAATCTTAAGGCGGGATCGATCGAGGCCAATTCGCTAGCATTGTAGGCATCCTTAACATTGATGATATTATTTTTCAGGGCACACCAGCCGGCAATGCTACCCGCTGAGATGGGGATCCGAATCTCCTCTATGTCGTTGCCGGATTTCAATCGTGAAACCAGCTGTCGCCTCTTTTTATCGAGGACATAGACTGTAATCCGCTCGGCCTCAAAAAGAGACGTGATATCATCTTTCAAGTTAATTAAAATCTCGTCTAAATTCGCCGCCGCGTTTATCCTGTTGCAAATTTTCTGCAAACGGGTTCGGTAGGCCACCTCGTATGTGAGTTCTCGGATGTGCCGGTCGTTTCTTTGGGCTGTCGGCGATGCCGAACCCATTTTTTTCTGTGTTTGTCTGTCATTCATTATTGGTTTCTCGGGAGGTCAATTTCTTGTGATTGGCGAAAATTTTTCTGGCGCCGCCTAGTATCAATAAAAATCCAAGTAAATAAAAACAAAAATAAACGAACCCGATTGCGGAAGCAAAGTGTTCGATGGTTTTAATTTTCGGTATGACCTGGGGGATCCGAAAAAAGACACCCACACCCGCCAATACAAGTAAAATACCCCAGACGATTTGAATATGTATTTTGTTTTTATCCATTGATCTGATTAGACTTTTAGTTGGTAACCTGCTATTCGCCCGACGACTACTTCAGGCTTCCCTTAAACACCGCCTCACGCTTTTCGAGGAAGGCGGCGGTACCCTCTTTGGCATCCGGGCTGGCATAGCAAAGAGCAAACGCATCAATTTCAATACCACAGCCGGTTGCCAGATCCACATTCATCCCCTTGTTGACCGCCTGTTTCGCTTCTCTCAATGAGACCTTGCCCTTGGAAACAATGATGCCGGCAGTTTTCATAACTTCTTCCATGAGGTTTTCCTGGGGGACGACCTTGTTGACCAATCCAATCTGAAGGGCTTCTTCGGCCGATATCATTTTGCCGGTAAATATCAATTCTTTTGCCATGCCGGTACCAATTAATCGCGACAGCCGCTGGGTGCCGCCAAAACCCGGGATTACACCCAGATTTATTTCAGGTTGGCCGAATTTTGCGTTCGTCGAAGCGTAGATAAAATCACAGGCGATGGCGATTTCAGTGCCACCGCCCAAGGCAAATCCGTTTACCGCAGCGATGACGGTGATCGGCAGCAGCTGCAGTTTATTGATAATATCGTGTCCGCTTCTGGCAAAAGATTTCGCCTTGAGCGAATCAAAAGTGGCCAATTCGGCTATATCGGCACCGGCCACGAATGATTTATCGCCGGCCCCGGTAAGTACGAGAATACGGATGTCCTCGTCGGCCGCAATGGTGTCAAGCGCCAGAGATAATTCCGCCAGTAACGCTCCGTTGAGTGCATTCAGCGCCTTGGGGCGGTTAAAGGTGATGGTTGCAATACCTTCTGTTACGTTATACACGATGTTTTCATATGTCATTTTAAACCTCCATTCCTCTGTTTCTCTCCGGATGGCGCAATATATATTGCTGATAAAACAAATATTCCACCGCTAAATTTTTCCCAGGTCAGTCCTTCGTCGAACATAATGAAAGCCAGCAGGGTGCTGCCGATCGGATCGCCCAGCAAAAACACGGCCACCAAACTGGTACTGAACCATTTAAGCGACCAGTTGCAGCTGGAGTGACCGATTAATTGAGATATCCGCGCCATGGCCAAAAAGCCGCAGCCGTTTGCATACTGTAACCTGTCATCGGCAGATTCAAGAATAGCACACCCAGCCATAAAATGACAGCCGCATTGCTATAGCCGATGGCAACATATGGAAATGGGATGAAAATTAAACGTCACGCTCTATGTCAATTTCATCACTGCGGGGCTCACCCATTGTTTGCTGAATTCGGAGGGGATTTTAGATAAGCAGTCGGGGTTGTTTCCCTGATATATTTTTTGATGCCGTCAACAATGGCTTCGCACAACCGTTCCTGGTATTTGGGATTAATCAATCTTCTGCACTCTCTTGGATTGCTGATAAAAGAGGTCTCGACCAAGACGGCCGGCATTTGGGCGCCGAGAAGCACATAAAACGGCGCCTGTTTGACGCCTTTGTCGTTGATACGGCTGTAGCGGCGGCGTTTCAAAACACTGATCATGGCCCCCTGAACATGGCCGGCCAGGCGGCTGGATTCATTGATTTTAGCATTTTGAACCAAGTCAAACAGTATGCTTTGAAGATCACTGATATTCTTGGTGGATGTAGCATTCTCTATGGCCGCCACCCGGATGGCCTCATCATCCGTGGCCAGGTTCAGAAAATAGGTTTCGATGCCAAAAACGTTGCGGTCCCGGTGGGAATTGGTGTGAATTGAAATAAATAAATCGGCGCTTTTGGTATTGGCAATCGCCGTGCGCTCCTCCAAGGTTAGGAACTTATCGCTGTTGCGGGTCATAAAAACCTGGCACTTCAATTCAAGACGAATCATTTTGGCCAGTCTGCGGGAAATTTGAAGTGCAACATCTTTTTCATGGATACCTTTCAAGTATCCGGGGGCACCGTAATCTCGACCGCCATGGCCGGGATCAATAATGATCCGGCTGATCCCGAGGGCCAACTGCTTGGCCAGCGCACTGGCGGGAAGCTTGCCATTCTTTTTCAAAACCACATTGGGTTTTTGTTGCCTCGGCGTTTTCTCGGCGACGGCACCCCAGACATCAATGACGATTCGGAATGGATCCTTGAGCGAAAATATTTTATAGGATTTAAAGGATTTGATATCGACCACCACTCTGACGGAGTCTTTGGTATATTGTCCGGCACGCGCGTCCATCAGCAAATCGTCATTAATCGGAATTATCTTTTTTATGTTCTTTCCCAACCGGCTTTCTTTTAAGTCAACGTATAGGCGTTGGGGTTTTTTGAGGGAGGGATCCTTTTTTAAGAGGTGGTGATCGTACGATATTTCCTGGCTTGAATCGATGACGAGACGGGTGTAATTCGGATTGGACCAGAAACGTAAATCATGGATTTTTCCCAGGCCGGTTTTGTAGGAACGATTCTTTTGGGACTGGACTTGTCCATCAGTTGGCGTTGTTTTGGCTGCGGCATCGATCATTTTCGCAATATCATCTTTTCTCTGGGTCGGTTCGGTCTTGACCCAATGAGGCATGGCGTCGATGAGCAATGACGCTTTCATTTTATAGCGGCTTTGCGGAAATTGATCGATGACTTGCAGATACCTGTCATAGCCGTTGCGCAGATCGGATTTTCGATTCGAGTATTGGTAAAGGTCGGCATACAATTTACCTGCCATAAACAAACCGGCGGCTGCATGCCCTCTATTGGGATGCTTGCGATAAACAGAATGAAATTTATCGATACACCGCAGCCAGTTGTCACGGTATTTTATTTTGCGGCGGCTTTGACGTAATTTTCTGTAACAGGATTCGGCCTTGAGATATTCATCTTCAGACGCGTTCCCAGCGTCTTTGATGGATTTCTTCGTGGCAGTCTTCTTTTTCAACATCCCGGCCGATGACATTTTTTGAATTTCAGCGGCGGCTTTACCCCGATAACGGCTACCTGGAAATCGCCTGACAATACGTTCAAAAATATCGCGGGCTTCCCGAAATTCCGATTTTTTACCGGATCGTTTCGCCAACTCCTGGTAGAGCTTTGCGGATCTATAAAGTCCGGCTGCAGCCCAGGCACCGGAAGGATCCAGACGATGAACCTGCTGAAATTTATCGATGCAGCCCAGCCAGTTGTGACGATATTTCATTTTGTGAGGAGACTGACGCAGTTCCTTATAGCAGATTTCTGCCTGACCATACATCTGTCGGGGTGTCAATGCCTGGGAAGTGTCGCACCAGAAGAGATGGGTTGGGATACACAACAATAGGATGAATGTTATGTTGAGTGGTTTTGGAAACATACTTAAGAACTGTTTCACAGCCGTCAGCTTTTCAATTTCTCCTGCAATTCATTTAAAAAATTCAATGCTTCCAGCGGCGTCATTCTTGATATGTCGGCGTTACTCAACTTATCAAGGACCGGGTTCTCAGGTTTGCGAAAAAGATCAAGCTGCACCGGACCGCGGTTAACGTCTGCCTCCTTTCGAAATAAACAGGCTGACCCGATAGAATCGTATTCCCCCTGCTCGATATTGTAAAGGATCTTTTTCGCACGCAAGATCACTGCCGACGGAATTCCGGCAAGCCGGGCCACCTGAATGCCGTAGCTGCGGTTGGTACCACCTTCCACCAGTTTTCGTAAAAAGATAATTTCATCGTTCCACTCTTTGACCACAATGTTAAAGTTTTTTACCCGTGGCTTTGTCTGAGCAAGTTCGGTTAGTTCGTGGTAATGGGTGGCAAAAAGGGTTTTGACTCCCCGATTGTTTAAGTCGTGCAGATATTCCGCCACCGCCCAGGCAATACTCAGTCCGTCGAAGGTGCTGGTGCCGCGACCGATTTCGTCCATGATGATCAGACTTTTTTCCGTGGCATTGTTGAGTATGTTGGCCGTTTCCTCCATCTCGACCATGAAGGTGCTTTGTCCGTGAGAAAGATTGTCCAGGGCGCCGACACGGGTAAAAATCCTGTCGGTGATACTGATCGAAGCGTTGGCGGCAGGAACGAACGACCCCATTTGGGCCATAATGACCACCAGCGCCACTTGCCGCAGCACCGTTGATTTTCCGGCCATGTTCGGACCCGTTATAATCGATATCTGGTTGTCCTGATCATCCAATTTTACGGTATTGGGGACAAACCGTTCGCCCGTAATCATCTTTTCCACCACCGGGTGGCGGCCATCTTCAATGTGGATGCAGCCGTCGGTAGTCATTTCCGGGCGGTGAAAATCATTATGATCGGCGATTTCGGCCAGATCCATCAGACAGTCAATCCGTGCTAAAAACCTGGCGGCTTTTTGTATATGCTGGTGGTTGTCAACAACTTCGTCGCGAATTTCACAAAATATTCGGTATTCAAGGGCAGCCCGTTGATCATCTGCACCGAGCACTTTCATCTCAAATGACTTTAGCTCTTCGGTGATATAGCGTTCTGAGTTGACGAGGGTCTGCTTTCGAATGTAATGATCGGGAACGGCGTCAGACCGGGCTTTGGACACCTCTATAAAATATCCGAAGACTTTGTTAAATCGGACCTTAAGCGTGCTGATCCCCGTGGCTTCCTTTTCGCGACTTTCCAAACGTGCGAGCCAGTCTTTGGCATCACGGCTGATCTGCACCAGCTCGTCCAGTTCTTTCTGATATCCGGTTTTGATGATACCGCCTTCATGAATCGTCGGTGGTGCATCCTCCCGAATTGATCGCTCGATGAGTTCCACCAGACTCTGGAGTGCGTCCAGACCTGCGGGCGGAAGAAAAAGGATCGTGTCTAATTCTGCCAACAATGACCACATGCCCGGAAGCATTTCCAATGAACGCTTCAGCGCTGTCAGATCTCTTGCATTCGCCTGTCCCATCACGATTTTACTACCGATTCGTTCGATGTCATAAACTGACTTCAGTTTTTCGCGAATGCCGCGGCGCAGCTGAATATTCTCCTTGACTTCTTGAACCGCATCAAGGCGCAAACGGATTGCATCCGGGTCAACCAGGGGATAGCGCAGCCAATTCGCCAGCAAGCGCGCCCCCATTGCGGTGGCGGTACGGTCGATGACGCCCAGCAACGTTGCCTTCCGGGTACCCGTGCGGATGTTTTTAAACAGTTCGAGATTCTGCCGGCTCAAGTCATCGACCAGAAGGTAGTTGTCCAGCCAATAGGTTTCAATTCGAGTGAGATGTTCTATCCCTTGTTTTTGGGTTTTTCGAACATAATAAACCACTGCCGCGGCGGCGCAGACCGCCGCTTTCATGTTCTCGCAGCCAAACCCCTCAAGTGTGACGGTTTTGAACTGATCGGTGAGTCGCTCATATCCTCTTTGGTGTTCAAAGGCTTTGTCCTCCAGATAAGAAATGGATACCTCCGATAAAACCTTTGTTATGGGGGAAAAAATTGCCTCGTTCTTCGATGACTCCGCGAAAAGGACCTCGCTCGGTGCCACCCGCCGAATTTCTTCAACGACGGCGGCTGTATCCCTTGACTCAGCCACCCGGAAGGTTCCGGTGGATATATCCAAATAGGCGATGCCGAAAATATCGTTTTTGCAATCCACAGCGAGGACAAAATTGTTGGCGCGTTCATCCAACAACTCATTTTCTACGACCATACCGGGGGTAATTACCCGGACGACATCCCGTTTAACAAGGCCTTTGGCCTTGGCCGGATCCTCGACCTGATCACAAACGGCAATTTTATATCCATGGCGGATCAATTTGGCAATATAACCCTGGGCGGCCCGATGCGGGAATCCGCACATAGGGACCGGAGATTCGTCATTTTTATTACGGGAAGTCAAGGCGATCTCGAGAAGGGGCGATGCCACCTGAGCATCCTCGAAAAACATTTCATAAAAGTCGCCCATTCGATAGAACAGTATCGCATCCGGATACTGTTCCTTAATCGACAGGTACTGTTTTAACATCGGAGTGGACTTAGGTGGGCTCATGAATCAACAGAGGAACTAAACACAGAATGTCAGGCTTCCGCACCAATTGGAATCCTGGTATGATGGAATGAACTCGCACTAATTTGTTTTAATTGTTAATGCATCTGAGACATCATGATTTCTTATTGCTCATTTTATCCTTTGAATCCTTGGCGGGGTTTGCTTCCTGCTGGTCGGCGGGGTTATCCACCAGGTGGTCACCGGTAAGCTCTATAATTCCGTCCGTACCGGTTTCGGTCTCTGCTGCTTGCCGGGACGATGTCGCCGGCGTATCCTGTCCTTTTAACGTGTCGAGCTCGCTCTTTAATTTAGCCGCTTCATCTTTGTGAGAGATAATCGCGGCATTAAGTTTTTTGGCTGTTCGTCTGGCCTTGAATCGGGTTGATAAGCCAAAAAGATAGGCAATGACAATACCGGAGAAAAAGAAAAATATAAAAACAACTGCAATGGGCATTTCCGGCGTATGGTATTCATTAATGACACCGAGGTTGAGTCGGAGGGAATGACTGGTCATAAAAAAGGTCTGATTCTGAAAAATCACCAATGCGATAAATCCTAAAATAATCACCCAGACAATCAGCGTAGCTTTCTTCATGAATTTTCTCCATTAATTTTTTATGGTTAAACCCAATTTGTTGAAATATGGTTTTAAATTATTATAGGTTGCCTTAATGTGCTCGGGAATGACCCTTACATCTGCAAATACAGTCAGCGCGTTGGTATCTCCGAACCACCTGGGAACAATGTGAAAGTGCAGGTGCTCTTCCACACCCGCCCCCGCCACTTTTCCCAGATTAAGCCCCACATTGAATCCATCGGGTTTCATGACCTCCTTTAATATCCGAATCGACCGATCCACCGAAGCCAGCAGTTCACCCATTTCAGCTTTGCTGAGTTGATCTAAGCAGGATATATGCCGGACAGGCGCAACCAATAGATGACCGTTGATATAAGGGTATTTATTCATCATCACCATGGTATCATCGCCCTTTAAAAGCGTCAGATCATCGTTTTTCGCAAAGCCATCGCAAAATACACATACCTCTGTCTTTTCGGACAGAATGTATTCCATACGCCATGGGGCCCACATTGTTTTCACGTCGATATAACCTCTATCACTAATTTCTCATTAGTACCTTAACAGTTACTTTTTTGCCCTCATAGGCGTATATATGGCATTTGGTGGTAAACAAATGGATTCCCACTCCAAATGATTGGATATTGACTATTTATGGCCGCTGTTTTTTTGAATTCTAACCTACGATGTTTATAATCAAAATTCAAGCATTTTTTCCTTTCAGCGGTACAACTTCCAGATCGCCCCAAATTCCCATTTTTTCCCCGACGATAATAATGATCCCTTGGATTTTATCAATAGATTTTCCTTTGGCGATAGCGAATTCAATATCCGCAATTGACTGAACCAGATTGCCGACGGCAGTGGCGGCGGCATCCGCAAAAGCGCACGATTCTGCAACCACGCAGACGGCATCCGCCATACCGAGGCTTAGAGAATGTCCCACGGTTCCCGAAGATGTGCAAACACCCATCGGCATTGGTCCGCCATTCACCCGAATACCAATGCGCAGACTCAAGGGGGATTGTCCGGCAAATATGCCCACCGTTAAAGGTGAGGCGGTCTTGATAAAAATGTCGCCGCCATTTTCGACAATGACCTCATCCGTGGATTTCAATAGACCCAGCCCGGCATGCTCTGCCACTGCACCGGCAATGGCTGCCATGGGACCGACAGCTGCGTTTTCGCCGGCATTTACCATATCTGCAACGATCGTCGGGGTCGGGCCCTTAAGTCGCCATGGCGTCAGAGCGGTGGCAAAATCTGGATGCGCATTGATATAGGCTTCGACATAACCCCGCTGTTCGAGCACCAGCTCCCTGGTTTCATCTTCCAGCTTTGTATCAGCATGCACCAGTAGATCGGTTTCTTTCACAACTACCTTAAAAGTAGCTAATTTTTCAGTGGACACTAAATTCCTATAAATACGTTCCAAATACATTTTTTCTCCAGAGGCTCGATGACAGGGGTCAACGGACTGATGGTAGAAAACAAAAGATGACCGACATAAGATGTCAAGCGTACTTTGTCACTTGACCTTCCGCTTTCATCACTTGTCACTTACCACCGGTCTCATTGATTCCGGGCATAGGCCCAGAAAATATTGATCGGTCATGCCGGAAATAAAATCCCTCACGATTTCGGCTGGTTGGTGACATTCAATATAGTGTTGGTTCATGTCCTTTAAAAATTGCTTGAAAATTACACTGGACTTTCGCTGGTGGGTCATGTCCTCGAAAAAGGTTTCGAAAAGCTTTTCGAAAAGCTTTTTTATACGACCGGTGTGCTTTTTAATCAGAGAATTCATATAGATGTACTCAAAATTAAAGCACTTCAATTGTTTTAATGCTTCTGACACATCAGGGCTGAAAGCAATATATGGTTTTCCATGGCTGTTGCAAATAATGTCTGTTACCAGGTTAAATACGATGGTACCATTGGTATCTCCGAGCAGGCTGACGCTTTCGCGGGGGAGATCGGAACGATGGATTAGCTTCAGTCGAATGGCATCCTCAATATCCCGTCCGATATAGCTGATGGTATCGGCCATCCGAACCAGACATCCCTCTAAAGTCATCGGTACCAGGGCAGTCTTCGGATCATTTTTTTTGGCAGTGATCTTGCTATCCAGAGCGGCGAATGTCTTTTCCGCAACCGGCAGCAATTTTTCGCTATGGATTTCGCCGTCATGACTCAGAATGCCATCCAAGGTCTCAAGACACAGATTCCAGCCCTCTCCTTTTCGCTCCACTTTTTCCAGAAACTGAACGCTTTGCAGGTTGTGACAAAAGTATCCGATGCCGTGGTCTCGGCAAATTTCTGATAGAAAATGTTCCCCATCATGCCCGAAAGGGGTGTGGCCGATATCGTGTCCAAGGGCAATGGCTTCAATCAAATCTTCATTGAGATTTAGAAAACGGCCTATGGTGCGGGCAATTTTTGAAACGAGCTGAACATGGAGCACACGGTGGGTAATATGGTCGTTTTTCACCAGATAGAACACCTGAGTTTTATCGATGTAGCGAGCATATGCCAGTGAGTGCAGGATACGATCAACATCTACCGAGAACGCCTGACGGTAATCGGAATCCAGGCGTTCATCCGGTATCCGCCGGACACCATCTTCATTGCGCGTTGCCAGCGGAGACAGGATCTTATTTTCCCGACGATTCAGCAACCCCTTCAGTTCTGTAAGGGTTTTATTATCAAATATCTTCATTTTGAATCATGGTTTCCATCAACTGGCTGTAGTTAATGCCTGCTTGTCGAAAACCTTCTTTGCCATATTTCATATTGGCTTCGAAAACATAATATCGCCCTGCATGGCGACAAATATCGATACCCACATCGTCCCAGCGACATGAAAGTGCCGTATTCAATGCAAGTTCCAGAGCTTCCTGTGGAACGGCGTCCAGGCATAGGCTACCGCCCTGGGCGAGATTGCTACGGAATTCATTTTGCGGTGCAATCCGCCAGTAGGCGTGTACGACCCGGCGGCCGATAACCACAACTCTGATATCCCTATCTACCGGTAGATATTCCTGAATATAGGCCACATCGGTGAGGCTCAGATAATCATTGAGTTCACCTTGGTTTCGGATGAGATAAACCCCGCGGCCCATGGCGGAACCTCGAGGAATCTTGGCAACAAAGGGAGGTTTAAAGTGCTCGGTTATCATCTTTTTCTGTCGTTTACCGTAGAATACCCGGGTTCGCGGGTGTGATATGTTCAGCATTTCAAACAGTGCGGTTTGTTTGATTTTGTCCTGCACACACTTATAGGTATGGTAACTGGGAAAGGTGTCTTTGCCAATTGCATCGAATAAATCAGCATAAAATAATGACGGGTAGTATATTTTATCAGCATGGCGAATTAAATCCGCTTCCTCGGAGATATAGTCTGAGAAATTGGGCCGCACGCCCAACGTAATAACATTTTGGCATTCCCTCAGACGACCCTCGAGGGCTACGGCTTTAGGCTTATTCTTCAAAATCTGTTTATTCATTTATATCAATTTTATAACAATTTATACTTAAACTTAAATTTGAGAAATTTATTTAAAATCAATCAAACAGATTCTCAATTCTTTCCAAACTTCGCCTGAAATGACTGCCCGGCCAGAAAATTCGATTGCATTGCAGACATTTATGAAACTCATTGTGAGTTTCATAAATGTAATCAGGAATCAGGCCGCAAACATCCTCCAGGGCGACATGAACAATCGGGTCGTTACAATGAATACATCTTGAAAACGGTCGGGTGTCCGCTAGGCAGATACCGATTTCAGTGATGACTTGTCTGAGTTGCATATCCAAATGGTTTGATGTAATAAAAACCAGCCGGTGGGTCCTGATCTGTTTTTTAATTGCCCTTGTTCGTGTGAGTACAATCCGATTTTTTTCCAAATGTGCATCAAACCGGTTAGCAGGAACATTGATCCCGAATTTGGTGTCAAACCCTAGTATGCGCAGCCATTTTACCAGTTTACCCAGTGTTCTGTCTGCGGCAAAACAAATGACCATTGGAATAAAAATATTGGCTACCAAATATTGGTGGTTGGTAAAAGATATTACTTCGCGTTTCCATATTGCAAGCAAAGTAAGGATAAGTAAAATATAAATTAATTTTGATTATTTAAGTTTTAATTCCTGATAAGCTTGTTGAACTTCCTTAAACCGCTTTTCAGCGAGTACCTTGAACTCATTGCCCAAATGCTCGACCTTGTCCGGATGATATTTTCCGGCAAGCTGCCGGTAGGCTCTCTTGATATCATCCTGAGATGCACCTCTATCGATTTCAAGGACTTTATAGGGATCCCATAGGACTGAAGAATTCCACGCCTGATCGTTCGAACGGGAGTTATTTTCGCCGCCAGCATTTTTAAAGTTATTGTCATCATGGGTATTATGTCGGTCGCTTTGATAGTATTTTTGAACACGCTCTCGTTTTTTTTTCATTAAATAAAAATATCGCCATAAAAAACCCAGTATAACCACATCATCGATCCAGCCCCAGCCGATGATCATATCCGGAAACAAATCATAGGGACTCAAAATATAGAGCAAAGCCAAAACGAGCAAGACAATTTTCCACATAGCGCAAATTTATCCTTCCATCTTCGATATCAGCGGAAATCCCAACACTCCAGTTGGGCGCAACTTCCAAGCTCTACTCCATGAGGAGTATAAATCAAAGTTAATAACGGGTCAACGTCAGGAACTCATTTCCGCCAACATAGCTGGCAATACTCTTTGGCTTGCGGCACCCACTCTAAAGTTCCCGAATTATTTGCCGATTTATATTACCTCGGATAGCAATCGCCGGAACGAAACCACCCATCAGCATTGGAATTTTCTTATATGCGCAATTTTCTTCAAGCCATCGTATTATTTATCGTAATCACGGTTGTTGGTACCGCTTTATTAGTTTTTTTTACCGATAAGCAAATCATCGTTTTAAATGATGGTAGCCTCAAAACCGTGGATGAGACCTGGTTATCCGGGGACTCACTCTTTTATGAAATTGATGGTCAAATCGACTTCCTTGATAACAGCGAAATAAAAACCTATGGCAAGAGAAATATGCGTCACGTGTTTTTGGGCATTAAGGTGTCCATTATTGAATTTTTGAATCAGCTGGAAAAGGGAATAAATCCCATTTTCGAGAGAAACCATATCCCCTTTGAACTCAATTTGAACCATCCGTCAATCTTGCTGCCGCTCTTTCCTTTTCTTCTAATCCTGATATGGTTACGTCGCCTTGTCAAACCGGATTCAAAGAATATCCATAAGAAAAAAAACAATGACCTATCCCAGGAACCAAAAAATGAGATCCCTACCCGACTGGATATCGTCCGTTTCTTCCTAAATTTGTTCAAATATCAAATCGGAGCGGAGCCAGATGCCACTGCTGAATTTGTGCCCTTGATGTCCAAAAACGCCGGCCCTAATCACATATATGAGCTGCGGGTAAAACACCTGGAGGATTGGGTCAAACGACGCATGACCATTGGACCTTTGGGAGAAGAAAGCGGCAGCAAAAGCAAATGTTACTATGTAATCTACGATGTGCACATGGTCGTGAAAATTCCATCAAGGCCAATCGATGATTTTGAAGAGTACATCGACAGTATCAAAAAGGAAGTGCATATTGTCAACAAGCTTATTCCCAAGGAGTGCATTATACCCAAAGTATCCGTAATTCTGAGTTTAATTCACAGCTTTCCTTATAGTGGAGATATCCCACCGGAACGTCTTGAAGTAAGATACATCAACTGGTTGCGCAAATCGACGGAATATCAGAAATACCTGAAGGTTAACAACACCTTTGTCTATATGATGGACTTATCAAAGTACTATTTTCTGAGTCACATCCTCGATGAACTGCACGACATGAAAAATCTGATCGCCAGAGAAATTATTGAAAACGGTCATATTATATGGGAACCTGCAAAATTTAAAGGTCGATATGGAACTGAAAATGATGCCATTGCTGAAATCCGCGATGTCTTCAATCTCTGCGACGCCAATATTCGTCTCTTGCTCGAAAAGTCCGGTATCAAAAGATCGGTATCGATTTATCAAATTCAGTCATGGTTTTGTTGCCATCTAGCAGACAATGAGGTGCCGTCAAATGGCGATGGTTTTCCCGATAAATTTTTAATTGATCTGAATCGTCTTTTAAAGAAGTCTATGCGAGACAATTCAATTGTAGTGGATGCGTACCGCAGAATAATAAAAGACTACGTTTATCAATCGTCTTTTGAACAAAACAAACCTCAGATGGAGGCGGTTACAGCCAATTTGCTCGATATTTTGGCATGGTTCAGAGAAAAGAGGATCTCCATGAGAGACCTCAAACCCGACAATTTGTTTGTGGCCGGCGATCCCGCAAGATACCCTATTTTTTTGAAATCTGCGCAAGAATTCTCAATCGGAATCATTGATGTCGAAACAGCCGTTGATTTTGAAAAATCAGAACACAAAAAAACAAAGCAGCCCATGCTGGGAGGTACCCCTTTTTATGCGACTCCCTCTCATTTTATCAAGAACGATGTCATAATATATAAATTCAACAACCTGGGAAAAATTTTGCACCTTCAGGATTGGCATGCAACCTTGATAATGATTTACAAGGTGATTACGGGCGATCTTCTCTTCGAACAAACCGCCAGGTTGTTCGGCGAAGTTCGCAATTTGATGGTCAAAGCCAACAAACCGGGAGGGCATCAAACCGATGTTTTTGAAGAAGCCAGCCGAATATTCTGGCACAGTGCCGTCTCAGAGTTTCAGATAAAACTCGCCGATTCTGAAAAATCACTAAAAACCGTGATAGTGAATCTTACGGATACCGTCAAATACATGTTTGGAAAAGCGCTGATCAAAGAAAAAAAATCGATTGTAAAAGCGATCAATCAACTTGTCGATTCGCAGACTATCTTTGAAAAGAGCCATATCCGTAATCTGCTGTTGAAGTGCTCATATGCCAAAACCTGCCAGTTTAAGGCCGATCTGGAAATCAAAGCAAAACGCTCGGAAAATCTTTCCACGCCCAGGACCGAAGCAATCACCTTCCTACACAAACTGGCGGACCTTAAGGCCCTATTTGGACAACATGTCTATGTACAAAAATTGTTATCAAAACGTGATGCAAAATTGTCGGCATACGAAATTCTGACGTTTATGTTTAACGTGGTATTTCAGAATATGTACCGAAGTGAATGGGCGGCTCTTTTTGGAGAAGCAGTCATCGACTGCGATATGCCCAATGAGGAAACCATTATCGAAGAGACCCAATAAAACCGATCTGATTGCCTCTCTTCCCACCTGCATTTTATCCATTTCATTTGACAGTCCTACGCACAAAAGTTAAAACTCAGATAGACCGGTCAAGACGGATAATCGGACCTGCAGGATGGCACCGATGATGAGATAAAACTGGGGTGTGAGACGACATCTTGATTCGATGTTCAGTCTGTTAGATATTGGAAGTTCATCTTAGATGGCTTTTCGGGGAGATCTACCTATGGAAACAATCCGATCCAATACACGTTTCACTGAAAAACAGGGTCAGTTACTGGTTAAATTGGCCCGCAACACCATTTTAAAGGAGCTGGCCGGCAAATCAACCAATACCAAAGCGGACACTTCGATCCTGGCATTCCAGGACGAAAGGTTCCAGGCGCATTGTGGCACGTTTGTCACACTTAAAATCAAGGGACAATTACGGGGATGTATTGGCAATTTGACGCCCGAGGGGTCCGTTCTGGAGGGGGTAAAGCGTAATGCTGTCAATGCTGCATTCCATGATCCCCGTTTTTCATCTATATCTGCCGCTGAATTGGACCGAACCCAAATTGAAGTGAGTATTTTAACCGAACCCCTGCCCCTGGCGTATCGAGATTCCCAAGATCTGATCCAAAAACTTCGCGTTAATGTGGACGGGGTCATAATTCGCAAAGGCCATGCCAGTGCCACCTTTTTACCCCAGGTGTGGGAGCAGTTGCCCCGACCTGAAGATTTTCTTAACCATCTGTGCATGAAAGCAGGTCTACCTGCTGATGCCTGGAAGCATTCCGAATTGGAAGTCTTGACCTACCAGGTCCAATATTTTGAAGAAAAACATTGATCATGCCATACTTCTGTGTAACCTCTCAGCTCTGAACATCTCGTCTATCCAACGCCGATATCAACGAAATTCTCCGGTTGCGATCTGCCTGCGGCCGGCCTTAATCCTAAAGTTTTCCGGATATCTCCATCCTAAAAGATCCTTATTGGTCGTAAACTGTCGGCCGTATCCATCCTAATGTTTGTCGTTTGGGCTCCCGAAATTGATTATTCTCCCTGTAAAATAATTTAATACCTCTATTAAATATTTTAATAGTTGATCCTTGCAAGTAATTGAATTTCCCTCCCCTCTGCTCGAAGATTCATAAATCAACCCTAATTAAGCATAGTCAATTTAATCGTTATTATTTCAAATGGATAAAAAACATCAAATTGGATATGAACGGTTTTTTGTAAGACACAATTCCTAAAAATAACAGCTATTGGCACATGATTTGCTCAAGTCATACAAAAACACCTCGGAGGAGATTAAAAATATGCGAAACAATTCGGGTATGACAATTTTTGAGTTGATGGTGGTGATCGGCATTCTGGCCATTTTAGCCGGTATTGCGATTCCAGGCTTTATCGGCTGGTTGCCCAGCTATCGGCTGAGCAGTGCCGCAGATGATGTTCAATCAACCTTGCAGAACGCCAAGCTCAGGGCTATTAGGGAGAACGCCATTGTACGGGTGAACTTTGATTTTGGTAATGACACCTATGTGGCATTTATTGACAACGGCGCAAATGCCGACAACGGAACCCAGGAAGCCGATGAAGTCATGGTTAAGAGCGGTCAAATGCCCGCGGGAATCGATTTACAGGATTCAGGATTAGGTGGCGCGGTACGCTTCACTCGCCGGGGGTTTCCGGATGTCAGTGGAGATATCATTATTGACAACGGCACCAGAACCCAGACCATCAACTTAACCCTGGGCGGCAGTTCTAGCATTCAATAGCTAGGGCCGCCATGGTCTTTCTTAACCCAAAAACGGAAAGAAGAAGCCAATGATGAACATGAAAAAATATAATAAAGGGTTTAGCTTAATCGAGTTAATAATTGCGATGGCGATATCCACCACGGTGTTGTCTGGAATCGTTGCAGTGTTCCATAAACAGGTCGTGAGCCACAACACCGAGCGACTGATGGTCTCCATGCAGCAGAATTTGCGGGCGGCGGCCAGCTTTATGGAACGAGATATTCGTATGGCACGTTACGATCCGCGCGGATTCAGCGGCGCTGCCATTCTGGTTGCCAACGAGGGGCAACTTAGTTATCAGACCGATCGGAATGAAAATGGAATTATCGACGCCGATGAAACCATCACCTACGCACTGAATGGAGATGAGCTAGTAAGAGGCGATGTACTGCCTTTTGTTACCGCTGCCGCACCTCAGGTTGCGCGGAATATCGATGCCCTCAATTTCGATTATTTTGACGCCAATGGAAACAACATTTCCGATAAAAGCGTTACACCATGGGTGGTCCCGCTCAACCAAATCGCCTCCATACAGGTATCCATTGTTGCCAGAGCTGGCAATACCATACCGGTTGGTTTCACCCGCGTGACAGATACAACGCAGTATCGAAACCGAAGCGGCGATATCATATTTGGACCCGCAAATGATGTTTTTCGTCGGATGCAGGTTACCACTGATATTGATTGCCGAAACTAGTTCACTGGAGATAACCATGTCTAAAAAACAGCCTATTCGAAAATTGAACATCTGCCATAACAATGAAGGCTTCACTCTCATCGAAATCATAGTGGCCATGGTCATTTTTGCGATCGGCATCCTGAGTGTTGCCGCCCTGCAGACCAAGGCCACCAAAGGCAATATAAGCGCCAACAGGTCCACCCGGGCATTCACTTGGTGTTCGGATCGGATGGAAATGCTGATGAGTTTGCCGTACACCGATGCCAATTTAAATGATGGACTACATTCGGAATCGGATGGTGATTTTGACCAGGCGACGGACCTTATTGACAACGATTATGACGGAGAAATAGATGAGGTCGGGGAAAACGGGAACATTAACATAGAGTGGGCTGTCGTGGACAATGATGGCATAGCGCCCAATCCCCCTGAATTTACCAAAACCATCTCCGTTACGGTAACCTGGACAACGCCAATGGGACAAGAAAAGACTGTCAACTTGAGGACTGTCAGGGCTCGCAATGCAACTGCGAGTTAATCGGCGCCGTGCAAACATGATTGAAAGGACAAGATCCATGTTTACAAAATATTTATTTATGAATAACGAAGAAGGCTCTGCCATCGTGGTTGCGGTGATGATATTAATGGTCGTTACCATCATCGGGGTCTCTTCGACCAACACGACCACCGTTGAATTGCAGATCGTTCGCAACGACGGAATATATAAACAAAACTTATATCTGGCTGAAGCTGCCGCCCAGGAAGGGATTCAGCGGATCTGGAACCTTTCCCGA
>JARFPZ010000327.1 GCA_029288035.1 Desulfosarcina sp.
GGCAGGGCGCGTCCGTCACGGCACCCATCTCCAGATTGCCTATTTTGACCAGCTCCGCGCCCAGTTGGATGAGCAAAAGACCGTTCTGGAAAATATTGCCGAAGGCAACGATTTTATCATTTTTAATGGTCAAAAACGCCATGTGATCAGCCACCTTCATGATTTTCTCTTCTCACCGGATAGATGCCGCACGCCGGTTTATGTTCTTTCGGGTGGGGAAAGAAACAGACTGATGCTGGCAAAACTTTTCACCAGGCCTGCCAATGTGTTGGTGATGGACGAACCCACCAACGATCTCGATGCGGAAACCCTGGAACTATTAGAGGAGCTTCTTCTCGAATATCGGGGAACCCTTTTGCTGATCAGCCATGACCGAGCTTTTTTAAACAATGTCGTCACAAGCACCATCGTTTTTGAGGGAGACGGTCGGGTGGCCGAATACGCCGGCTGGTACGATGACTGGTTGATCCAGAGACCGAAGACAATAGAAGCACCTTCCCCTCAAAAAAGTGATCGCCAAAAATCCCGACAAAAACCCATGTCCCCAAAACCGGCCAAGTTAGGGTATATGCAAAAACGGGAACTCCATGATCTGCCCCGCAAGCTCGACACCCTGGAGTCCAGGCAAAAAGAGTTATATGAGGCCATGTCCGATCCCTTGTTTTACAAAAAAGACAAAGGGGAGATTGCCCGCATGAAAGCGAATCTCGATCGTCTGGAAAATGAAATCGAAGCGACATATCTTCGCTGGGAAGAACTTGAAGAATTAGGGAAACCAGGAGACAACCCCTAAAATTGACATTGACAACATATACCGCTTTACTTATCTTAATTTTTATAGTTTTTCGGTTGATTGACGTCTATGCTTTCCTTGGGTAAAGAGCAGAAACATGCTCGCAGAGTTGGTGTTCACATTTTAGGCGACGACAACTCTCTACACTAAGCTACAGTACACGTAAGATCCACTTTCCCGGCTGGGCGGCAACACGGCTAGTCTGCAGTTGCCGCAGGTCTCAATATCAAACACGGAGGTCGGTTAGATGAGCACTAAGATCCGTGACCGTCATTGGAACGTCTTGTTGGACAGCATTAAAGGGGAAAACTGCATTCCGGTGCTCGGTCCGGACATTTGCATGACTAACGACGATGGAAGCCGAAGCAACCTGGCCATCGATCTTGCCCGGGAGCTATCCGATATCCTCCTGGAGGATAAACAACTGAAGGTCAAAGATCCGAACAATATCAGTCTGGTAGCACAAATGCTTCAGAACGAGCTCAGCCGAGACGAACTCATCATCGAGGCCAAGGGTTTTTATGAGGAACATGCAAAACGCTTAGCAGAGCGTAAAGACACCACATTCGAAAACCTGGCGGCATTGCCCTTCCCGCTGTTCGTGACCTCAAGGCATGATAATACGCTCAAACACTACCTCGAGAAGCGGGGCAAGCAACCGAAGGTCAAGAGCTACCTTTTCAAGGGCGACCATACGACGACTTTGCGCGATCTCGGCACCGTCGAGAAGCCGCTCATCTACCACCTCTATGGTTCCTTTGAAGACCCGACCTCTCTGGTGATAACGGAAAATGACCTGCTCGACTTTTTGAGGGCGGTGGTGGCCAACGATCCCGGTCTGCCGGTCGATTTCCAGAATCTCTTTCGTGATAAGAATGTACTGTTCCTCGGCTTCGGGCTGGGCAACTATCATCTGCGCATCCTTTTGCACGCACTCAACTTGAGCAAGAGAAACCTGTCGTTTGCGCTGGAGAACACGCCGGTCGCCGAGGGTCAGGAGGCGTTCGTCCAACGATTCAACGAAAGTGTGTTGTTTTACGGTCAACTCGGCTTTAACGCGCTCAAGATGCTGGATACGGGATTCGATGAGTTCATCGATGACTTATACCGGCGCTGGGTAGAGCGTTACCCCGAAGGCGCAACCGAAACCGCTCCCAGACCGTCCCGGGAAGAGTCCATCGCGGCGGCAGGCCCCAGTGTCTTTATTTCCTACGTCAAGGAGGATGAGGAGCGGGCGCAACGGCTGTTCGAGCGGCTGCGCGAAGAAGGGCTCAATCCTTGGATCGACAAGGACGGTCTGAGGTTTGGGGCACAGTGGGCGGACACCCTCGAGGACACCGTATCAAAGGATGTCGACTACTTCGTTGTGCTGCAAAGCCGCGCCCTCAGCGACAGAAGGGAGAGCTATGTTTACAAGGAAGTCAACATCGCCCTGGAGAGGCAATCCCGTCGGGCAGGGCGGTTCATCTTCCCAGTTCAGATTGACGAGGACGCCCAGCGTCTCGAGGCAGTTGAGCGGGCCAAAATCCAGACCGGTGCACTCTACGATTGGAATGCCGATGTAAAGGCTCTCGCAAGCGAGATCAGGCGCGATTACGAAGCGCAATAAGGTAAAAATTATGGTCAACGAGACACCCCGTGCAAAGAAAACCCAACCGACAATGACGGCCCGGCGTTATCCAGGCGTACGATCATTCGGTGACGACGAAATTCAACGAGAATTATTCAGGGGGCGCGACGAGGAAAAATATGAGCTGTTTCAACTGCTCGTGGCCGAACGTCTCGTGTTGCTGTTCGCCCGTTCCGGAATCGGCAAATCCAGCCTCATCAGAGCAGGCCTACTGGAACCGTTGCGGGATCGGAGCTACTTCCCCATCGTGGTTCGCGTAAGCGGTTCGCCGGATGGGCCCTTGGAGAGCCTGTACGAGGGGATCCGGGCAGCGGCCAGGGCCGCCAACGAGCGCCGGCAAATCGTGCATGAACCGAGCGAAACCGACTGGAACAAGACCAGTCTTTGGCATTTCTTCAAGACCTCGTCGTTCTGGCGAGGGCGTAAACTGCTCTTTCCGGTGCTCATCATCGATCAATTCGAAGAGCTGTTCACCCTGTATTCGACAGACGAACGTAAGCAGTTCATCCACGAGCTGTCCGATCTCGTGCGCGGCACCCGACCTCGAAAAGTCGATGATGATCACGGGCCGGCTCTGAGTGACCCGCCGCCGGAGGTAAAGGTCTTGCTGGCGCTGCGCGAGGACTTCTACGCAAACCTGGAAGAGCTTCGCGAGCGAATACCTGCAATTTACAAGGCCCCGTTCCGGCTCGAGCCTTTGTCGCGGGAAAAGGCCCGTCGGGCCATCGTCGAACCGGCGGCACTGGAGGGAGAGAATTTTTTGACGCCACCGTTCTCCTGGGCAGACGAGGCGGTCGACAATGTCCTCAATTTCCTGTCCGAGCAACAACTCGGGGAGGGTAAGACCGAGGTCGGTAAAGACGTCGAGCCCTTTCAACTGCAGTTGATCTGTCAGCACGTCGAGAACATCGTCGCACAAAAGAACCTGGGAACGGTCACTGCTCAGGACCTGGGCGGCAGCGATGCACTAAAGCGCGTTCTCAGCAGCTTCTATGAGGACTCGCTGGCAGCGATCTGCGACAAATTCACCGACGAGCCCGATCTACGGCAGCGACTCGAGAAACTGTGTGAGTACGGATTCATTACCGGCAGGGGCCGAAGGCTGTTGCGCGAAGAGTCCACCATCATGCAGGAAGACGGGGTCTCTCCTGAAATCTTGCGTGACATGGTGGAGCTTCGCTTGCTTCGCAAGGAGCCTCGGGTTGGCGACAACTACTATGAGCTCACCCACGACACCCTGATCGAACCCATCCAACTGAGTCGGCTGGATCGGGAAGAACGTGCGGCGCGTGAGGCGGAGGAGGCGCGAGCGCGGGAAGCTCAAGAACGGGCGGAGCAGGAATACAAGCTTCGAGGTCGTGTACGCAAGGCCGTTGCCGTCGCTTTGGCTCTTCTCGTAGCGGTCGGTGTTGCCGGTTGGATGGGGGTGACGGCGGCCAAGAAACAGGTGGCTGCCGAAGCCGTCGCCAAAAAAGCCACCAAGGTGGCAGAGATCGCGAAGAAAGAGGCCAACGTTGCAAAGAAGAGTGCAAATGTTGCAAGACAGACGGCCGAGGTGGCGAATCAGAATGCTGAGGTGGCGAATCAGAACGCCGAAGTGGCGAACCAGCATGTCATAATGGTTAAAACCAATGTTAAGTTGGCCGGTCTTCAAGTGGACAAAATCAACGCAGAGCGGCAGCTTGACGAAGCCAAGAGGCAGGTGAACCAAGCGACAATCGAGATAAAACGGAAGGAAGCTGAACGTCAACTTAAACAGGCCGAGCAACAGCTAAGGGACATCAAGCAAGACTTTGATAAACAAAAGGCTCAACTGGAAAAGGCGGAGGCCACACGAGAGGCAGTCAAAATTACAGCCGAACGGGCCGATGCCGATCTTCTAGAGAAGGTTGTCGACGTGCAACGGCAGGTAAAAGAAACAGAGCAGCAGGCGAAACAAGCCGGCAGCGGGGAAGTCGAGCGTCAACTCAAACAGGTCAAACAACAGCTAGAGAAAACCGAGCAGAAAGTTAAAAACCAGAAGGCGATACTGAAAGAGGGCGAAACTCCAGAGCAGAGTCTCGCCGGCCAGGCGCCGCTAGCCCAGGATGAAACCGTAAGGCAGAGCACCGTAGTGGTAGCAGATCTTGAGGCGAAGCTCGAAAAACTGAGCGTCTGCGAACAGTTCGACGAACTGGAACGCTTCAAACCGCCGCGCCCATTCGGTCCCGAGGCCGAGTTCAAACTGAAGGCTTTAGCAGATCTTAATGCACTGCGCGAGAAGTCAGCGGTCGTGGTAACGCAAAAGAACCTCGTGGCGGGGCCAACAGTCTCAGATTGGAAGAAGTGTGAGGCGTTATCACCCGGAGAACCACGGAGCTACAAGGTGGACGAAACCGTCTGCTTCTATGCTTGGATCAGCTCCCCTCATGATAATAATAGGGTTCAGATGGTAATAAGAGATGCGGCTAAAAAGAAGTTCTCTTCGAGGGTCATCAAAATTGGTGAAAACCGCCTCAGGGGCGAACGAATGGGCTACAGGTTCTGGCACGCGAAGACCGTGCGCAGTCGCGGAGAGCACGAAATCCTTTTCTACAACCGCAGTTTGAAGAAGAATCCGTTGATCTGTCGAAGCACCTTCACCGTAGAATAAAGGAGCCGCTGGGCGACAGGCCCGCCAAACCTCTCGATGCGGGTCTGTGTATCGACCTCGGGCATATCAAAAATCAAAAAACGGGAGAAGCAATACGTCACTCAGATCAAAAACGTCCCCTATTTTATCCCACCATCGCTCTGTAAAACGGTTTTTAAATGCTGAAGGACGAAAATCCACCATCGATCGGTACGACCGCACCGGTGACAAATTGTGATGCCCCGGACAGGAGCCAAATCACAGTGCCCAGCAACTCTTCAGGTTTTCCGTAACGCCTCATAGGGGTGTGTGCCATGACCTGGCGGGCCCGCGGGGTGAGTTCGCCCGTCTCCTGGTCGACGTGCAGGAACTTCAGCTGCTCCGTCATCAGAAAGCCTGGAGAAATGGCATTCACACGAATACCGACATGCGCCAGATGCACCGCCAGCCAGCGGGTAAAGTTGCTGACCGCCGCTTTAGCAGCCGAATAGGCGGCAACCTTGGTCAATGGTGTCAGCGCACTCATAGAAGATATGTTTAACACCGCTCCGGCATGCTTGGGCTTGGACATCATGCCCCGGGCGAAGATTTTGGTCGGCAGGAATGTCCCCATGAAATTCAAATCAAAGACCTTGCGAAATCCTTCAATTTCGAGATCAAAAAGATTCCTGATATCCGGATTGCCAATATCCTCGAACTCCATAAACGCCTTGTCGGTACTGCCTTTGGGATGATTACCGCCGGCACCGTTGATCAGGATATCGGGGGCCTCCCACTGCTCGGATATTTCGGCCAAGCAGTCTTTCAGGTTAGCCTCGTCCAGAACATCGCACTGGAATGCTCGGGCGGTGCCGCCATTCTGAACAATGGTCTTTTCTCTATGAACGGCATGTTCCCGGTGAATATCCAGGATCGCCACCTTAACGCCAAGGTCGGCCAGCGCCTCGGCCATGACGCCGCAGAGTTCACCGCCACCGCCAGTGACTGCCGCTACACGACCCTCTAATCCAAAAAGCTGATTCAAATTGATTTTCATGACAAATTTCCCGATACCTTATCGTTATATACATATATATGTATGATGGCGTCATAACTTAATGTCAACCAAAGAAGTAGGAATTTATTCATTTATGGATGTCCCGGAATTCTCCCAGATCCCCATAATTTACTCTTCATTCAATACCTTAAGCGATACGTCGTGCATCACATCTACCAAATATAACGGCAAAGACAACAACTTGTAGTTAACCGTTTGAACTTTTTGTTTTTGCCTGGCCCGGTAGCTTAAATCCTGGACGCTTGGCGGATTTAAGTCAAAGCGGCAGGTTAAAGTAGTTTTTTTATCTATGGCAAACTGCTGCAAGGATTTTATGGTACCGCTTTTACCCGCTTTGACTTCGATGGGAACAATTGTATTACCCGTAGATGTGACAAAATCAACCTCGGCATTGCCGGTTTTACCCTCTCTTAACCAATAGAAAAGGTCGGGAGGTTCGAGTCCCTCGAATCGATAAGCCAGATGTTGCGCAATAAACTGTTCAGCAAGAACACCTTCGTTTATCAGCGTGCGCTCGTCCAACGCTGATATGTGTGACCACTCCAATCCATTGAGATAATTTAGCAAGCCGATGTCCAGAAAATAAAGTTTGTAAATTTTCTCGCTGATTCCGGATTTTATGGGTATGCCGGAACAACTGCTGTGGTAAGTGGGAAGAAGCAAGCGCGCCTTGGTCAATAATACAATGGCCTGTTTGAGATCCTTAGCCCTGTCTTCCCGTGAAATATTGGCATATTTAACTTTTTCCCCAACAACCCTCGTAATGGCATTGAATACGGTATGTATTCGACTCAGGGATGGTTCACGGCTGTATTTTGCAAAATCGTCTTGATAGGTTTGAATAATGGAGCGATGAACGTCTCGGGTGTTTAACAAACTACTACTTTCGCAGAAAGTGAGGATGCTCTCGGGCATGCCTCCTATATATAGGTATTGCCGCTGCCTTTGCAGCAGTTTTTCATGCGCCGTTTGAGGCAACGGCCGGCTTAACTGAAAGCCTTCTATGTAAGAAAGCAACATGTCGTCTCCCATCGCCAACAGGAATTCCTCAAAGGTCATGGGGCCCAGGTGGAGGTATTCGACCCGACCCACCGGCATGGAAAAGTCGTGTTTTGCAAGAACAAATTCCAATAGGGAGCCAGCTGCCACTAACGGTAATTGTGGCATTTCTTCACGAAAATAGCGCAGTGCCGAAATGGCATGGGGTGTGCTTTGAATCTCGTCAAGGAACAGCAGGGTGTTTTCCTGGCGCAGGCTTATGCGGGCTAGCAACTCCAGTTCCGGAATGATTATGTCGAGGTCGTTGGTCCCGAAGATGCCATTGAGATTCCCGTGTTTTTCAAGGTTGATCTCGGCTAATTTCAAACCTTGCGATCGGGCAAAGTTTTGTACCAGGGTGGATTTGCCTACTTGTCTGGCGCCACGAATGACAACAGGCTTTCTGCGCGGTTTTTGCAACCAGCGGGTTAATTGATTTTCCATGAATCGCTTCATAGTATCACCTTTTTAATTCTCATAGAATAAATGAGCTTAAATACACCCCTATTTTATTATTTGTCAAGACAATATAGGGGTGTGTTGGTTGTATTCCGGCTTTTCCGCAACGGAATCTCCGCAGATATTCTATTTTCTATGAAAAGTTAAAAAAGGGGCATGGAAATATTTTGATGATTGAATGCTTGTCGGACCAAATTAACTAATTGAAAATCAACGAATTAGATGCTAAACGAGGTGTAGCATAGGGTCTTAGAGCCAGTTTTTTGATAGCAAAAAAGACTTAAGGTATAATCGATCCCGCAATCAGCGGCCACCAGCAAGCTGGGGGTATGAGGATGACCCTTGGAAGAGACGTTTTATGAAGATTGCCGTCATGTCGGATATACATGGTAACCTGGAAGCCTTGGATGCTGTCTTAGAAGATATAGGCAGTCAAAGGATCGAGAAAATTGTCTGCATCGGAGATTTGATCGGATACGGACCCAATCCCGAGGAGGTAATTCAAAAGATTCGCCAGATCGATGTTTGTTGTACCATGGGTAATCATGAACTCGGCATCTTGTTCAAGTTGGAAAGAAAATGGTTCAATCCCAAAGCGAGGAAGAGCCTAAGTCTGACGGAGAAATTGTTAAGCCCTGAAAGTCTTGACTTTATTGCTGGCCTGCCCAATACACACACCCTGAACAACAACCTTTTTGTGCATGGCTTCCCACCGGCTTCCGTCAAAACCTATTTATTCGAAAAAGATACCGATGAGATTGCGAGATGGTTTCTGACACCAGGGCCAAAACTGACGTTTGTGGGGCACACCCATGATTTAGAGCTGGTGGCCTGGGATGGCCGTAAGGCCGATCGTCATCCATTACATCAAGATCGGTTGGTGTTGGATAAATCCAAGTATATCATCAATGTGGGCAGTGTCGGTCAGCCTCGTGACGGCGACAATCGCGCCAAGTATGTGATCTGGGATCCGGTTGAAGAGAGCATCGAGGTACGCTTCGTACCCTACGATATCCAGACCACCGTGGACAAAATTATGGAGCGCGGTTTTCCTGAATATAATGCGACGAGGCTGTGGTAAGGAATAGGCCATGCATATTGGACCCTACAAGGTGTTGGGAAGGTTAGGACGCGGCGGCATGGGGAGTGTCTACAAGGTGCTGCGAGAGGATTTGGGTCGCATCATGGCCCTGAAGGTGCTGCAGCCCCGGGAAATTTTGGAAACCATCCTCGGAGCGCAAGAAGTCCGGTCCCGTTTCATTCACGAAGCCCGGGTCATGGCGGCTCGCGATCACCGCAATGTCGCTGCTGTCTGGGATCTGGGCGACACGGGCGATACGTTGTTCATGGCCATGGAGTACTATTGCATGAACCTCGGCACACTGATCGGCGAATCCTATATCGTTGAAAATCCCAGCCGTTCCCTGCCACCCCTCACGGCCCTAGATTACGCCCGTCAGACCCTGGCGGGCTTGGCCTGCCTGCACCAGGCTGGCATCATCCACCGGGATATCAAACCCTTCAACCTCATGCTCACCGGCGACGGCTGCATCAAAATTATCGATTTGGGGTTATCCAAGGTCCGTGGAGAGGTTCGGCCCACTCCACGGGCGCTCAAGGTAGGCTCACCATACTATGCCGCTCCGGAACAGGAAAGCGATCCGGAAGAGGTGGATGGTCGTGCGGATCTTTACTCCGTCGGTGTCCTCCTCCATCGGCTTGCTACGGGATTGCTGCCCCGTGAGGACGGGAGACCCGTCGAGCATCCCCTTTTTAGCAAGATTTGGCAGGATTTTTTCTGGCGTGCTTTGGCCGCCGATGCCCAAGATCGCTTTGCTGATGTATGGCTCATGTCAGAGGCCCTTGATGAACTGGAGGGAGATTGGCTGTCCCGACAGGAGGCCGGATGCATGCTGGAGGAGGCCAAGGATGCGATTGCCGTCCCGGATCCATCAGATCCGCGGCGCCAGGCAATTAAGACAGGGGTGCGGGACAAGGCTCCCTTTGACTTTTTGGATTCGCTTTTTCGCCCGGAGACCTATCGGATAAATGACTTTTCATTCCTGCCCGCCGGTGTTTTCGACCGATCCAGCGGTCTGACCTGGGCATCCCTGATTTCACGCCTGCCCATGGCCTGGCATGAAACCGACGAATACCTGGCAGCGCTCAACCGGGAGAATCATGGTTTGCCAGCCTGGCGCCTTCCCACCGTGGAGGAGTTGGCCACCCTTTTGCGGCCCAAGGAGCGCATCGAGGATTTTTGTTCACCGGCTTGGTTCGACCAAAATAAACCCTGGTTGTGGACCGCAGATAGAAGGAGCTTCACCTCCGCCTGGTTTGTAGATGTCGCCAACGGCGCTGTCATGTGGCAGGATTTAACCTGCCGCTTTTACGCACTGGCTGTGACAGCTTGAAAAATGGCAATCTGACTGTAACCTTACTGACTTTGCGAGCCACTCAAATGGGCAATTGCAGTCGAGCCCCATGAAATTTTTAAACTCTTTAGAATCATTTATAATTCTGCCCACTGATCTATGCATATATTATTTTTTCGAGGGAATAAAGGCCAATTCAAACTAAGCAACACCCGTGCGTATCGCATTCTCAGGAGGTGATCTCGTGCCAAGAATCACAAGAATGATCATACCGGATCAAAAAACTGTCTACCATGTAATATCCAGAACGGTTCTGGAAGGATATCCCCTCGGAGATGAGGAGAAGGACGAACTGGTCAAGATCCTGATAAAATTCAGCAAACTGTATTTTACCGAAGTCTTGGGGTTTTGCGTTATGGGCGACCACTTCCACCTGCTGGTGCGCATGCTGCCGGAATCGAATTTTTCAGATAACGAGATAAAAAATCGGCATACAATTTTTTACAGGAATGCCCGGGAGTTTCCCCAGGAGAAAGCCCACGTCTTCCGGTATAAATGGGCAAGTCTTTCCGAGTTGGTAAGGGAGATAAAACAGACCTTCTCGCGGTATTACAACAAGCGGCATAACCGTCGAGGAACTTTGTGGGGAGAGCGGTTCAAGAGTCTTATCGTTGAAGATGGAAAAGCTCTGGTCGATTGTCTGGCCTACATTGATCTTAATCCCCTGCGCGCAAACATTGTGAGACGTCCGGAAGATTACCGCTGGAGTTCACTCGGATATCATACCCTGACCGGGAACAAGGGTAATTTTTTGTCCCTCGATTTCGGAATGAAAGAGATCGGTGTTGGGAATAAAAAGGAAAGATTGCGAAAATATCGTCGTTATGTTTATGAAGCAGCCGCCCTTAAACGATCAGGGGGAAAATCTTGCATAATGATAGAAGAAAAAGTTATTGAGAAGGAAAGCAAGACGGACTTTAAAAATACGAGAGCATATAAGTTCAGATATCGCAGCCGCTACTTCTCGGACTCCGGGATTATCGGATCAAAAGGGTTTGTTTCGAGAAAATATAAACAGTTTAAGAATATATTCCATTCGAAGCACGAAAAGAAACCAAAACCCGTTAAAGGATTGGACGGTGTTTACTCTTTAAAACGCCTCTCGGAATCTTGAGTTTGATATGGTTTCCAATTTTAAAAGCAGTTAAGGATATTCTGAATTAATGAACACTAAAATGAGTGTTTCAATTTTTTACTAAAAGATCATTTTATATCTTTATTGCATTCAAAGGAGAAAAAATCATAGCAACAATGAAAGCGGTACGAATGCACGAATATGGCGGTCCCGAGGTTATCGTATGTGAGGAAGTGCCCCGACCCGCAAATGAATCTGGATGCCTTCGTCAAGGTTTAAGCGTTCTGTGGAAAAGCCGTCGAACATGTTGCCCTCCGTGGTCGATAATGTTTCATTTATAAGACTAAGCTATGTTGAGCAATGGGCTTAGCGGATAAAAATCTTTTTAGAATATTATTTATACCCAGTATTACAGCATTCCACTTTTCCATCATTGATCAGAATCTCCAAGTCAACAGTTCAAAACCCATGAACTCTGAACCTCGGAACTCCTGAACGGGCGCTATTTTTAAAACTATCATGGCATCCCAGTGTCAAATTCATACAGCTTGAAGTTCAACACAAAATTCTCATTTTTTATCGAACCTGTATTGACTTAGCCATAGGAGCATGATTTTATGGCGCACCGGTCTGTCTTCTTTTCGGCGACAAGACCTTTTTATTCTAGTTGGATTTACATTTACCCAAAAAGGAGGATGATTATGAAAAGGAAAATCTTAGGGATCATTGCACTAACGGTTTTATGCACGCTCTGCTTTGGCCTGTCGGCCGGGATTTCAGATGATAAGGTTTATATCAACGGTTTTGATGCAGCCTACCCACCGTTTACGTTTATCGACAAAAGTGGTAAGCCCGCAGGATTTGATATCGACGCTATAGACTGGATTGCCAAGGAAATGGGTTTCAATGTCAAGCACCAACCGACGGACTGGGCTGCCATTGTTCCGTCCCTTAAAGCCAAGAAAATCGACCTGATTGCTTCAGGAATGAGTATTACCCCGGAACGTCAGGAAGCAGTCAACTTCTGCGAACCTTACTGGGAGGTCAAACAACTGCTGGTCGTCAAAAAGGATTCCCCACTATCCGTGGAAGAAGCGCTGAAACCCGATCGAAAAATTGGTCTGCTGCGGGGCAGCGCCGAATCAAAATGGATCACCGAAAACCTGCTGAAAAAAGGATATAAGTTCCAGCTGATGCAATACGATACCACTGAAATGGCAATCGAAGAAGTGGCCAACGGCCGCGCCGACGCAGCCACTGTCTCCAATACCGCCCTGAAAGAAGCTGTGGATAAAGGTTTGCCCGTCAAGTCGATCGGAAGTTATGGGCAGCCCGATGTCGACTATGGTTACGCAGTCCGCAAGGAAGACAGTCAATTGCAGGATACGCTGAACGAGGGCTTGAAGCGCCTCAAGGCTTCTTCCTACTGGGATGAACTGGTTAAAAAGTGGGATATGAAATAAGGAGCCGAAGGTGGACTTGTCACGGGGCTGGATAGCTGTTGTAGAAGGCCTTCCTTATATTCTCAAGGGCGTCTGGGTGACGATGACCGTGGTTGCCGGAGCTTTGGCGGTGGGCATGATCCTTGGAATTTTGCTGTCCATCGCCCAGGTCTACGGCAATCGAATGTTGCGCCGGGTCATCGGAGTATATGTCTGGTTCTTCCGTGGAATTCCCTTGCTTGTACTTCTTTTTTTATTTTATTTTGGGCTTCTGACAGCCCTCGAAATAGAACTCTCACCATTCACCGTATCCATTATCGTTTTAGGCCTCATCAGTTCTGCTTACCAGTCACAGATATTGCGGGGTGCCATTCTATCCCTACCGGAAGGGCAGTTACAGGCCGCCCGGGCCATCGGGATGAGCGATCGGAAAGCCATCATTTTCATTATTCTGCCCCAGGCACTGCGGTTGTCCATACCGGGCTGGACCAACGAATACACCATCATCATGAAAGATTCCGCGGTGACCTATGCCCTTGGCGTCGCTGAGATCATGGCTCGGGCAAATCACGTGGCATCCAGAACCTATCAGCATTTTTGGATTTATATTTTGGCAGGCTTTATCTTTCTGGCACTGACCTACATCGGTACCAGGTTGTTTAACCTATTGGAAAACAGGGTAGCGATCAAAGGATATGTTCGATAAAAAGGACCGTTTAATGGCTGAAGAGATTCCTGTGCTGAGAGCCGAAAAAATAACAAAGCGCTACGGAGAAACTGAGGTCCTGAAAGGAATTTCCTTCGAGCTCCATAAAGGCGATATTAAAGTTGTCATCGGCCCTTCGGGCAGCGGAAAAAGCACGCTCCTGCATTGTACCAATTTTCTGGTGAAGTTTGACGAAGGGCGGATTTGGTTGAATGAAAAGGAAGTCGATTACGCCAATAAAAGTGAGCTTTATGCCTACCGTCAAAAGGTGGGGATGATATTTCAGGACTTTAACCTGTTTGATCACCTCAGTGCACTGCAAAACGTCCAAATCGGCCTCATACGGGTAAAGAAGTTGCCCAAAAAGCAGGCGAAGGCGCGCGCACTACATGAGCTGGCACGTGTCGGGTTGGGGGAACATGTCGCTAAATATCCAGCGGAGCTTTCAGGAGGGCAAAAACAACGCGTCTCCATTGCCAGGGCATTGGCGATGGACCCCGACGTGATGCTGCTCGACGAACCGACGTCCGCGTTAGATCCTGAGTTGATCGGCGAAGTGCACGTGGTGATCCAGGATCTTGCCGCAGGAGGGATGACCATGATGCTCGTTACTCATGAAATTGGCTTTGCAAGCTTTTTGGCCAATGAGATTTTCTTTATGGACGACGGAATTATTTTAGAAAAAGGCACTCCTGAGAAAATTCTGTCAAACGCCGAATGCGACCGAACCCGGGAATTTTGTGCGCGTATTAAAAATCTTCACCCGGGTGCAGGTTGAATCCTAACTATGGAAGAGTTGCTTTTCATCCAACAGGAAGTCATGCCTGCGATGCTGAGAGGGGCGTGGGTCAGTATCCAGCTGATTGTGCCGTCAGCCTTTTTCGGGCTGTTGCTTGGCATTTTGTCCGGGGTGCTCAGGGTCTACGGGAATCCGGTGCTAAAAGGACTGGCCGGTTTTTATGTCCTGATATTCCGGGGATTCCCTTTACTGATACAGCTTTATCTCTGGTACTTCGGCCTGGCACGTTTCGGCATCTATTTTTCCCCTTATACCGCTGCGGTCATTGGATTTTCCCTCTGCAGCGGCGCCTACCATTCCGAATATGTCCGCGGCGCCCTGAATTCGATTAAAAAAGGACAGATGCTCGGTGCCCAGTCTCTCGGCTTCAGCAAGATACAAGCGGTTTTCTCGATAATTCTACCCCAGGCCATCCGGCGAGCCCTCCCCGGCAGCGGGAACGAGCTCATCTACCTGATAAAATATTCTTCACTGGCCTACATGGTCACCTGTATCGAACTCACCGGAGAAGGAAAAATTCTGGCCTCGATGTTTTTCAAATACACGGAGGTCTTTTTTATTGTGGGGATTGTCTACCTCATCCTGGTATCCATCGCGACGTGGATTTTAAATACAGTGGAAAAACAGTT
>JARFPZ010000526.1 GCA_029288035.1 Desulfosarcina sp.
ATAGGCCGACATGCGTTGATCGATATCCGGGATATACGACGCAGCCAAAAAGGCGGACAAATTTACGTTTATCTCCGGATCCAGGGGCGTCACCCGGGTTTCTCCTTTGACCTCGGCCACGGCACTTTCCATCAATTTTAAGAACATGTCATAGCCGACAGCGGCAATGTGTCCGGATTGAGAAGCTCCCAGGATAGTTCCGCCGCCCCGGATTTTCAAATCACTCATGGCGATTTGAAAGCCAGCGCCCAGATCCCGATGCTCCATCAATACTTTCAGCCGTTTCTGAGCATCTTTACCCAGCAGGCTCTCATGAGGAATCAGAAGGTAAGCGTAGGCCTGTTCATCCGCGCGTCCGACCCGGCCTCGCAGTTGATACATCTGGGCCAGTCCGAAGCGGTCCGCACGATTGACGATAATAGTATTGGCAGACGTGATATCAAGACCGGATTCGATAATCGTCGTACATACCAACATGTCGATTTCTTTGTTCATGAAGAAAAACATGACCTGCTCCAGCTCGTCTTCGGCCATACGGCCGTGGGCTACGTCGAGTCGCACCTCGGGCACCAGACGTTTCAATTTGCCGGCAATTCTGTCAATACTTTGAATATTGTTGTGGACAAAGAAAATCTGCCCCTGCCGCCTCAGTTCCTTCCGAATGGCTTCAGCAATCAGGGCGTCATCAAATTCGGAGATATAGGTTATAATCGATTTCCGATATTCAGGCGGTGTCGATATAATGCTGATGTCACGAACCCCCATCAGAGACAAATGCAGGGTCCGGGGAATCGGTGTCGCCGTCAGAGCCAGGACATCCACCGTGTTTTTCAAGCGCTTCAGTTTCTCTTTGTGTTTGACACCAAAGCGTTGCTCCTCATCCAGCACCAAAAGCCCCAGGTCATTGAATGCGATGTCCTTTTGCAGCAGTCGATGCGTACCGATCACAATATCGATCTTACCCGTTTTGAGATCATCGATGATGGCGCGTTGTACACGGGGGGGACGGAATCGACTTAAGCAGGCGACATTGACCGGATACTGTTCAAACCGGCCGCAGAAGGTTGCATAATGCTGCTCGGCAAGAATGGTGGTCGGAACCAGCATGGCAACCTGTTTGCCGTCATTTACCGTCAAAAAGGATGCCCGCAGGGCAACTTCTGTTTTACCGTAGCCCACATCGCCACATACCAGACGGTCCATGGGGGTCGGCTTTTGCATGTCACCGATCACATCCTCGATGGCCTTGAGCTGATCGGCTGTCTCTTCATAGGTGAATCCCGCCTCGAATTCCTGAACATAGCTGTCGAGCGGCGAAAAGGCAAAGCCCTGCTCCACGTTGCGCCGGGCATATAGCTTGAGAAGTTCCCCGGCAATTTTCTCAGCTGATTTTTTTACCCGCGCCTTTACCCGTTCCCATGATTTCCCGCCAAGGCTGTCGAGTACCGGTACAATACCCTCCACCCCCATGTATTTTTGTACGACGCCCATTCGATCAACGGGCAGATAGAGTTTATCGCCCCCCCTATAGGCGATGACCAAAAAATCATTGGTGATGCCGCCAACACTCAATTTGACAAGCCCACTGTACTGGCCGATACCGTGGTCATCATGAACGATGAGATCATCTTGTTTTAATTCCTGAAAATCGAGTAGCTGGGGGCGGGGTCCGGCAGGGGAGGATTTACGGCGGTGATGCCGCACACTGAAAATTTCATCATCAGTAATGACGGCCAGATATTCTTCCGGCCACACAAATCCGCTGGAAACCTGACCGATACAGATGCAGATTTTACCTTTGGCATCGCCGATGTCAGAAAACCCACTCACCGGCGTTACCTGAAGACCATAAGGGGTCAGCAGGGAGTCGAGTCTGGTGGCCTGGGATTGGGTCCGGCATACGGCAAGGGTTGCGAAGCCGGCCTGCTGTTTATCCGTCAACCATTTCACCAGTGGCCTGAGAAGTTCCTCTTTTTCGCGGTAACTTTTAATTTCCCTGCTCAGGTCGGTATTATTTTCAATGGTGACCTCAAAGCGGTATGGACTGACCTGGCCTTGATCTTGGGTCTTTAATACGTCGAGCACCTTGAATGTGAGCGGTTTTCTTTCGGATATAAATTCGGCCGCCTGGGACCATTGCAGGTAAAGTTGCCGGGGTTCGACACATAGTTTTCTCTCATCGCAGGATGAATTAAAATTCACGGTGACCCGCTCTTCGGTTTCTTTGGCGATCTTTTCCAGTTCTTCCAGAGGGTTGGTCACGACCAGCGAATCCTGAGGCATGTATTCAAATAACGTATCCAGCTGGGGGTAGATTAGGGGAATCAGGCTTTCGATCCCAGGCAATTCCTCATCATGTCTGATCTTATCGATGATGTGTCTGGCATGCGTCACGGGGACTTCGCGTTCATTCGCCAGGGCCCTGATGCGGCTGATGATATGAGGCAGCGAGCCCTCATTCAGGATCACTTCTTTGGCAGGCAATATGACAGCCTCGTCCACATCTTTAATTTTTCGTTGGCTGGATGCCGAAAAGAACCTGATGGATTCCACCAGGTCCCCGAAGAACTCGATTCTCAATGGGTCCGGGTACAGTGGAGAAAAAATGTCGACGATCCCGCCTCGAACACTGAAGTCTCCGGGTTCTTCAACAATGGCTGTTTTTGTATATCCCCCCGCGATGAGCTTTGAAATTAAATGATCTCGGTCGATTTCTTCGCCGGCGATGACAAGCTCGGCATAGCCATTGATTTCTTGTTTCGGAATAATTTTTTGCAATAAGGCATCGACCGTGGTCACCACGATAGAGGGGATCCCGGATTCCAACAAGCGGTAGAGGACACTGATGCGATGCCCGGCGGTTTCATTGTGGTAAGCGAGAAATTTAAAGGGCAAAATATTATAGGGTGGAAAAAACAGAATCGGCGTCTCAGAATTGCCGGTAAAAAACACCAGGTCCTCTAAGAGACGCTCCCCTTCTTTGGCCGAGGAAACAATCACCAGAATAGACGACTTGAGTTTCAGGTAGATCCTTGAGATCAGATAGGCTTTTTCTGAGCCGGAAAACCCGATACAGTCGATGCTGCGCTCTCTCTCAGACAACTCTGCCAATAAAGCTTCAGATGAAATTAATTCTTGATTTTGTAGCATGAATCACTTATTTAGAAAGGAATATTTTATAAGTCGCACTATAGCAGGCTGAGCCTGTGAACAGTTGCCCTATCTTTTAATAATTCGCCCCTTACATAGTATATCAAGCCGACGTAGCTCAGTTGGTAGAGCAGCTGATTCGTAATCAGCAGGCCAGCGGTTCGAATCCGCTCGTCGGCTCCAAATAATTTAAAGGGAATTCGGTTAGTTAAACCGAATTCCCTTATTTATTTATAAACCATAAAAGTCTGCAAATCAAGGCGTATTAGGCCTTTTATCTATAAAATTTGTGGAAAGCAATTGAAGGGGGTGGTGGTGGTGTGCGAAGGATTTATCAAGCTAAATATTATCGCCACCAAGGCACAAAGACACGAAATCAGATAATATTAAATTTTTATGGTTTGTGTCTTTGTGCCTTCGTGGCTATTTTATGCGGTTTATCCGGGTTGGGCGAATGAATGGTGTTGCAATCTATTTACCACGAGTTTGAGTTGTGGCACCTTGTCCAGTGGCACCGGTTGAACCTTGCCCTTTACTTCCGCGATTTTTAAGGTTACATAATTTTTTCAATAAGTTGCTTGACATAAATTCAAAATCCTTATATTCTTTATAATTACAATGTGTTCGGGGATATTAGCATTGATTGATACCCCACCATGAATCAACGCAGGAAATCATTACAGACGGAGA
>JARFPZ010000568.1 GCA_029288035.1 Desulfosarcina sp.
CTTCCATCTCGAGGGCACCCTAATTGAGCCGTATGGCGATGATGCCAACACGATAACGACCCCAGCTCTCACCTCGGACGCCGAAGCAATGTTGGGATACTTGCGTTCGAAGGACATTCGCCTGGCCCTAATCAGTCGCAGCAGCCCCGCATCCGTTCAAAAAATGCTGGCACAAGTATCCGATATCAGCATTTCGGATTTTGATACGGTCATAAGCTGCAAACAACAGCAAGCGCGCGGGCAGGATATCAATGCAGTGGCGCAGGCGCTGAAAAAAATGAAACTGCCGGAGTACCATGTTTTGGTCGTGGCAGCGAACCCGACGATCCTGCAAGATGCCTGCAAAGCTGGGGCTCTCACTGTGTATTTGAGCCCGTCGGCACCGTCTGAGAAGTCCCGGAATAGGGTCGACTTTCATGTGTCACAGCTAATCGAGCTTAAAAACATCGTGCGCCAGGGCATGCCATTGCCCCCCGGTAAACTGCCAAATGACCTTCTGCGCGAATATTTAAACCAGTTTGTTTTTGATGACCCCTCGATCATTATCAATCCAGGGGTTGGAGAGGACACGGCGGCGGTAAACATCGTATCGGAAGAGGTACTGGTACTAAAATCGGATCCCATTACCTTTGCAACCGATTCCATCGGCCAATATGCTGTTTTGATTAATGCCAATGATATTGCAACTTCCGGCGCAAAACCCCGCTGGCTGCTTACCACGTTATTGTTTCCCTGCGGTGTCACTCCGTTTGAAATTCGCAACGTCATAAATGAACTGAAAGCATTCTGTCGGCAGTGGGAAATCACACTGTGCGGCGGTCATACCGAAATTACCGACGCCGTCAAACGACCGGTGGTAACCGGAATGATGGCGGGAACTGTTGCCAGACATGAATTGATCGATAAACGCAATATGGCCCCCGGCGACCGTATATTGCTGACCAAAGGTGTGGCGGTGGAGGGCACAGCGATCATTGCCAGGGAGTTTGGAGACCGTTTGAAAAACCTTGGGATGGCCGATTCGGCCATTGACTCGGGACGTGAATTTCTGACGAGTATCAGCATCATCACGGAGGCCCGGATTGCCGCTGAATCCAGGACGGTCAGCGCCATGCATGATGTCACCGAAGGGGGGTTGGCCAACGCAGCAGAGGAGTTGAGTATTGCCGGAGGATATCGGATTAAAATCGATATGGATACCATTCCCGTCTTCAGGGAAACCCGCAAGTTTTGTCGTTTGCTGGGTATTGATCCGCTGGGTCTGATCGGTTCCGGCAGTCTTTTGATCTGCTGCCGACGAACCGGCTGTGACTCGCTGATATCAGCAATTCACGAGGCCGGCATCGATGTGAGCTGTATCGGTGAAGTGCTGGACGCCGGTCCTGGAGTTAGCGCGGTCAAAAACTCGCAACCGGTCACATGGCCCCAGTTTGAGGTAGATGAAATCACCCGGCTTTTTAAGGTGTGACGTAAAATTCAGAACTACTGACGTGCCGTAAATTTACGCTTAATTTTTCTACAATTTTTGTAGGTTCCTTTGATATCAGTGCCTTCCGAGAAGTTTTCCCGACTGAGGTTAGAAGCCTTGAATTTTGGGAGGACCTGTTGAGCCACCTTAAACGTTGAACCCAGCACAGCTGATTTCGGCAGGCTCAAACCTCAAGCTTTCCCCAGGATGTCGTTCGACCGAAGCGTTCGCTGTCGGCTGATCCGCTCAATCTAGATTCTTTTTTATACCCCGGCCAAAAACTTCAAAGGCCAGCTCAAGGGTTTGCTTGAGATAATCCTTTTCCTCATTGATTAGCCTTTTGCTCGTCAGCCAGAGCACGACACCGGAAAACAAAGACCAGAACGTGTCAGCCAGGGCGGTCGGATGATGGTCGACAAACAGACCCTGATCGACGCCGTCTTGAAATATTTCGGCAATGGAACCCAGAGACTTGCGTGATAAATCCTTTATCTCGGTCATCAGCTGGGGCGACAGATTCTTCAATGTTTCGCTCGATTGCAGGTGAAACATGTTGATAATGATAAGCGGATCAAACTCGTAGACGTCGTACATGGCATCCATCAGGGCTTTCAATTTTTCCTCCGGTCCGGCGTCTTTTTCATCATTGACGTGCTCAACGCGAATAAGTAGATATTGGAGTATCCTGAGGGAAAGGGAGGCATAAAGCTCTTCTTTGTTCTTAAAGTATAGATATAGGGTGCCAGGGCTGAGTTCTGCTTCCTGGGCGATATCTTCCATGGTTGCTTTACTGAAGCCCTTATCTGAAAATACCCTTTTGGCGGCAACCATAATCTGCTGACGCCGTCGCTCTTTTTCTCTTTCCTTGCGCTCTTGGATTCCCATTCTTCTTATCCCCCGAACAAGATTTATTTATAATATAGAGCTTTATTTTATTTTATTTATTTTTTCAAGAGAAATATTCATTTTCTGATTTAAACTATAAAATTAGGAAAAAATGTTAGAATAGCACCCGCATTGAGGCTCCTAACCCAGATGGATATAATTTGTAAGTTGGGATTGTTTTAGATCGTAAAGAACGTTGGGATTGTTTTTCTATAATATAAACAGCCGCAGCGCAGCGGTGCCATCATTCCAAATTCCCACCGGGGCGCAGGCCCCCGCGGGTTCGAGGCCGCATTCCCACTTCCGAATTCAATTGCATCTGTTATTCGTCTTCTGTCCGCTTTTATCTGTCCTCTGTCATCTGCCTTCTGTCACCCAATGTAGACCACGATTTGTTCTTCCCTGGCCCTGACATTTTGGATCGTCACCTGGATTAAATCCTCGGGCTTTAACACGAAGCCACCGGATATGGGTAGATCGCATTCAATCATGTAGTTGGAAAGCAGGATCTGATAATGATTTCTCTGTTTTTTCAAAACGATGGCTTCTTCTTTATCGCCAGTGTGCTGTTCGAGATATTTCAAAAGCCAGTATCTGTGTCGACCTTGTTGAATCCGCGGCACGTGGCTCATCGGCACTTCGAGCAATTGGATTAGCCGATCGATTTCTTCAGAGGTGTAAGGTTGCTCCAATCCGAGTGTCGCGCGCAATTGCCGCTGGGTAATTAGATCGAAATATTTACGTATGGGTGAAGTGGCTGTCACATAAGCATCCAGTCCCAAACCGGAATGTTGGTCCGCATGGTGACTCAATACAAATCGGCTTAAAAATCTTCGCTGCATCCAGTTCTGATAGAGGGTGCCCCCATCACCCTTGTAGAGACGTTCCCTGGGCTGTGGCTGGGTTCTAAAAACAGCAGGCATGTCATTTTCTGCTAAATATTTGGCCGACAGCCAGTTAGCTAAAATCATAAGTTCTGCTACCAGCATTCTGCCGGGGCTTTCTCGGTTAATCTTATTGACGGTGATGGTGCCATCTTCCCCCAGCCAAACATTGATTTCCGGCAACGAAATCTGCACGGCACCGGCATCCAACCGACGCGTCCTAAATTTTCGTGCAATTTCACGCAGAACCATCACGTCCTGATTTTGATCGGCTACCAGATTGACATCATAGTAGGTAAGCTGATGTTTAACATTAATCACGCTCGGTATGATCTCATATCCGGTAATTTCCAGGGAATGGCTCAGATTCACCATCGTACTGATGGCAGGCCGCAATGCACCCGCCTTCAGGCTGCACAACCCCTCCGAAAGTTCGGCCGGCAGCATGGATATCTTCTGATCGGGCATATAAATGGAACTTCCCCGGGAAAGTGCTTCCTGATCGATTGCATCGCCTTTGCGAACAAAATGACCGACATCGACGATATGAATGCCGAGACGATACTGATCTCCAACCTTTTCGATGCTGAGGGCATCGTCAAAATCGAGGGTCGATTGTCCGTCGATGGTCATCAGAGGCAACGCAGTCAAATCGGTGCGCATTTCGTCTCTCGAAAAATCCTCGATGCAAAGAGCAAGGTTGCTGGCGGTTTTGATTACTTCATTGGGAAACTCGGTGGCAATTTCAAAGCGCAGCAAGTCGATATTTTCATTCTCATCAAAAACGTCCAGCTTGACGAGAAGCGAAAATAGCCCCGATGTGCTATCCAGACCTGCTTTGCTGATCATGGCCCTGGCCAAGGCGTGATCTTTACTGTCCTTTTCAAAGAGATAATAGGCCTTCAATAAGTTAATTACTTCTTCGGTATCCTCATCCTTCGCATCGACAGGCGGCGGGAGGCCGTTTAACAGACGCTTCAGCAAATCACCACCGAACTCGATAATCCTGTTTTTGCGTTCCGTTTCCTGTCGCTGCGCAACAATGCGGGCAACCTTCTCCGCGGAATTGGGAAAAAATTTATCAAGATTGAATTTAAAATACAGCCTGTCATCGAAAAATGCCCGGATGATGGCTGACTGATGATCACCCGACGGGCTGTCCGGAAAACAAAACTCCGTCATGGTCTCCAAATCAATCCAGACCTGCTCCGTATTTAATACTTCCCACAAATCCTTGATGTCCACCTGATGGATTAGCGCTTTACGTTTGTTAGCAACCCCCTTTAAGGTGCTCACCATGTTGTCCCGCCCCATGGTCAAATCAATGCGCGCTTTATCCTCATGTAAGAGCCGGCCGGCTGAGAGTTTGATCTCGCGATTGTTTTCAGTCAACAGTCGCAAACGTGTATTTTTTACTTCCAGAATAACCGCACACATGATTTTTTGACGATCGATATATTCAACAATGCTCCCTGATTCCATAATGCCCACAATAACAATCTGTCAAAATAAAGTCAATGATTTCAAAAGGGTCATCGACTTCTGAATGCTGGCGCCTGGTCACCTTGTTTAAGTTTCTTTTCCAATTTGATTGGCCGCTTTTCAGACCGGCAGCGGCCCTTGTCTGTAATTCGCTTGCAGTTCTAATTTACTGCCCTTATATTGACCTAGGTTGAGCGGTTCAGAGTTCAACGTTCTACAGGTTAAAAAAAACCCCGCCAACTCGTATCAGAAGGATCGTGTCTTCATCTGGTTATAAAACCGTTTCACTCAGTTGGGTATGAGGGGTATGCCAGATTTTGATTAATATTGGGAGCAATATCCATCGATTGTAACCTTTGAATCCTGAATCCTGAACCTGGAACCATTCAGCTTAGAACTGACAAGCCGGCAAACAAAGACCAGCAACCGGCACCCAACATGATGAACGCCTCAGATCAGATAAAGCCTTATTTCATCGAAAATCGCACCAAAATTATGATTGGGCTGCTCAGCCTGATCATCGTCGATATGCTCCAACTTTTCATACCCCGCATCATCAAACGTGTCGTCGATGACCTGACGACATTCAATATGGATGGATGGCAGCTGTTATCTTTTGCGCTTTTCATGATAGGTATCGCCGTTTTTATTGGTATCTTCCGCTATATCTGGCGCCGCTGCCTTCTGGGTACTGCCAGGCGAATCGAAGAGGGGCTGCGAAACATGCTGTTTGCCCACCTTCAATGCCTCTCCGCCGCCTATTTCGACAAGGTAAAAACCGGTGATCTGATGGCCCATGCCACCAACGATATTCAACAAATCCGGATGGCCACCGGCATGGGGATGGTGGCCTTAAATGATGCCATCGTTTTAGGATTGGCCGCCATCGGATTCATGGCCTACATCAATGTCTCCCTCACGGCCTATGTCCTCATCCCAATGCCCCTGATCGTCATCAGTACCCGTTTTTTCAGTAAAAAAATGCATCGGGGCTATCAGACGGTCCAGGCTGCTTTTTCGGATCTCACCGAGGTCATCCGAGAGCGCTTTGCGGGTATACGCATCATCAAGGCCCATCACCGCAATAGAGAAGAAGCCGCCCGGGTGGAAGCCGCTTCCCAAAACTATGTCGACGAAAATATCAGGTTGGTTAAAATTGTCGGCTCTTTTTTCCCGATGATGCTTTTTTTTTCTAATTTGAGTCTGGCCATCGTTCTTTATCTCGGTGGTCGGAAAACCATTATGGCAGACATAACACCAGGCGATTTCGTGGCGTTCATCAGTTATTTGGGTCTGTTGACCTGGCCGATGATGGCTCTGGGTTGGGTAACCAATCTCATCCAGCGGGGTCGCGCTTCTCTGGACCGCATCCATCAAATCCTGCAAATCGTCCCTGAAATCAGTGACAGTGAAGATGCCGATTTTATTGAAGAAGCTCAGGGCCATATCATTTTCGAAAATGTTTCCTTCCACTATGGCGCCGATCCCGAAGAGCAAGGGATAACAACGCTTTCCCAAATCGATTTAGAGATCGAGCCGGGAACGGTGCTGGGTATCGTCGGCCCACCCGGATGCGGTAAATCAACGCTGTTGAATCTCATGCCAAGACTCTACGACATCCAGCGGGGACGGATCCTGATTGACGGCCATGATATTCGCACGCTGAAAATACAAAATCTGAGATCTCATATCGCCTTTATTCCCCAGGAACCGTTTCTGTTCGCCGGAACCATACGGGAAAACATTACCTTCGGCGATCAACAAATCCCCGAGGACCGTCTTAAAAGGGCCGTCCGCGACGCTGCCCTGGATGATACGATTAATAATTTCCCTGCAGGTTTGGAAACCGTGGTCGGCGAAAAGGGCGTCATTTTATCCGGCGGTCAAAAACAGCGCATTGCCCTTGCCCGCTGTCTGCTTCAAGATAGCGCCATCCTGATTATGGACGATCCGATCAGCCAGGTCGATCTGGAAACCGGAACGGCCATCATCAACACCATCCGAAAAATGGCAGGGCAAAAGACCATTATCATTGTCTCCCATCGTCTTTCGGCTGTCAGCTATGCCGATTGCATCATCACCCTCGATCTGGGGCATATTACCGAATGCGGCACCCACCGGCAGTTGATGGAATTAAATGATTACTACGCCCAAACCTATCGTTTACAGGAAATTGAAGAGGACCTGGATGCAGCATGATCACGGATATTTTGAAGAGTCCAAACTGGGCAAAACCTATGATATAAAGCTGTTGGAACGGCTTTATCCATTTACCCGACCCTACCGGCTCTTACTTTTCGGATCCATCGCATTGGTACTTTTGATCACCGGTCTGGATCTTGCCCTACCCTATTTCACCAAGGTTGCCATCGACCATTATATCGTACCGGCCACGGACAGGGTCGCCGCCGGCAAGGCCTCTGACAATAACATCAAAGAAAGAGTCATCCGGGTGGACCTAACAGATCCCCAAATGCGGGCCCTGGTCGATACCTACCGGGAATTCTTTAACATTGAAGGAGACACGGCCCTGATACCATACAACAAGCTTTCTGCGATGAAAAAATCTGATCTGGCCGTGTTGCGCAAAAAAGACATAATGGGGATCGCTGTTATTTCATCTTTTTTCGTGGCCCTTGTCGTTGTCAATTTCATTTTGAGTTTCGTCCAGAAAATGATCATGGAATATACCGGCCTTATGATCATGCACGATTTGCGCATGAAGCTGTTCGTCCATATTCAACATCTGGCCATCGCCTTTTTTACCCGTAACCCGGTGGCTAGGCTGGTGACCAGGACGACCAACGATATCCAAAACATGCATGAATTGTTCACCTCGGTCATTTCCATGATCTTCAAAGATCTTTTTTTGCTTTGCGGCATTGCCGCGGTCATGCTGATCATAAACTGGAAACTGGCCCTGGTCTCTTTTGTCGTTTTACCGGTGGTAGTATATGCGTCGGTTATTTTTTCCAGGCGGGCCCGGGACATATTTCGTGATCTACGCGTTAAAGTGGCCCAGATCAATACCCGGTTTTCGGAAACTATCGGCGGTATCCGCGTGATCCAACTATTTCGACAGGAACTGAACAATTACCGCAAATTCAAAGAGCTGAATCATGCCAACTACCTGGCCGGAATGAAACAGATCCATGTGTTGGCCGTATTCATGCCGCTAATTGAACTGCTGTCGGTGGTGGCCGTTGCCTTGGTAATATTTTACGGCGGCGGACGGGTGCTAAACGACACCTTGACCCTTGGCGCCCTGGTGGCCTTTATCTCCTATATCAGAATGTTCTTTAGGCCCATTCGGGACCTGGCGGAAAAATATAATGTATTGCAAAATGCCATGGCGTCCGCCGAACGTATATTTTTGATACTGGACAGTCGCGAGGTGCTGACCCAACCTGCGCTGCAAAATGCTCAGGCGTCAACAACGCTGCAGCGCATCGAAAAAATTCGCTTTGAGAATGTCTGTTTCGGCTACGTTGAGGGTGAAAATATTCTGCGGGAAATCACCTTCAGCATCAACGCCGGCGAAACCGTCGCGGTGGTGGGCCCGACCGGTGCCGGTAAAACGTCTTTGATCAACCTGATCCCCCGCTTTTACGATCCCACATCGGGGCGGGTGCTGATCAACGGCCTGGATTTGAAAAATTTGAACGCTTCTTCATTTCATTCGAAAATAGCACTTGTGATGCAGGACCCTTTTTTATTTTCCGGTACCATCCGCCAAAACATCTTCCAGGGCAGCCAAGATCCCACCGCCGCCCAGGAACAATTTATCATCGATGCTGCCAACTGCAGATCCCTCGTTGAACGCCTGCCACAGGGATTGGACACCGTTCTGAGCGAAGGCGGCGCGTCCATATCCAGCGGCGAGCGCCAGCTCATTTCAATTGCCAGGGCGTTTGCACGCAATCCCCAGCTGATCCTTTTTGATGAGGCCACTTCCTACATCGACTCCTCAACCGAATTGGCGATACAGCAGGCGGTTGAAACGTTGATGAAAAACAGGACATCCCTGGTAGTGGCCCATCGGTTGTCAACCGTGCGCAATGCCCATCGAATCATCGTATTAAACCGGGGTCGAATCATTGAAACCGGCGACCATGGCAAGTTGATGAAGCGAAAAGGGTTTTATTACAAGTTGCAGCAGCTGCAAAACGGGTCCGGGTTGGAATGAGGAATACCGATTGTCTATCGACAATTGCAAGGCAAATCAACAAATCTCTTGCAATTATGAAAATCAAATGATATAGGAAATTTTTCATATATAATCAGAGTGTTGTCAGATATTCAAACCTGATCGACGGTTTATATTAACAAGTTTTAAATCGTTTTGAGACCGTTATGGCATCCAAGCAATTTATCAAAAGCGGTCGTTTAAAACGGCTCCGGCTTACAGCGGGATTCAAGATCGAGGAAGGCAATAATCTTATCACATCCAACACAACCCAATTGAAAGGAGGATCTTACCATGCCTTACGATGCAGTAAAGATGGCCGACTGGCAGATTTCTGAAGCAGCGGAAAAAAACATGCCCACCCCCGAGGAGTGGCGCGAAAAACTGGGACTGGAAAAAGACGAAATCCTACCCATGGGTCGACTGGCCAAGCTTGATTTTCTTAAAATCATCAACCGCCTCCAGGACAAAACGGACGGGAAATACATCGAAGTCACTGCCATCACCCCGACACCACTGGGAGAGGGCAAGAGCACCACCTCCTGCGGTCTCATGGAAGGGATGGGAAAAAGAGGCGTTAACGTCGGCGGTGCGCTACGTCAGCCCTCCGGTGGACCCACCATGAACGTTAAAGGTACGGCCGCCGGCGGCGGCAACTCACTGCTGATCCCCATGACCGAATTTTCGCTGGGCTTGACCGGTGATATCAATGACATCATGAATTCCCATAACCTGGCCATGGTGGCCTTGACTTCGCGTATGCAGCACGAACGCAACTACAGCGACGAACAGCTGGAACGACTAACCAAAATGCCGCGTTTGAATATCGATCCGACCCGGGTGGAGCTCGGCTGGATCATCGATTTCTGTGCCCAGTCACTCAGAAATATCATTATCGGCATCGGTGGCCGCTTCGACGGATTCACCATGCAGTCCAAATTCGGTATAGCGGTGGGTTCCGAGTGTATGGCCATTCTGTCCGTTATCCGGGACCTGGCCGATCTGAAAGAAAGGCTCAACAATATCACCGTAGCCTTCGACAAAAGCGGCAAGCCTGTAACCACCGGCGATCTGGAAGTCGGCAACGCCATGACGGCTTTTATGCGCAACACCATCAACCCCACCATGATGTGCACGGCCGAATACAATCCTTGCATGGTGCACGCCGGGCCGTTTGCCAATATCGCCGTCGGTCAGTCCTCGATTATCGCCGACCGCGTCGGCCTGAAACTGTTTGACTATCATATTACTGAAAGCGGCTTTGGCGCCGATATCGGCTTCGAAAAATTCTGGAATGTAAAATCACGCTTCAGTGGCCTGAAACCCCACGTATCGGTGCTGACTTCTACCATCCGAGCCCTGAAGATGCACGGCGGCGGGCCCAAGGTCGTGGCGGGTATCGCCCTCCCGGATGAGTACACCAAGGAAAATCTGGAACTGGTGGAAAAAGGATGTGCCAACATGGTACACCACATTAACACCATTCGAAAAGCCGGCATCAATCCGGTGGTCTGCATTAACCGCTTCTACACCGATACCGATGCTGAATGCGCTGTCGTTCGCAAAGCCGCTGAGGCTGCCGGTGCCCGCTGCGCCGAGTCCAAACACTGGGAACTGGGTGGTGAAGGCGCTCTGGAATTTGCGGATGCGGTCATCGAAGCTTGTAATGAAGAAAACGACTTCAAATTCCTGTACCCCCTGGAGACGAAGTTGCGGGAGCGTGTGGATCTTATCGCCAAGGAAGTCTATGGGGCTGACGGTGTTTCCTGGACGCCTGAGGCGGAAGCCAAAGCCAAGATGCTCGAAAACGATCCCAAGTACGCCGATTTTGCCACTATGATGGTCAAAACCCACCTCAGCCTGAGTCACGATCCGGTTAGGAAGGGTGTGCCCAGCGGCTGGACCCTGCCGATCCGCGACGTGCTGATTTATTCCGGTGCTAAGTTTCTGTGCCCCTGTGCCGGCACCATTAGCCTGATGCCCGGTACCAGCTCCAACCCGGCCTTCAGACGGGTGGATGTGGATGTGGAAACCGGTAAGGTCAGTGGATTGTTCTAATATTATCGTACGCAGATAAGTCAATGGGGTCCGATTTCTTCTTCGGTCCCCATTTTTTTATTTGAAATTTTGTTTTGCGAATAAAACTTCGTAATTGGGGTGTTTATTATATAATACTATGCGAGTCCTATTGATAAACCCTTACTACCCCATCTCCGAAACCCCCTCCCCTCCTTTGGGATTGGCCTATCTGGCATCAGCGCTGACCGCGGCGGGCGTTGAGGTAAAAATTCTTGACCTGGTTGTTTTTCCATACAGTCAATCCATGCTCAAAACCCTGATCGAAGATTTCAAACCCCAGGTCGCCGGTATTACCGCTGTCACCATGACATTTGACAATGCCATGGGTGTCCTTAAAGACATCAAGCGCATCGATCCGCATATTTTAACTGTTATGGGAGGTCCCCACGTGTCGTTTTGTGCCCGGGAGACACTCAATGCCTGCCCCCAGCTGGATCTCATCGTCCTGGGCGAGGGGGAGCGGACCATCGTCGATCTGGCCCTGGCGTTGAATGACGACCGTGCCTGGGACGGCGTCGATGGCATCGCCTTTCGCAACGGTTCTGAAGTCTGCTTTACCGCAAAAAGAGGACCCATCGAAAATCTGGACGATCTGCCGTTACCCGATCGCAGCTTGCTGCCGCTGGGTCGCTACCGGGCACTCGGGATGCCCATCAGCTTGACCACCAGTCGCGGCTGCCCCTATAAATGCATATTTTGTGTGGGTAGAAAAATGGTGGGCGCCAAAGTTCGTTACCGCAGCGCCGTCAACATCGTTGATGAGTTGGAATACCTAACCAATCTGAATTTTTGCCAGATTAACATTGCCGACGATCTTTTCACCTCCAATGAACGCCACTGCACTGCCGTCTGTGATGAAATCATTAAAAGAGGATTGCAGCTGAAGTGGACGTCTTTTGCAAGGGTAGACACGGTATCCGACACCGTCCTAACAAAAATGAAGGCGGCCGGCTGCAGCGCGGTCAGCTTTGGGATCGAAACGGCCAATCCGCAAATTCTGAAAACCATTAAAAAAGGAATAACCCTCAAACAAGTTGAGGATGCCGTCGACATGTGCAAAAGGGCCGCAATTTTGCCGTTTGCATCTTTCATTCTTGGGCTTCCGGGTGAAACCCCGCAAACCATTAAAGAAACCATGGAATTTGGTAATCGATTAAAAAAGCGGGGCTTGTCTTTCGGATTTCACCTGCTGGCGCCCTTCCCCGGTTCCGAAGTTCGCGAATCCAGCAAGCAATATGGCATCAAAATCTTGACAAATGACTGGTCTCAATATCATGCCAACAGAGCCATTGTAGAGACACCCGCAATCGATCATCGCACACTTGATGAAATTGTTGTCAAATGGGAAGCCGAATACGATGATTATTTATCGGACATTCAAGTGCGCATGACAAAAGAAAAAGCGACCAAAGATGAAATTTCGGAAATTGAAAATCTGGAGAGAATTGTACTGGTTTACGATCTGATGATGAAAGGCGTGATCGAAGAAAAGGGATATGAGCGTCGCTGGAAATCGCCGGTGACGGAAAAAGCGCTTTTAACCCTGCTTTCCAAAAAAATTTGCCATACGGCGGATTATGAACCGCAGCAGGTATATGAGACATTAAGCGACGCCGTTCAGCAAGGCAATTTGAAACATATGCATGAAAATGGCCAGATCAAATGGCAATGGGTTGATTATCTTTAAGGCCCGGGAGGATAATATTCCAGGATTCTATGGACGGCGAACGCTATCATGCGGTCTTTTTCTTCAGGGGTCATATGATGAAATAAATCGGCCCTGGTTTCAGCCCACCAAATTTCCTCGTTTGATTTCGCATCGTAAAGTGCCAGCTTCAGTCTTCCAACCTCATAGACTTCATAATCCATCATAACGGTCATATCAACTGTCTTGCGACTGCCACCATACATGACAAGAAATACATCGGGGTCTCGCGGAGCTATTTTTAATCCTTTGGCATCCAGCTGCTTATCGACAACATCCTGTATTCGAATCCGATTGAATTGATCAATCCGTAAGGTTCCCGGCAAAGATACCCAATCATAGGTTTTGACACGGGTGAAGTCGACATTGACATCGTAATCATACTCCACGCGATGGTAGGCGTTTTCTGTGGAAGCACAGCCGATGGTAAAAGCCATCAGAGATAACGCAAGACAGGCAGTCAGAGATTTCATGGCGAACCTTCCTCACCCGGACATGCTTAGCCGGTTGTAGCAGAGCGCAGATCCCGTCCGCGGGATTGTAGCAAGGCTAACTTCCCGATTGATCGGGGAATTGACCAAATATGAGATTTCACGCGAGTTATCGTTTTTACCGCAGTCTGTTTATTATGCCTTCAAACAAAAGAAGATGTCAAATCCTATTTTTTTTGCAGTATTTAATGCCCGCTTACGGTCGATATTGCTCCGGCAGCACCGGTTTGTCGGCCCATTCCTTGGGCAGCAACTGACCCGCATCCTCCCCGAATTTCTCTTTGAGTTTTGCCAGTCCCGGGCGGGCAAATTTCGGGTGCCCTTCTTTCAGGGTACGCCCGTTGATCACCGCCTCGCTTCTCAGGCGCTGTCCGACGGTTCGTTCCAGCTGGCGTCCCAGCCATAGCACACGGTCCACATTGTAACCATGTTCGATGCCCATTTCGTCGAGCTGCACCAGCATGTCCTCGAAACAGGTCAATCCCACGTAACGGGGATCTTCATAGTAGTATTCGCCGGTTCCCGGCACAGGGCAGTCGTCCAGGAAATTGGCCGGCTGTCCGCCCAGGCCGCCCAAAGTTCCTTCGAAGTGGCAGATGCCCGCATGGAGTGCCGCCAATATCGATGCCGACGCCACCCGTTTGGTTTCGTGAAAGTGCGCGATATGGACGGATGTGTCGGGAATTTCATCCAGAATCATGGAAAAATACCGAAAAACCTCCGGTGCCGACGCGCTGCCGTCGTGGTCGGCATGTTCGATATCCGTGGCGCCGATTTCCAGCCATCGCTTGGTGAACTCCACCGCATCTTTTAGTTCGGTAGCGCCTGCGATGGGACTGCCCCAGATGGTGCTCACGGTTCCGCACATCTTCAGGCCGGCATCCCGGCATTTGCGGATAGCCCTTTCACACTCTTTCCAGTATGCTGGCAGGGTGAGGCCGGAGTTGGCGAAGTGATGCTCTTCTTCGGTAGAAACCATCATCAGGCATCGGTCCGGCCCGACACCCTTTTGGACCAGCTCAATGGCCCGGTCCACGGACGGCTCTCGGATGGTCACGGCTGTGATGGTTATGTCTTCCGGATTAACGCCCCGTTTTTGACAGCGGGTTTTGAAACGGTCGCTGCGCAGGTGCGCCAATACTTCTTCAGCGTCACTGAACTGCGGCATGAGGTAAGGGTTGCCCAAGTTGGTCACCTCTATATTCCGGCACCCGGCAAAGATCATTTCCTCGGCGTAGAAGATTTTTGCCCTAGTGGAAATGAATTTTTCCAAATGTTGGAACCCGTCCCGGACGGTGATGTCACCCAGGGTGACCTTTTTAGGCATCCGTGGAAATATTTTCCAATAATCGTATTCAGTCATAATTATTGTCTGGCCTCCTTTCGAGTTTATTTTTCGGTTTGCCCGGTTGAGCCGGATATAGGACTCATAAGTCATATAGGACCTATTCGCCGGTAAAACCCGGCCAACGGGCTAACGGCCTCTATACTCGGGTTTCCTTTTTTCCTTAAACGCCGCCAGTCCTTCCAAGCGGTCTTCGGTGGGAATGCACACCCAGTAGGCATTCGACTCGATGGCGAGACCCGTCTGGATGTCCGTTTCCATACCGTAGTTGATGGCGTATTTGGCTTGTTCAATGGCAATCGGCCCGGTTTCACATATCATATCCGCCATTTTTTTGCATTCGTCCCACAGATCTTTTTGATCACAGATTTTATTTACCAGGCCGATTTTCAGCGCCTCCTGCGCATCTAACCGCTGCCCGGTGAATATGAGCTCTTTGGCTTTGCCCTTGCCCACCAGTCGTGGTAGACGCTGAGTCCCCCCCGCACCGGGGATGATTGCCAAACGTGTTTCAGTAAGCCCCATACTGGCAGTGTTGGAAGCGATGCGAATATCGCTTGCCAGGGCCAGTTCTGTGCCGCCGCCCAAAGCGATTCCATTTACCGCTGCGATGACCGGTTTATTTAGTTCCTCAATGGAAGTGAAAAGGTTGCGAATGGTAAAAATAAATTCTTTGACCTGCTCCGGCTGGAGGGTGGCTCGCTCTTTCAGGTCGGCACCGGCACAGAATGCTCTTTCGCCGCTGCCTGTGATGATGACGACCCGCACATCGTTTCTGAATCGTACTGCTTTGATCCGATCACGCAATGCGTGCAACAGGGAAAAATTTAGAGAATTCATGATGTCGGGCCGGTTCAGGGTTAAGGTTAGAATCCCGCTATCTTCTTTTGCCAACAAAATATTGTCATCCATACCTTCCTCCTGGTAATAAAAAATAGGCACTCTGGCATTATGAGCGAGCGCTCGCTCATAATTTCTTTTTTACTGTAACATTATCCTTTTGTCAATACCTTGAAAATGATTGACAAGAAAAAAGGAAGCATGGTAAGTATATTGACTGAGCGCTCGTTCAGAACCTGGAACATTTTAGGTGAGCCTAAACCTTTATCACACCGGCATAGAGATTGCGATGCAAGAGCTGATCAGACCAAAAGATATCCCTACCCAGGTCAAGGATCCCGATCTGGTGAAACGAAGACGCCGCCAGATCGCCGATGCTGCCGTTCAGCTTTTCATAGAGAAGGGTTTTCATAAAACCACCACCCGGCAAATTGCCCGGGCATCCGGTTTTTCCATCGGTTCCCTCTACGAATATTTCGCCTCGAAAGAAGATATCCTATATCTGGTATGCGAATCCATACACGCGGAAGTGGCCCGGGGGGTCAACGAAGCGATGTCCGCTGCAACCGCCGGCCGCGCAGCCTTGGCAGGCGTTATCCGGCAATATTTTGAAGTTTGTCACCGGATGAGCGATTTTATTTTGCTGATAGACCAGGAAACCCGATCATTGCCGGCCCAGTGGCAGAAAAGAGTCCTTGAAAACGAGCTGCAAATCACCGGGCTATTTGTGGAAGTTCTGGCACGCCTGGCGTCTTCAGGAGAATTGCCGGGTATCCAGGAAAAGTGCATTGAACTGGCGGCTCACAATATTGTGGTGCTGGGCCACATGTGGACCTTCAGGCGCTGGTATCTGGCCCATCACTACAGTCTCGAAGAATATACCAACCGTCAGACCGAATTTATTCTGAAAATGTGCACCTAGAAACGACGAATGACGATTGACGAAGGTCGAATGATAAACGACAAAAAATGAGTAAGGAACTGAAGACAAGAACGAAAGAGTTTGCACATCGATGTGTCAAACTGGCAATTGCATTGCCGAATACCCCGTTGGGAAATCATATTCGGGGACAATTGATCCGAAGTTCTACCTCAGTTGCAGCTAACTATAGGGCAGCCTGCCTTGCGCAATCTAAAGCAAGTTTTATATCAAAATTAAGTATTGTAATTGAAGAAGCTGACGAATCCTATTTCTGGTTGGAATTTATCATTGATGAAAATCTTCTGAAAAATAATCTTGTGGGGCCATTATTGAAAGAAGCAGATGAACTAACTGCAATATTTATAGCTTCAAGGAGAACGGCTAGAAAAAGCTAAGGGATAGTGAATGCGAATGACTAAAGAATGACGACAGACGAATATAAAACGACAGAATTCCTTCATTAATCATTCGACATTCGACATTCGTCATTCATAAAGGAGGCAACGTGAGCGTTGAAGCTGAAGTTTATAAACCCACCAATCACATCCGGGTGGTGACGGCCACATCCCTCTTTGATGGTCATGATGCCGCCATAAATATCATGCGCCGCATCCTCCAGGACACCGGCGTCGAAGTTATTCACATGGGGCACAACCGCTCCGTGCGGGAAATTGCAGATGCCGCCATTGAAGAGGATGTCCAGGGGATTGCGGTATCGAGTTATCAGGGCGGTCACATCGAATTTTTCAAGTATCTGGTGGACCTTTTGAGGGAAAGAGACGCATCCCACATCAAGATTTTCGGCGGCGGTGGCGGTGTCATTGTCCCCGAAGAGATCAAGACACTCGAGGCATATGGCGTCACCAAAATTTATTCACCCGAAGACGGTGCCGAACTGGGTCTTCAGGGCATGATCAATCATATGGTTCGGTGCATGGATTTTTCAACCCTCAAAGACGGCGGAATCTCTCTTAAGGATTTATCACCGCAGAAAAAACTGGCTGTGGCCAACCTGATCACGGCTGCCGAGCAGGCCAAGGCCAGTGAAGACGGGCATCTTGCGGCCCTGCGTACCGAGCTGGCAGAAAAAATAGGAGATCGTAAAACGCCGGTTATTGGAATTACCGGCACCGGGGGTGCCGGAAAATCATCATTAACCGATGAGATCATCTTACGCATCCTGCATGATCTCAAAAATATTCACGTGGCCGTCATCAGCTGTGATCCTTCCCGGCGCAAAACCGGGGGAGCACTTTTGGGCGATCGCATCCGAATGAATGCTATCGGCAACCCGCGCTTGTATTTGCGATCCCTCGCCACTCGAGAATCCCAAACGGAGATTCCGGAGGTCCTGGCCGACGCCGTTGCGGCCTTAAAAGCGGCCGGTTTCGATCTGATTATTGTTGAAACCGCCGGCATCGGGCAAGGGGATTCGAGTATTGCCGATCTGGTCGATATCTCCATTTATGTGATGACCAGTGAATTCGGTGCCGCCTCACAGCTTGAGAAAATTGATATGCTGGACTTCGCCGACCTGGTGGTGGTCAACAAATTTGAAAAACGCGGTGGGGAAGATGCCGTCCGGGATGTTCGCAAACAGGTACAGCGCAACCGCAAAGCATTTGATCGGGAGCCGCTGGATATGCCCGTTTTTGGCACCATCGCGTCCAAATTCAATGACGATGGGGTCACAGCCCTTTATCATGCCATCATCGATACCATCCATTCGAAAACCGGTATTAAATTTGAGCCCCGGATGCCCAGACCGCTGACCAAAACATCCTCGTCCAAGACCATTATCATTCCACCCGAGCGCACACGCTATCTCAGCGAAATTGCCGATACCATCCGGCAATATCATCAAAACACCGAGGAACAATCCCAAGCCCTGAGATCGTTTTGGCATCTGCAGGAAACTGCCGAAAAATTGAAAGCTGACAACCTCGGCGGTGAGTTTGCCGAAGTACTTTCACGGCTGAAGAACGAAATTCAAAAGGCCAAAGACGCTTTAGACGGCGATACGTTGCGAAGGTTAGATGAGTGGGAGGATATAAAGGCAACCTATGCCCGCGATGAGCTGGTATATCAGGTTCGCAAGCAGGAGATCAGAGTGCCGCTGCATGTTGAATCTCTGGCACACTCCCGCATCCCCAAAATTGCCCTGCCCCGCTTCCAGGATCCGGGAGAGCTTTACCGCTGGATGCGTACGGAAAATGTGCCCGGTCGCTTTCCCTTTACCGCCGGCGTGTATCCCTTAAAACGGGTGGATGAAGACCCCACACGCATGTTTGCCGGTGAAGGCGATCCGGCCCGCACCAATCGCAGGTTTAAATTGCTGTCCGCCGACTCTGATGCCAAGCGGCTTTCCACTGCCTTCGATTCGGTGACGTTATACGGCTATGATCCGGATATTCGGCCGGACATATACGGTAAAGTAGGCACCTCGGGTGTCAGTATCTGCACCCTGGATGACATGAAAGTGCTCTTTGACGGCTTTGAGTTGTGTGCCCCCCATACCTCGGTTTCAATGACCATCAACGGACCGGCACCCATTATTCTGGCCATGTTCCTGAATGCCGCTATTGATCAGCAGGTCGAAAAGTTCAGGTCTGAAGATGGCAAAGAACCGGGCCGGGAACAGTACGATCAGATCCGTGCCGAGGTGCTGTCCAATGTGCGCGGCACGGTCCAAGCCGACATCCTCAAAGAAGACCAGGGACAAAACACCTGTATCTTTTCGATTGATTTCGCCTTAAAAATGATGGGTGATATTCAGCAATATTTCATCGATCATGATGTCCGCAATTTTTATTCGGTATCCATCTCCGGGTACCACATCGCCGAAGCCGGGGCCAATCCCATCACCCAGCTGGCACTCACCCTTGCCAACGGATTTACCTACGTTGAATACTATTTGTCCAGGGGTATGCCCATCGACAGCTTCGGGCCGAATTTATCCTTTTTCTTTTCAAACGGCCTGGATCCCGAATACAATGTTATCGGACGGGTGGCCCGGCGTATTTGGTCTATTGCCATGAAATATAAGCACCGGGGATCCGAACGCAGTCAGATGCTCAAATATCATGTCCAGACCTCCGGCCGTTCACTTCACAGCCGGGACATTCAATTCAATGACATCCGCACGACCCTGCAGGCTTTATGTGCAATCTATGATAACTGCAACAGCCTGCACACCAATGCCTTCGACGAAGCCATTACAACACCCAGTGCGGAATCCGTCAGACGCGCCCTGGCCATTCAGCTGATTATCAATCGCGAATGGGGCCTGACAGCCAATCAAAATATGAACCAAGGCAGCTTCATATTTGAGCAATTAACCGACCTGGTGGAAGAAGCGGTGCTGATGGAGTTTGACCGCATCACCGAGCGCGGTGGTGTCCTGGGCGCCATGGAAACCGGCTACCAGCGCAGCAAGATTCAAGAAGAATCCATGTACTATGAAATGCTGAAGCACACCGGTAGGCTTCCCATCATCGGTGTCAATACCTTTCGGGATCCGGACGCCGATGACGAACTGTTCAATGAAGGCATCGAACTCGCTCGCGCCACTGAAGAAGAAAAACAATCACAACTCAAGCGTTTAGCCGACTTTCAAAAGCGTCATGAAAAAGCGTCGTCCGCAGCACTGGACCGATTGCAAAATGTCGCCATTCAGGGAGATAACATATTTGAAGAATTGATGAACACCGTGCAGGTTTGCAGTTTGGGACAAATCACCCAAGCCTTGTATGATGTGGGCGGTAAGTATCGACGAAATATGTAGGAAAAGTTGATTGCACGTTGTCAAATGAAATTAGGTTTGTTGGAGGAACGATGCCAAGACAGAAAAAAGCTCCACCGGTGCCTGTCGGCAAAACGATCAAAAAAGCCAGGACGGGCAAAAAATTTACGTTAGATCATGTCGCGAATGAAACCGGATTTTCCGTAGCTTATCTAAAAGAGGTCGAATCAGGTAAAGCCATCCCACCTGTAGGTGCTTTGCTGCAAATCGCAAGAGCGCTGGAGATTGATTCAGGTTCCCTGCTCAAAGAACCGGAATCGAAACTGAAAAGCCGGATTAAAGCGCATACCAAGCGCACGGATAACTATGCCTACAGGACGTTGACCCCGGGTGCGGAGAATAAGCATCTAAAAGCGTTTCGCGTATATATTGAAGCGCAACAGGATCACAAGGGCGTCGATTACCACCACGAGGGGGAAGAGTTTGTGTACGTGCTGTCCGGCAAAATTGAAGTGGTGGTGGGTGAACACATCAATACGCTGGCAGCGGGAGATTCCCTTCATTTTAACTCGGGAATCCGGCACAAATTACGAAGCGTCAGCGATGAAAAAGCAGAGCTGATTGTGGTGATCTATTCACCCTAACTCCCTTGACAAGCCACCGGCTCTGCCGATGAGAATTGAAAGGGCTCTACCGGTGCCGGGTGATCACGGCTCATTGATCTAAAGCTGAACAATGCCGACGGCTTATCAAGGGAGTTAAAGGATACGATCTATGTCATACAAATTTACGGAAGAACAGCTGATGATCCAGTCCATGGTCCGGGATCTCGCCCGGACCGAGTTTGCGCCCAAAGCCATGGAGCGAGATAAAACCAAGGAATTTCCGGTTGATAATTTAAAAAAACTGGGAGAGCTTGGACTTATGGGAATGATGGTTCCGCCCGAATACGGCGGTTCGGGTGCCGACACCATCAGCTATGTGGTGGCCCTGGCAGAGGTGGCCTATGCCTGCGCCTCGACAGCGGTGGTGATGTCCGTGCATAATTCAATTGTCTGTGAGAGCATCTTGCGATCCGGAACCGAAGATCAGAAAAAAAAATATCTGCCAAAACTGGCATCCGGCGAGATCCTCGGCGCCTTTGCATTGACGGAGCCCAATGCCGGTTCCGATCCGTCAAGCCAAACCACCAAAGCGGTTTTCGAGGGTGATCGGTATGTACTCAACGGCACCAAACGGTTTACGACCACCGGTAAAAATGCCGGCCTCGTCATCGTAACCGCCAAAACGGATGAAACCGCCCGACACAAAGGCATCAGTGCATTTTTGGTAGAACGGGATACAGCGGGGCTGACCGTGGGTCCTTTGGAAGACAAGATGGGGTTGCGAGCGTCCGACACGGCTGATCTTATCTTTGAGGATTGTCAAATACCGGCAGAAAATCGACTGGGCAATGAGGGCGACGGTTTCCTGATCGCCATGACGGGCCTTGACGGCGGCCGTATCGGAATTGCGGCCCAATCCGTTGGTGTGGCCCAAGCAGCTTTTGATGCGTCCGTTCAGTATGCCCGGGAAAGGGAGCAGTTCGGTCAATCAATCTCCAAATTTCAGGGACTGAGATGGATCGTTGCCGACATGGCAACCGAAATCGAAGCTGCCAGACTGATGATGCTATCGGCGGCGGAAATGAAGGATAACGGTGAGAACTATACCCTGCAAGCCTCGATGGCCAAGCTGTTTGCTTCGGAGATGGTCAACCGCATCACCGCTAAAGCCGTACAGCTCCACGGTGGGTACGGGTTCACCAAAGAATA
>JARFPZ010000578.1 GCA_029288035.1 Desulfosarcina sp.
ATCGCGACCACCGCTTGGGGACTTTATGCTGCATGGGAGTGGCTCGTTCAGATCAAGACCCCGGAAGCGAACATCCGGGTTGACCTTTTCGTGATGTGGCCGGTGCTGGCAATTCTTTCAGTGTGGATGCTTTTCCGCGCATTTCGATAGACATGCTTCATCGTTCGCCTTTCGGTGGCAGCCGACTAACAACCGGTTGTTCCAACATACTACTATCCTGCCAAATATACTTATCATCGAGATATACTCGTCATCGAACAAACGGCTAATCATCGATGTTATAATTTTTCAAGTTCACGTTCATGAAACTGACTCGCCGAAACGTATCGGTCCTGGGGTAAGGCGCCGTTGCATCGATACCCATTTTTGTAACCGTCCCGCCCTTGCCGTCCGGATTGATTGTAACCATCGGATTCAGAATATGACCCGCCTGATTCGGTAATACGATCAGGTCTCGGTCCGGATGGAAACGGGTTGTAATGGCCCAGTTAACATCATTCGGATCATTTAAATTAACATCTTCGTCCACAGCAACCACTCTTTGAAGTGGTTCGAAGGCCTCGAAGGTTTCCTTAATGGCCGCTTTTCCGATACCGGCGCGATCCTTTTTTACCTGGACCACCGCGCCGTAAAACCCGCAGCCGCCATGATCCAAATATACCGCCTTGAGCTGGCTAATTTTCTGTTTAACAACGTTGAATATTTTAGCTTCGGCTGTAAAACCCACCGCATTCCAGACTTCCTGTCCGGATAAAAGGCTGTGAAAGATCGGATTTTTTCGGTGGGTAACGGCCAATACCCTCATCACCCATCTCTTGTCGCGCGATGCATAGTAGCCTGTAACCTCGGCAAAGGGACCCTCTTTTTCCCGAATATTGGGAAGAATTTCAGCCTCGATGACAAACTGGGCGTCGGCATATGCGGGCACATCGACCGTCTGGGCTTTTATGAAATGGATTGGACGGCCAACAATATGATGGGCGATGGCGTATTTACCGTCACCCAAGGAAGGGGTGATCGATGCCAGCCATGGGGCCAGGCCGACACCGTTGTTGATGGTCACCGGCAAGGGTTTGTTTCGTTTTTCCATTATATCTAAATAGGCGCCCAAATGACGACCGGGATCAATCAGAAATGTCAGGCGGTCTTTGCGGGCCACCATCAACCGATGAATGGAGGTGCTTGGAATTCCCGTCTCCGGGTTCTTTACAACCACCACCGAGCAGTCAAAATACCTTCCCCCGTCCTTCAGGGCATGCACCGGGATCGGGAGTTTGTAAAGGTTGACATTCTCTTCAATCACCTCATTGGCCGGACCTTTTGCGAGTACACGAGGCGGCCACTTTTTTTTATTCTTTTTCCAGGATCCAATTGCGGCAGCAATTTCAAAAGGAACCTTTTCCCCGGGCATTCCGAAAAGCTTTCCGACAATCTCTCGATTCCATAGCATTCCTATAAACACCGGATATTTGCTCCCCTTTACGCGCTCAAACAGCACACATTTTTTGCCTTCATACTGTCTTGCAATCCCGGCAAGTTCGTATTTTGAAGAAACCGCTGAATGCACGCGCACCAAATGCCCTGACTTTTCAAGGTATTCTAAGCAACTGGTAAGCTCGATGAGTCTCTTTGCTGCATTGTCAGACAGTTGTGCTTGTGATTTCGCGCTGGAGCCCCTTTTCATGATCGTCTCTCCTTTTTTACGGCATAAAGCAAATCAAACTACAAAGACAGAACACTCTTTTAACCACAGATCGACAGATTAGGCAAACGGGAAAAATTCTGACCATTTGACATCACCTGAAATTTTATGATATCCATTTGAAGTATAACATTTTCAGCAACTTATGATAATGGCACGTATCTTATCAACTATATTACTGGAAATTGCCTAAGATATGGAGAAAAAAACATAGGAATTCCAATGAAATCTTTCCGCGACAAGCCGCAGAGTATCATGTGTTCAGGATTTAACCCACTTTTATCGCAGCAAGCTGCGGGGAATTAAACCCAGGAAAGATTAAATCAAAAGGTTGTGATCTCGTGAAACTTAGTAAGGTAACGACCCTTTTACTTCTCTTACTGCTGGCTACAGCACAGTTTGCCGTTAGCGCCGGGATACAGGATCAAACCTCAGGTAAGACTGAAAAGCCTGAAACAGCAAAGGCCGGCAATCCTCTTGAGGAGGATATTGTAAAAAATCCCCTTAAACCACCGGATACCTCCAGCCCGAGGGCGACCCTGCAAAGCTTTTTGCAAAATATTGATCGGGCCTATAACGCCTTGATGGCTGCTCATCAGAAAAATATGAACGCGCCCGGTTTTTTCGCCTCAGATTCAATTTTGAAAATGGAAAGACATGCCGAAATTCTGTTACACCGCAGCGCATATTGCCTTAACTTAAGTGGGGTGCCGGATGAACTCAAACTGGATGTAGGTTTCGAGGGGGCCATCAAACTCAAGGAAATTTTCGATCGAATAAAGCTTCCGCTTTTTGAAAACATCCCGGACCTCAAGGCCATAGAGGTTGAGCAAGAACATGAAAAAGTTGCGGAATTGAATCGCTGGAGAATACCGAATACGGCAATCGTCATTGCCAAAGTTGAAGAAGGTCTTCGCAAGGGCGAATACCTTTTTGACCAAGCAACGGTTGCCAGACTGGATGAGTTCTACAGCAAAGTCAAACAACTTCCCTATAAGCCCGATGGCGAAATAAGCTATAACTTTTATAATTTCTATACAAAAACCCCCGGACTGCTATTGCCTCCGAAGTGGTACCGATGGTTACCTATCTGGTCAACCGCCATTTATTTTAAACAGCCAGTCTGGCAATGGATCGCCCTGATCATTTTGCCGCTGTTTGCTCTGCTGGTTGCTTGGATACCCGTTCGTTGGTGGCACCGAAATGCTGTCGCGCGTTCCCCCGGTGTAAGATTTGCTGGATGGATTCTGGTTATTTTAATTGCCGTGGTGACAGTCATGCTTCTCAGGTATGTCCTTGACGAGCATGTCAATATTACCGGATCGATGCTTGCGTTTGTCGAGAATACGCTGCAAAAGATTATCATACTCTTGTTATTCGGTCTGATCTTATGGGAGGTTATGAGAGCCCGAATCCATCACAATATAAGAGAAGATGAAAAAGAAGAAGAATCGGTACAACGAAGTTGGAATGAGGAAATGGGGCCTGGCGGCTCCCGCAGAGAAACCTTGTTGATACTGCTGCGCAAATTTTTAATGGTAGTTATCCTTGTCATCGTGTGTCTGCTTCTGCTCTCATCGATGGGTATAAATATCGGTCCGCTGCTGGCAGGCGCCGGCGTGGTCGGTTTGGCCATTGGATTTGGTGCCCAGACGCTTGTAAAGGATATTATCGCAGGGATCTTCTTTCTAATGGATGATGCATTTCGCGTTGGAGATTATATTGAGGCCGGCACGATGAGAGGCAGTGTTGAACATATCTCGGTGCGCTCCCTCAGGCTTCGCCACCCTCGCGGTATGCTGATAACGGTTCCTTTTGGAGACATGCAGTCGGTTACGAATTACACGCGTGATTATGTTATCATGAAGTTGGATTTCAGGGTCCGTTACGACACGGATGTGGATAAAGTCAGGAAAATAATCAAAAAAATTAACAATGAGATACAAGAAGATGAAGAGCTGAGCAAAGGCTTGCTGGATAAGATAAAGTCGCAGGGTGTCAGGGAAATGGACGACTCAGCAATGATTATGAGGGTGAAGTTCGTGTGTGCCCCCGGAGAGCAATTTGTTATTAGGCGCGAGGTGTATCGGCGTATCCAGGAAGCCTTCCAAGAAAACGGCATCGAGTTTGCCCATCGCAACGTAACGGTTTATTTCCCTCCGGATCCCAGCAATCCGGAAACCAATAGTCAGGCCCCCGAAAATAAAACCGAATCCATCGATCAAAAAAAGAAAGAAGCTGCGGCAGCAGCCGCCCTTAGAACCATTGAAGAAAAACAAATGCCTGAAGATAAGCTTCGTTGAATCTTACCAGAATTCTAAACCAAATCGTTTCCCAAAAAGCGTTACTTTCAGAAAGCTTGTTGAAGAATTAAGAAATTTTACTGCCATTAATCCTAAACAAATACCTCCCCAAATTTTTGAGTCTAACTTGATATCCTTTTAAAGGTGACCGGGGATTACCTATAAGGGCCGCATCCCCACCATCGTGATAACATACAAACTCTCTTAAATTTTAGACCAAATTGCCGATGATTATCGACTCGGTAAAGACGTAGAAATGGAAGTAGTACAGAGCCTCATTAAGAAAGATATTATAAATCGAAGATGAAGATGTACCGCAATCATCTATTGCTTCTTGTGTGCATTAATCTGTTTTTCAGCATGAACGGAAGCTGGGCGGAGGAGAAAAAATCATTTCCGCCTGCTGATAAGGCGTACTTCGGTAATGCTCAGCTAACAGGACAACTCGGGGATGATCGACTTGTCGAATGCTCGGGGATGGACATTTCTTTGGCAACAGATAATCTCATTTGGGCGATAAATGACGGTGGCCATGGTCCTTTCATTTACGCGTTGAGAATCGATGGTCGCAGCATGGGGCGTGTGTTGGTTGTTGGAGCACAAAACCGTGATTGGGAAGGGCTGGACACCTTTTTCTGGCAGGGTCGTCCCATGATCCTTAATGGATCTCTCTCCCGATGGCCGCCAGGCGGTTGTGCTGACTTACAAGCATGCCTATATATTTAATCGCGATAACCATGATTCTTGGGCAGCGGCGTTAAGCGGGCACCCAGATACAGTCCTTTTACCCCTTCCCCAAGATCAAAGAAACTTACGCCAGCGGGAAGCCATATGCTTCATGGCCAACAGCAGGGCGCTGTTGATAACTTCTGAGGGACATAGCGCCGGTATCTTACAATTAGAAATCAGATAATACTTTACCATTCCGCCACGGTCTAGGGAATCTAACGATTTTCTCTCTTAAAATAGCCGATCCGCATCTCTTTT
>JARFPZ010000629.1 GCA_029288035.1 Desulfosarcina sp.
TAATCAACAATTAAACCAATCAACTCAATCAACGAATCGGCCAATCAACCATTCCACTAGCCGCTTTTAGCCATATCGTGGAGGAACATATGAAAATTTCGGTTTGTAACGAACTCTTCGAAGGTTGGGAAATCGAAAAGACCTTCGATTATGCTGCCCAATTAGGTTATGACGGCGTTGAGCTGGCACCTTTTACATTAGGCGAAACCGCCTTGGATATCTCAGCCGCCGCAAGAAAACGCATCCGCATAGCGGCTAAAAAGGCAGGCATTGAGATCGTCGGACTCCATTGGCTGCTGGTAAAGCCGGAGGGCCTGTACATCAATCACCCGGATGCCGCTGTCCGCAAAAAGACCCAAGACTACCTTAAAACACTGATTGATCTGTGCGGCGATCTGGGCGGCAAGGTACTCGTACACGGATCTCCCCAGCAGCGCAATATCAAGGAGGGGTGGGACCCGCACGAAGCTTGGAAACACGCCCGGGAAACCTTTCAGATTTGTGCAGAAGCGTCACAATCACGGGATGTTTTCTACTGTCTGGAGGCCCTAACCACGGCTGACACCAATTTCATCAACACCATCGACCAGGCGCTGCGGATGGTGACTGAAATCGATCACCCCAATTTTCAAACCATGCTCGATTGCCGCAGCATCCACGCCAGTACCGGTTCGGAGCTTCCTGCTGTGCTCAGAAGGACACTCGCAACCGGCAAGTTAAGACACGTACATGTCAACGACCCCAGCGGCCGAGGTCCTGGGTTCGGAGACCTGCAGTTCGCCCCGCTGCTCAATATCCTGCACGAAACCGATTATCAGGGGTATATCTCTGTCGAGGTTTTCGACTTTGCTCCGGACCCCCGGACCATTGCCGCGCGCAGTCTGGGATATTTACACGGCATTTTGGAAACACTCGGCGCCAAAGCAAATCCGGCTAGAATATTAGTCTCAGATTAAATTTGGCCTTTTTTATGGGACACGGATAAACAAGGATTACATTATGCATACGCTCCTTATTCTAAACCCCGGTCACTTCCACGCCGCCCTGGTTTTGCGTAAACGACACCCGAGCCTCTCAGATAATATTTATGTATACTCTGAGCCGGGTCCGGACCTTGACCGCTTTCAAGAAATCGCTGAATCCTTCAATAACCGACCTGTCAATCCCACCTGTTGGAAATTACACGTCTATCGGGGCAGCGATGGTCTTGAAAAACTGATCCATGACAAAAAGGGAGACATCGTCGTTCTGGCCGGCCGAAATAATACCAAGATGGAAAATATAGATACTTTAAATCGGGCAGGGTTTGCGATATTAGCCGATAAACCATGGGTCACGACCCAGGCAGCGATTCCTTTTCTGCATGCGACCATGACGTCCGGTCGTCCCCTGGCGGTGGACATCATGACCGAGCGTTATGAAATCGCCACCCTGATTCAAAAGAAATTTCTGGCCGAACAAAACGTTTTCGGTGAAATTCGCATAGACAAGGATACCGGCCCGTCAGTTTTCAAGGAATGTGTCCACCATCTCTACAAGATCGTCAATCAAAAACCACTGGTCCGGCCGGCCTGGTATTTTGATATCGATATCCAGGGCGAAGGTATTGTCGACACCACCATTCACCTGGTCGACATGACCCATTGGATGCTATTTCCAGCAATCCCCATCGATTATGAAAAAGATATCGAGCTAATCGAAGCCCGACGCTGGCCAACCGAAGTCCCGCTGGATAAGTTTGTCAAAATAACCGGTACCCATCAATTTCCCCAAGCTGTTCAGAAATATGTCAAAGATGATGTCTTGAACTATTTTTGTAACGGCGAATTGATTTATGACCTCAAGGGGGTCCCGGTTCATCTGCGGGAAATCTGGAACTTGGACGAACCGCCGGGCGGCGGTGACACCCACCGCTCTCTTATTAAGGGCACCCGTTCGGATCTTATGATTCGTCAGTTGCCGGAAAATGACTTTAAAACCGAACTACTGATCATACCTCGCGGTCACAGAATTCAGGTTGAAGAAACCATTCAGGACTGCTTGGGGAAATGGTCTCACAGGTATCCGGGACTATCTGTAAATCCGGAAAAAAATGCCTTGCTGATTAACATTCCAGATGATTTGAGAACAACCCACGAGCAGCATTTTTGTCAAGTACGCGACGCGTTCTTGGCGCACCTGGATGCGGGTACCGAACCAGCGGAACATCGGGCCTGTACCATCGCCAAGTATGCCCTACTGGCCGAAGCCAGGGAAAAAGCGCTGGTGTCTCCATTTGAGATGTTGCACTAGAGGGTTGCGAGTTACGAGTTGCGGGTTGCGGATTACTTGGTATTTCCCGTGAAATCTGTCTAATTTGCGGTTTAACTTAACTTACTAATCAACAACTCAACCAATAAACTCAATCAACGAATCAGCGAATCGACCGATCTTTTCAAAGGAGAATGTCATGGCGAAAAAAGGCGGTTACGGTATTGGAATTGTCGGTTGCGGGATGATTGCAGATTTCCATGCCCGCGCCATCGAGGCTATGAGAGGCGGTCACCTTGCCTGTGTGTTTTCCCGCAGTAAAGCCAACGCAGATCGGGTCGCAAGGGCTTTCGACTGCGCCTCTTATCAGAATTACACGGCGTTTCTGGACCATCCGGGACTGGACATCGTCGTGATTGCCACCCCCAGCGGAGCCCACCTGGAACCTTGCCTGCAGGCTGCCAAAGCCGGAAAACACATCATTTGTGAAAAACCGCTGGAAGTGACCCTGGAGCGCGTAGACCGTATGATACAAGCATGCGACCAGAACGGGGTCATGCTGGCCGGCATTTTCCCACGTCGATTCAACGACGCCACCGCTGTGTTCAAGCGAGCTGTCGACAGCGGACGCTTGGGCAAGATCACCCTGGCCGACGCTTACATCAAATGGTACCGCACTCAGGAATACTATGACAGCGGAGATTGGCGCGGAACCTGGCTGCTCGACGGCGGTGGCGCATTGATGAACCAATCCATTCACACCATCGATCTGCTTTACTATCTGGCAGGAGAGGTGGCATCGGTTTGTGCCTATGCGGATCTTGCCATCCACAAGGACATTGAAACCGAGGACAATGCGGTGGCCATCGTAAAATTTACCAGCGGTGCGCTTGGGGTCATCGAGGGATCCACATCCTGTTTTTCCCCAACCGGACACCCGGCCGAAGTTCACATCTGCGGTTCCGAGGGGTCGATCTTCATGAGGGACAACTCATTTACCGTCTGGGATTTCAAGAGGAAAAGGTCTTCGGACAAAAAAAATATGCAAAAGTTCCGGGCAGAACCCGGGGAAGCCGGAGCCGGCGCTGCCGACCCCAGCGCCATTGATTTCAGTGGACATCAGAAAAATTTTGAAGACGCCGTCCGTTCACTCAAACGCGGCGATAAACCCTTCATCGATGGAACGGAGGCCCGCAAATCCATCGAAATTATTCTAGCAATTTACCATTCGGCACTGACCGGCGGAAAACCGGTACAACTGCCGCTCAAGCGGACGCCGGTCAGGAGAAGTTTCAGTTGATGAACTCCCGTGAAAGAATATTAACTACCTTGGATCATCGTGAGCCTGACCGGGTCCCATTCGATCTGGGCTCCTGTCAGGTGACAGGCATCCACGTGGTCGCCTACCGAAATTTACGCAAGGCTTTGGGATTTCCGGATGGTGGAATAGAATTTTGCGATGCCGTCCAACAGCTGGCATCCATCGACGATGATGTCGTCGCACGCATGAATATCGACACCCGCGGACTTTACCCGTTGAACAGCCACAACTGGAAGATCATTGAAGAGGATGCCGGCGACTACTGGGCCTACCACGACGAGTGGGGCATCACCCATCACCGACCCAAAGACGATGGTCTTTACTACAGCGTCGTAAAGGTTCCCCTGCCCCGCTCCGAACTGACGGTTGCAGACATATCCAACCATCCTTGGCCGGATGTTGCCAATCCGGAACGGCTGGCGGGACTTTGTGACCTGGCACGGCAATATCGGGACGCGGGTTATGCCGTGGTGCTCAAGGACGCTTTTGCCGGTATATTTGAGTTTGCCCAGCGCATTGTCGGCATGGAAAACCTTCTCGTGATGATGATCACCAATGAAAAGGTCACTTGCGCCCTGTTCGACCGGCTGTTGCAGTTGAAGCTGGACTATTGGCAGACGGCGTTAGCCGAATTGGGCGATCTGGTTGATGTGGTGACGTATGCCGATGACTACGGCACCCAAACCTCACAGCTCATATCCCCCGATATGTTTCGCAGGCTCATCAAACCGCGTCTGAAAGTCTTGTTCGAGACCTTTATCAAATATGCGCCCCATGCCAAACGTTTCTTTCACTCCGACGGCAATGTGCGTCCGCTGATCCCTGACTTTTTGGAAATCGGCGTTGATATCCTCAACCCCATTCACATTCGTGCCCAAAACATGGCGCCCGCCGGCCTTAAACGGGATTACGGAAAGGATCTGGCATTCTGGGGCGGCGGCGTAGACACCCAGGGAATTTTGCCACGCGGCGCGCCCCAGGAAGTCAAGGACGACGTCCGACGCAATATCGAAGCGCTGGCGCCCGGCGGCGGATACGTGTTCAACACCATTCACAACATTCAGGCCGATGTGCCGCCCCAAAACCTCATTGCCATGTGGGAAGCCTTGCAGGAGTATGGTGTGTATTAACCTGAAATGGTTGGCTAGTTACTAGTGGTGTCGCATAAAGGGGTAGCAGTTGGGAATCACCCAGTTTAAGCTTCCTTTATTTTAAGGCAGGCAGCAGAAATATAAACCGAAGCCCTCCTTGTAACTAGTATCTGCAATTTTTCAGGGGACCGATTTTATGCAGAAGCACCTAAGCAGCGCAAAATCAGATACCAAGGTACTGCAAAGACTGTGGCAGCAATTGCATCCACAAACTTGCTTCACATTCTAATATG
>JARFPZ010000110.1 GCA_029288035.1 Desulfosarcina sp.
TACGTCGGCGCTGATGTGGGATCCTCGAGAACCAAAGTGGCCGTTCTTGATCCCGGCAAGCATCTGATCGGCTATGCAATAAAAAAGTCGGGGATTGATTTTGCGGCCACCGCCCAGGATTGTTTGGAAATTTCTCTGAAAATGGCGAATGCCGGTCAGGACGATATTGCCAAGGCGATATCCACCGGATACGGCCGCAAAAACGTCACCTATGCCGCTGACACCAAAACCGAAATCGGCTGTCATGCCAGCGGATGTTACTTGTATTTTCCACAGGAAATTACCGTCATTGATATTGGTGGACAGGACAACAAAATCATCAAGCTGGACGAAGCGGGCCGCCGCAAGAGCTTTAAAATGAACCGTAAATGCGCAGCCGGCACCGGGGCCTTCCTGGAAGAAATGTCTGCTCGCCTGGACATCCCCCTTGATGAAATGGATGGGCTGGCCTCGCGCTCTGAAGACATGGTCAAACTGGGCAGCTTTTGCACCGTTTTTTCAGCCACAGAAGTCCTTGAAAATATTCGCCATGGGAAAAAAATCAATGACATCGTAAAAGGTGTTTTCTTTTCGGTCATCAAGAGAGTGCTAGAAATGGATGCCATGACTGAAAAGGTGGTCATGACCGGCGGTGTTGTCGCCCACAATCCCTATCTGGTTATAATGGCCGAAGAAATGATCGGCAGAAAAGTGCTAGTGCCTGAACACCCCCAGCTGACCGGTGCCATCGGAGCGGCCCTATATGCAATGAATGCGGATAAGTAATACTAAAGTAACTGGCTTATGGTCTTTGATATTTTTTTGCGAGTCAGTTGCGTTACCTATAGTAAAACCATCAAATAGCCTGATTTTGCTACAGCTATTATCGATGTTGGATACAGCAAAAAAATGGGAGGTTAGATTATGCCAGAAGAACAAAAAGTCGTCCGAAAAAAAATAGCGGCCGCCGCGGATGTCGGTAAATTTATGGCTGATTATTATCTCGAGCTCGATGACGCATCAAAGAAAGGAGATCCCAAAATTGCATGGTGCACCAGTGTCGGTCCGGCTGAAATACTCAGAGCCATGGGGTTTCTGATCTATTTTCCCGAGACCCACTCCGCAATGTTAGGAGCCACGCGCATGGCCACCGATCTGATCCCGGAAGCCAATGCGCAGGGATATTCGCCGGAAATCTGTTCATACCTGACCGCAGATATCGGAGCGTTTTTAAAAGGAATCACACCCCTAAAGAAAATCTTTAACATCGACAGTGTTCCCAAACCGGATGTCCTGGTTTATAACACGAATCAATGCCGGGACGTCCAGGACTGGTTTAAGTGGTATGGCAATAAATTCGACGCCCCGGTGCTGGGTGTTCATACCCATCGAAATGTCGGCGACGTTACCGAAGCCCATATCGCTTCCATCGCCAAACAGATGGAGGCACTGGTTGAACCCCTGGAAAACGTTTCCGGCAAAAAGTTTGAAATGGCCAAACTAAAGGAAGCGGTCAGGCTGTCTCGCGACTGCTCGGATATCTGGAAGAAAATACTGGACACAGCCTCGGCTGTCCCCGCTCCCCTAACCTTTTTTGATGGAACCACCCTTATGGGCCCGGCGGTCGTGGGCAGAGGCACCCAGAAGGCGCTGGATGTTTATGAAAAGCTACTGGCGGAGCTGAATGAACGGATTAAAAGCGGTGACGGCGCGGTAGAAGGCGAACAACATCGCATCTACTGGGATGGGATGCCAGTGTGGGGCAGGCTCAGTGCCCACTCGAAGCTGTTTGCCGGTTTAAATACCAACGTCCTGGCCTCGACCTACTGCAACAGTTGGGTATTTTCCGCGCTGGATCCGGAAGATCCGTTTCACAGCATGGCCAAAGCCTACACGGAACTGTTTATCGTGCGTGACGATGAAGCCAAGGAAAAATACATCAAAGACATGCTGGCGTTTTTTAAGGTTGACGGCGTCATCTACCACGATGCCAAGACCTGCCCCAACAACACGAACTGCCGTTACGGCATGCCCCAGCGACTTTCGGAAGTTACCGGAATCCCCAGTCTGACCATCCACGGTGACCTGAACGACCTCAGGTTGCTTTCCGATGAGCAGACCAAAACCAATGTCGAGGCGTTTATCGAACAGTTGGAAGAAAGTAATTAACGGATAGGTAATGGGGATTAGGTACTGGGTACTGGGTATTGGGTCGATTTTAACAAAACACATTACCCTAGCAGAAAAGGAGAATCACAATGCTAGAGTCTTTATTTCGTCCCAAGTCGGTGGCCGTCATCGGGGCGTCGTCCAAAGAACTTTCCATCGGCAATCGCGTGATTAAAAACCTGATCGATTTCGGGTTTAAAGGCGGTATCTTTCCGATCAATCCCAAGGCGGATAAAATCCGGGGGCTTAAAGCCTATCCATCGATTATGGAATGTCCGGACAATATCGACGTCGTCCACATGGTAATCCCGGCCAAATTCGTGCCCATGGCCATGGAAGACTGCGGTAAAAAAGGCGTAAAAAATGTCATCATTAATTCAGGCGGGTTTTCTGAAACCGGCCCCGATGGTGAAGCCATTGAAAAGGATTTCCTGGCAAAGGCAAATCAATACGGCATCCGGGTGCTGGGTCCCAATTGCCAGGGCATCATCAACACCGATGCGGATATCCGGGCTTACTGCAATTTCACCTTTACCATGCCGGACCCGGGCTATATCTCGATTGTGGCCCTCAGCGGCGGCGTGGCCGAGGTGATTCACCAGGCATTTTCACAAATGGGGGTCGGCACCCGTATCTATGCCTCCAACGGCAACGCTTGTGATGTGACCATTCCGGAGATCATGGCGTATCTGGGAGATGACGACGGCACCCGGGTGATCGTCACCTATGTCGAAGGGCTCAGAGATGCCGCAACCTTCATGGAGGTCGCCACAAAAGTAGCGTCCAAAAAACCGATCCTGGCCATGAAGGCCGGACGTACGATGGAAGGCGCCAAAGCCGCGGCCTCTCACACGGGAGGGCTTGCCAAGGAAGATATTGCCACCGATTTGATCTTCAAAAAAGCCGGCATCCTGTCCTTCAAAGACGAAGGCGAGCTGATTCAGGCTGCCGCCGCCTTTGCCACCCAGCCGATTCCCAAGGGCAACCGGGTGGGAATTATCACCAACACCGGCGGCCCGGCGGTGATTGCCACGGATGTTATGGTGGCAAACGGTCTGACACTGCCGCCGCTATCGGAAAAGACCCGAGCCGTATTGACCGAAGCCCTTTTTCCGGAGGCTTCCGTAAACAACCCGGTGGATGTTTTGGCCACCGGTCCGGCCCAACACTATCGGGCCTGTTTGGACGCCATGATGGTGGATGAAAACTTCGACTGCGTTTTCGTCAACTTCGTTACACCCTTTTTTGTCGACAATGAAAGTACGGCCAAAGAAATCGTTGCAGTCAGCCAACAACAGAAAAAACCGATTGTCTGCAACCTCATGACGGATAGGCGCCAGTGGACGGAGGTGGTCAAGATTCTGCAAGACGGCGGGGTGCCGTGTTTTGCCCTGCCCGGCGAGGCGGCCCGCGCCATGACGGCCTTGGTCGACTATCACAATATTCGCACCCGCCAGATTGGTGAAGTAAAAACGTTTGGCGACACGGACTCCGCTGGCGCCCGCCAAATCCTGGTAGCAGCCAAAGAAGCCGGAAAATCAAACCTTCCAGCCGAATCGGTCTACGGCATTCTGGCTGCCTACAAAATTCCGACAGCCGTCTGGAAAACCGCCAAAGACGCCGAAGCGGCTGTGGCGGTGGCAGCTGAGATTGGTTATCCGGTGGTTGTCAAGGCTGATGCGGCATCCATCCTGCACAAAAGCGACATGGGGGGTGTCGCTGTTGACCTCAAGGACGGCGATGCCGTCCGGGCAACGGTTGAAAAAATGCAGCAACGTTTCCCCGACGACGATCTAAGCTTTTTTACACAGCAATATCTCCCCGGCGGCCTAGAGTTGATCATGGGCGCCAAAGCCGAAGAAGGTCTTGGCCATGCCGTGATGTTCGGTCTGGGCGGTATTTTCGTCGAGATCATGAAAGACGTGGTGTTCAACTTAACACCAGTGACATCGGGTGAGGCCGGTCAAATGCTGTCGGCCATCAAAGGCGCATCCATGCTTGAAGGCGTGCGGGGACGAGCCGGCGTGAATCAAGACCTAATAATCGAAATCATTCAACGCCTCTCTCAACTGCTCACCGATCTGCCGGAAATCCGGGAAATGGATTTAAATCCGCTGATGGCCTTTGGGGATCAGGTGGTGGTGGTGGACGCTCGGATAAGCATCGAAAAATGAATATTGACGAATTGTGGAATTCGCTCTCCGAGGCGTAGGCGCTACAACCTCTACGAGCCGGAGGCTTCGCTCAGTCTTTTTAGAATTATTATAATCGATAGGATTCCTTCATTAGTCATTCGTCAATCGACAATCTTCATTCTTTATAGGAGGTTTCCATGGCCGGCTGGCTGAATATAGGTCAGAATCTTAAAGTCAATGCCAAAAAGTTCCCGAACACTGTGGCGCTCAAAGACCGCATGCGCACCTTTACCTATCCACAGGTCAACCGGCGGGTTAACAAACTCGCCCACAGCCTGCTCTCAATTGGATTGTCAAAAGGCGATAAGGTCGCCGTGTTGCTGGAAAACAGCATCGAAATCGTGGAAGTATTCCTGGCCACCGCCAAAACCGGCATCATCATCGTACCAATCAATTTTCGCCTGGTCGGTTCGGAGGTTGCGTATATCGCCGAAAATTCGGATGCCAAGGCATTTATTGTTCACGACGAATTTACGCCAACGGTGGATGCAATTAAGGCTGACTTGAAAAATATTGCAGCCGACAAGTATATCGTCGTCGGTCAGGCCGCGGAGGGCTACAGACCTTACGAGGCATTCATTGAAAACGCAGCCGATGGTGAACCCGAAGCCGAGGTCGCGCCTGCGGACACCTGGATATTGATCTACACCTCCGGCACCACCGGCAAACCCAAAGGGGTGGTTCGCTCCCATGAATCCCACATCGCATTTTATCTCATCAATGCCGCAGATTTCGGTTTAAACGAGTATGACGTTTGCCTGAATGTCATGCCGATTTGCCACATTAACGCCACCTTTTTCACCTTCACCTTTATTTACCTCGGCGGCTCGGCCTACATCCATCCGGCGCGATCATTCAAACCAGAAGAAATACTGGAAATTGTCGAGCGAGAGAAGATAACGTTTATCTCCCTGATCCCCACCCATTATAATCTGATTCTAAATGCCTCCAAGGAGGCGAAAAAACATGATGTCAGCTCCATCAGGAAACTAATATGCTCCTCCGCCCCGGTCCGCAAGAGCATGAAGCTGGCAATCATGGATTTTTTCCCCGGTGTCGAACTTTACGAGGGGTATGGCTCCACGGAGGCCGGCATTGTCACCATACTCAAACCTGAACATCAGTTGAGAAAACTGGGCTCCATCGGCTATGAAACCCTGGGAACGGATTTTGTCAAAATCCTGGATGAGGACGGCAATGAGGTCGGCATCGGTGAGGTCGGCGAATTATACTCAAAGGGCCCCATGCTCTTTGACGAATACTACAAGCTGCCCGAGAAAACCGCTGCATCCTTTCAAGGCGGGTGGTTTTCGGCCGGTGACATGGCCACCCGGGATGAAGAGGGATTTTATCAAATCGTCGACCGCAAAGATAATATGATCATTACCGGGGGAGAGAATGTCTATCCCAGCGAAATCGAGGAAGTCATCGGTAGCCACGAATGCGTGTTTGATTGTGCCATCGTCGGACTCCCCGATGATAAATGGGGCGAGAAGGTGGCTGCGGTCGTCGTCCGCAAACCCGGACTCGATGAATCCAAAATTAATGAAGACACCATCCGGCAATGCTGCCAAAGCCAGATGGCAGGATTCAAACGCCCCAAAGAAATTATTTTTATCGATGAAAAAGACATGCCGCGTACCCCCACCGGGAAAATACTGCACCGCAAACTGAGGGAGAAGTTTCGCAAATAAGGAGGACAAAAAAATGAATTATGCCAACTATGCCGCCGTACATGCTCGGCACTTAGCCGATAAAATATGCCTGATCGAAAGAACGCCTTCCGTAAACCAGCGTCGAACGCTTACCTGGCGGCAGTTTAATGATGAGATCAATAAAGTTGCCAATTATTTATCGAAGGACCTGGGAATCAAAGACGGCGACTTTGTCATGCATCTGCAAAACAATTCTCTTGAATGGCTGATCACCTACTATGGTATTATCAAAATCGGCGCCGTGGTCGTTCCCCTTAATTTTCGTTTTGTGGGTGCGGATATCCTGTATGCCGCCAAGATTAGCAACCCCAAAGCCTTTATCATAGGATCGGAATTCCTGCCGGTGGTTCAGCCGGTCCAAAAGGATCTGAAAACCGTTAGGCAGTATATTTGTGTCGGTGAGTCGGTACCGGATGATATGATCGACTACCGGACCCTGGCGGCAAGCAGTGACACTTCTGAAGCCATTATCGATGTGGCGGGTCACCACGATCTGGCCATGATGTTCACCTCCGGTACTACTGGTGATCCCAAGCCGGTGCTGCACACTCACGACTCCCTTAACAATACCGCCATCGGTAACGGGATGAGTTATTTTGTAGAAAAAAACGACAATTATGTATTTTTCCTTCCGTTGTATCATAGCGGCACCATGTTTTTGTGGGCGCCCTTTTATGCCACCGGCGCCGTTGGAACGATTCTCAGGGAATTTAACGATCCCAAATGGATCATCGAGGCCATCGCTGAAGAAAAAGGGACGGATGTTCTTTTTGTGGTACCCATTGCGGTTGCTATCTTGAACGCCGTCGCCAACGGTGACATCAACTTAGACGACTATGATCTGACCAGCTGGCGGTACATGGAAATCGGTGCCCAGCCGGTCCCCTTCGACGTCATGAAACGGCTGGTGGATACCCTGCCCTGTGGTTGTTCCAATATTTACGGCATCACCGAAGGGGGCGGCGGCGGACTTTTCAACCTTTATCCGGAAGAAGTCCTACACAAGCCCGGCTCCATCGGCAAGCCCACATTTGGGATGGATGCCAAAATCGTCGATTTTGACGATACCGAGCTCCCGGCCGGAAAGGTCGGTGAGCTGTTGCTCAAAACCAATCGCATGATGAAAGGTTATTATCAGAATCCGGAACTGACACAAAAATCGCTTAAAAACGACTGGCTGTATACCGGTGATTTGGTTAAAGCCGACGAAGAAGGATACTATTACATTGTCGACCGGGCCAAAGACATGGTGACCAGCGGCGGGGAAAATATTTTTCCGGTGGAGATTGAAGATGCCCTGATGGATCACCCCAAGATCGATGATGTGGCCTGTATCGGCTACCCGGACGAGCGCCTGGTGGAAATCGTGCTGGCCATTGTGCAGTTAAAAGATGGGGCGTCCATGACGGAGGAAGAGTTGATTGAGTTTGCCAAAACCAAGATGGCGACCTACAAGGTGCCGCGCAAGGTCATCTTCGATGAGGTCCTGAGAAATCCAACCGGTAAACTCATGAAGCCCAAATTGAGAGAGAAATATACCGGCCGCAAGGAAGCCTTTCAAAAGCTCGATTAAAGGAAATTTCAGCCACCAAGACACAAAGGCACAAAGAAAATATAACCATTTGAAAGAAATCTTAGTGTCTTCGTGCCTTTGTGGCAAAACATTTAAAAAAAAAAGGAGCCAGCATTGCTGATAACTGAAATCCTGGCAAGAAACGCCCGCGTCTATGGTGATGAAATTGCCCTGATTGAAAGGGATCCGGCTAAAAACAGCCGCAGGCAGATTACCTGGGAACAATTCGATGCCGAGGCCAACCGGGTTGCCAACGCCCTGATTGCCAGAGACGTCCGCAAAGGCGACAGGGTTGTGCACCTGATGATGAACTGCATTGAATGGCTGCCGACCTATTTCGGCATCCTCCGCAGCGGTGCCTGGGTGGTACCCTTGAATTTCAGGTTTTCAGGTGATGATATCAAACATTGCTGCGAAATTGCAGAAGCAAAGGTCCTGTTGTTCGGCCAAGAATTTATCGACAGAATCGATTCGGTGAAAACCGCATTGGACAAAACCATTGAGAACTATATTTTTGTCGGCCCGCATAACAAGCAACCCGACGATTGCCAACTTTATACGGATTGTCTGGCTTCAGCCAATGTTGAAAATCCCGCCATACCAATCGACTTGCTTGACAATGCCGGCTTATACTTCACATCCGGCACCACCGGAAAACCCAAGGCCGTACTCCTGACCCACCGCAATCTGGAACATGCCTGCTACGTTGAGAACCGCCACCACAATCAGACCCACGAAGACAATTTTTTGTGCATCCCCCCCCTTTACCACACCGGTGCCAAAATGCACTGGTTCGGCAATTTCATTGTCGGGGCCAGGGGCGTCATTCTGAAAGGCATAAAGCCCGAGTACATCCTGCAGGCGATCTCGGAAGAAAAAATCACCATTGTCTGGCTGCTGGTTCCCTGGGCCCATGACATTCTGATTGCCATCGAAAACAAAGAGATCGATATTGCAGGCTACGAGCTCGACCAATGGCGCCTGATGCATATGGGCGCCCAACCGATTCCCCCCAGCCTGATTAACAACTGGAAAAAGATATTTCCCCACCATGAATATGACACCAACTACGGTCTTACCGAATCAACCGGCCCGGGCTGTGTGCATCTGGGATTGGAAAATACCGCCAAAGTCGGGGCCATCGGGGTTCCTGGATTTGACTGGGAATGCCGCATCGTGGATTTCGAATTACAGCCCCTGCCCCGGGGCGAATCCGGGGAGTTGCTGGTCAAAGGACCCGGCGTGATGAAAGAATATTACAAGAATCCCGAGGCCACCGCGGCAACCCTAAAAGACGGATGGCTGCTCACCGGCGATATTGCCCGCATCGATGAGGACGGGTTTATCTGGCTGGTGGATCGCGCCAAGGACATCATCATTACGGGTGGCGAAAATATCTTTCCGGTGGAGATCGAAAGCCATATCATGGGTCACCCCAAAGTACAGGATGTCGGCGTCATCGGCCTGCCCGATGAACGCCTGGTTGAAATCGTGGCGGCCATCATACAGGCCAAACCCAATCAGGTCCTGACGGAGGAAGAAGTCACCGGCTTTTGTAAAGACCTGCCAAGATACAAAAGACCCAGGAAGATTATTTTCGGTGAAGTTCCCCGAA
>JARFPZ010000220.1 GCA_029288035.1 Desulfosarcina sp.
ATTGCCGGGCATTTGGTTTTTCTGGAACACCCTGAGTAATTCAAGGGAATCGCCCGCAAAAGCGTCAGGTATCATAGCCAAGACCAACAGAACGACAATATCCACCAAAAAGCGTCTGTGCCATCTGGACAATGGCTTGATCAAATATAACATCGCCAGACCTCCTTTCATTTCGCCAGCTCCTTCCATACAGCTAATCCTAAATTTTCCAGAGTATAAGGTTTTTTTACATATTGGCCCGCACCAAGTTTTTGAGCCTCTTTGACCCGTTTCGTTTCGGAAAATCCACTGGCGATGATTGCTTTTTGATTAGGATACAATTTGAGAATTTGCCGGTAGGTATCAAGGCCATCTATCCCGGGGTCCATAATCATATCCAATAGAACCAGGGCCGTGGAATTGTTTTTTAGATAGTCAATCGCCCCTTCTCCGCTTGATACGGTATTGGCAGAATAACCTAACGTCGTCAGCATGTGTGAGGCGAGCTCCCGTTGATCCCTGACATCATCGACGATCAGAATTGATTGTCCCGCACCCTTATATGTCTCAACAGGAATCACTGCTTTCTTTTCGACGATCCGATCTCTGGTAACCGGTAAATAAAGATAGAATGTGGTTCCTTTGCCTTCTTTGCTTTCAATATCGATATATCCTCGATGATCCTGAACCGTTCCCCAGACAACCGCCATTCCTAAACCCGTGCCGCTCCTTCCCATTACTTTCTTCGTATAGAACGGTTCGAATATTCTATTGAGTTCTTCAGCGGCTATTCCAACTCCGGTATCCGACACCTCTAAAACCACATAGTCGCCTTCCTGTATATTATCGTAGCCTTTAAGGGGGCGATCTATATATTTGTTCCGGGTCAACAAGCTGATTATGCCACCGCCAACCTGAGCCTCCGCCGCGTTTGAAACCAGATTCATAACCGTTTTCCTCAGGTGAGTAGAAGACCCTTTGATATTCAGCAACTCGCGGTTCAGGTTCGTTTCGATCTGAACGTCGGAGTGAAAAGCTTCCAGCCTCTCGTGTTCGGGAGATGCCAGGTAATCTTTTACAATGTCATTTAAATTCAGTACATCTGGTGTTATGACGCCCCGCCTGGCAAGCGTCAACAGATCCTGGACAATATCAGCGGCTTTTTGCCCTGAACGTTGCATCGTTAAAATGGGTTTTTTCAGCGGGCTGTCTTCCGCCAGCTCCATCAACAACAGATCGGGATAGCCGACAATCCCCGACAACACGTTATTGAGATCATGGGCAACCCCGCCCGCAAGGAGCCCCAAGGCCTCCATTTTCTGTAAACGGGCGATCTTTTCTTCTAGATCTTTTCTTTCTTTTTCAGCCTGCTTTCGGATAAAAATATCCCGCATGGATCCGATAAATTTTAGGGGAACCCCTTGTTCGTCTTTGATTACGGTCATCACGATGGAACAGGGCCGCTGTGAATTGTCCTTGTCTCTGAGATTGATCTCAAAATCCCCCACCTTTCCATCAGCGAGAATTTTATTGATAACCTTGCCCGTTACTTCAGGGTCGGCATAGAGGTCATATAATGATCTTCCAATTAGGTCTTCGTGTTGGTATTGGGAGAATTTCTCAATGGAAGGACTGATTTCGAGAATAATTCCATCAGGGCTGGTCTCATAATAAACATCTTGAATGTTAAAATAGATATCGCGATATTTCATCTCGCTTTTGCGCAATGCCTCTTCCACCCGCGTGCGCTCGACAATTTCCTGCCGGAGTTTTTTATTTGCGACCGCCAGCTGGATGTTGTGCGCCTCCACTAACTTTATCATCGGGGTGCTTATTTTTAGAAACAAGGCGGCCCCGCCTATTACCACCAATACTGAGAGGAGTCCGGCTATCGTGGCAGCTTTCACAAACGGCGCGCGTATTTCAGAAAGGTCGATCTTGGACACAATACCTAAATCCAGCTCCGACACCGGCTCGTGAGCTGCCAGCACCCGTTCCCCTCGATAATCAACGCCGACCAATGTTCCGGAGCGCCCGGATAGCGCTTGTCTCATTGGCTCAGCTAAATTCGATGCAAAATCGATCGGTTTTGGTTGTTTGAGATCACCGTGTCGGTGTCTTAACAAAAAAATGATCAAATTACCCTTTCGTTCGGCAAGGGTAAACTCCATTGTTCTCCCGGATTGCTCGTAATTCTGATGGGCTTCGATGATTTGACTCAGGGTGGCCGACCTTGCGCTTTCCAGTCCGCCGGATCTACCAGAAGCTGCGTCGAATCTGGCAACGGCTTCAATCAGACGGGCTTGGCTCTGGGCGATTTCGACAAGTCTTTCCCTCTCTTCGCTAATGGCAGCCCGGTATAGGGAAAAAATTGCGATCCCACCGACAAATGAAGCGTTTAACGCCATTATCGTAATTAATATAAAGACTCTCTTGCGGTTACTCATTGACCTTTTTCCTGAAAATCTAAGAGTAATTATTCAACAAGCCCACACCAGCGCGATAAAAAAAGAGCATAGGTTTTGGCCACCTGCATTACACTTGGAATGTGGACGCGTTCGTTGGCGCCGTGGATGTTTTCGGCGACCGGCCCATAGCAGGTGGACTGGCGTTGACCGAACAATTGAAAGGCGCGCAAATCCGTGGTGCAGGTCGAAATATAGGTTTCGGCGTCTAGCCCCGTCAGCATCCGGTGGCAGTCGTTGAGGGTTTCAAAGGCGGGAAGATTTCGATCCGCTGCATGGCCCTCTGAACGGAAGCCGTAAAATTCAATGATAGGCGGATTTTGGGACAACCAGGGGTTGTTCTCGGACGTCTTCTGGACCGCCTGGATGATTTTTTGACGGATATCGTTAAACCGAACACCGGGAAAATAGGACAACCGGGCCTGAAACGCGGCTTCGTCCGGAACCGAGGAAGGCCAACTGCCGCCGTTGAATATTCCGATGTTGAGGTTCAACGGATGTTCAAATTGCCGGTAAGCCTCATGCCGTGGGCCGTCGTTGAGCTCGGCCTCCAACGAACGCAGGGCCGCGATGATGGGAAAACAGGTTTCGATGGCATTCACGCCGGAACTTGCAGATAGAACGTGACGGGAGGCGCCGCGCACGGTGACCTTGAACCAGAGAACCCCGACCTGGTGCGTCAGAATGGTCGGTCCGAAGGGTTCCGGAATCAAGGCGGCGTCGGCATCATATCCGGCATGAAGACAGGCCAGGGCACCATTCCCGCTGCATTCTTCTTCGATGACCCCTTGCACGGTCACCGGAGCCTGTATTCCGAACCCGGCGAGTTCCACGGCACGCACGGCGTAAATCATGGCGGCAATGCCCGATTTCATATCCCCAGCCCCACGGCCGTAGAGCCATTCCTCCTTTATTACCGGGCTGAAGGGATCGTTCTCCCAGAAATCAAGACATCCCGGATCGACCACATCCAGATGACCGTTTAACACCAAACTGCGGCCGCCCTCACGGTCGGCCGGCCGGTATCCGACGACATTATAACGGTCTTCGTATTCCCAGGGCACCGGGGCAAAACCAGGATGATCTCCCAGTGTTTGCGGATCGATCGCCACATTTTCCGTTTGGAAACCCAGTTGTTCGAGTTCGGCTTCCATCACCGCCAGGGCGGAGGCTTCTTCTCCCAAAGTGCTGGGCTCAGCCACCAGCCGACTGGCGAAGTCGATAATATCGGCCTCCAATTTTTCCGTTGCTTCGATGATCTGTCGTTGTTTGCTGTCCAAGTCTGCCATATGGTTTATCCTCTGATTCCCGGTCGGCGTGCTGCATACAATTTCGCTGGCTTTGGTTTAACCCCTGGAAGGGGGCTCTCCATGATTCTGCTTAATATACTTATGGAGTGTTGGCCTCCGGCTCGTAGATCCTACGGCTCGGAGAGAGTACTGGAGTATTGATGAACTCGTAAAGAGATTAAACTTCGATTTTTATTCATTATAACCCATCGAAATTACAAGCCCTGAAATTTTATTTTTGTGCTTTTTGTGCCTTTTTGCGGCTATGTCAGTATTGGAAAAAAAGATAATCCAACAACGATCTTCTGCAACCTTGAACAGAGGCCATCGAGATTCTCAGATGCATAGAGTTCACGGGCGATAGACCATGACTCCAGGATATCAACGCTAGAATAAAATCTTAAAACACGGGCAGCTCTCCTTCGGGAAAGATCAATGGTGCACCTGTTTTCGCCAACACCTGTTTGACATCGGACTCGACCGCAATTTCCCGCAGCAACAGCCCTTCGGCGACCACCTCGATGACAGCCAGCTCGGTGATAATGGTGTTTACACAACCTTTGGCAGTCAACGGCAGGGTGCAATGATTCAATATTTTCGGCGCTCCACTACGGGTAGTGTGGGTGGTAGTAACGATCACCCGCCGGGCTTTCTGGGCCAGCTCCATACCGCCCCCGATCCCCGGAGCGTGCTTGCCGGGGATTATCCAGTTGGCGAGGTCGCCTGTTCGAGAAATTTCGAGAGCGCCTAAAAATGCGACATCCAACCGCCCGCCGCGTACCAGGGCAAACGACAGCCCGCTGTCAAAAAAAGCCGCTCCGGGTTGCAAGGTGACGTAGCTTCCGCCGGCGTCGATCAAATTGCGATCTTCCGCCCCCCGGCGGCAGCGCCGACCCATACCCAGGATGCCGTTTTCGGAATGAACCCAGACCGCTGTTTCAGCCGTCAGGTAATCCGGAATCAGGGTTGGAATCCCAATGCCCAGGTTGATCACCTGCCCCGGCGAAACTTCCCGGGCTGCCCGCTTGGCTATTTTTTCTTTATATGACATGATGTGCCAATATCCCGTACTCTTGGGTGAGTTCTTTAATTTCAACCAGATAGTCCACAAAAGCACCCGGCGTGTGGATTTGATCCGGATCCAGACTGCCGGTCTCTACGACCCGCTCTACCTCGGCAATCACCGTATCAGCTGCAGTAGCCATCAGTGGGTTGAAATTGCGGGCGCTTTTTTCATATACCAGATTGCCGCTGTGGTCGGCCACTGCCGCATGGATGAGGGCCACATCGGCACGCAGGGCCGGCTCTGCAATCACCTCGCGGCCGTTAATCGTCACCATCTGCTTTTTGTCGCTCAGGATGGTATCGATGCCGATATCGGTCAGAAAGCCGAAGAGTCCGGCACCGCCGGCACGGATTTTTTCCGCCAGAATTCCCTGGGGATAAAAATCGACCTCGATCTCCCCCCGGTTCATGAACCCGATGACAGTGGCGTTGAGCCCCAGATGCGAGGTGATGATCTTTTTACAGCGCCCGGCCTCGATCAGTTTGGACAAACCCATGTGGTCTTCGTTGGCCTCGTTTTTAATAAGCGTCAGATCCGAGGCTCCGGTTGCCAGCAATGCGTCGATGAGGGTGAAGGGCGTTCCAGGCACACCGAAGCCGCCGACCATAACGGTCATGCTGTCTTTAAATCGTGAGCGAATATTTTCAATTGAACAGTTTTTGTCAATCATTTGAATACCTTATTATTTAAAGCAACTTTTTTACCTTTGCCATGTCCAGGCTTGGCCAAATGGCCGCGCCTTTCTTTTCCATCTCGGCCCAGGCTGCCTTGGCAGTGTCCGGGGCTATCTCCGGGGTGAGGTCTCTAATTACTGTAACGTCGTAGCCGGCGGCCATTCCGTCTAAAACTGTAAACTTGATGCAGTAGTCGGTAGCGATGCCGTAAACAATCAGGTTCTTGATTCCGGTCGACTTAAGTGTCTTATCAAGGACGGTTTTGGCTCCGCCGTCATCCTGAAAGCCGGAGTAGGAATCGTATTTCGAGTTTGTGCCTTTCTTGACAATGCCTGCAAAAAGTTTTTCGTCTAAAAGTAATTTTGCGCCTTCCGTACCTTGGACGCAGTGATCGGGCCAAAGTATCTGGGTCCGACCGTCCTCTAATGTGATGGTCTCCAGGTGTTTTTTTCCCTTGTGGTTCGAGGCGAAGGAAACATGGTCGGCCGGGTGCCAATCCTGAGTCGCGTATATGGGCAGCCCAACACCTTTCAGTTTTTTCGTCGCCTCAGAAGCCGACTTCAGGTAGGTCTGGTCGGTTCCATTCACGGCAAGAGAACCCTTGTAGGCTGTAGTGAAGTCCTTCTGGATGTCAACCACAACCACGGCGGTCAAAAATTTCATAATTTCTCCTTTCGTAGTATGGGGTTCTACGCACTAATCGTCCAAAAGTGCAAGATCTCAAAAAAACTAAGGTGAACTAAAGTGTTAAATCTTCATTAGTGATTTAATGTACCAGTATTTTCGTTCTAGCTCCTTATCTTTGCTGAGCATCTCCTTTATCACCCTTACCCGCTGACTGACAGCTGAATAGGTTAGTCCAAATTTTTCACCAATTTCCCGGTTTGTCACCATGCCTAATTGCCAAGCAATATAGATCAACAAATCCCGGTCGGCTTTGACCGATTGTGAAATTCTGTTTGATTCTCGGCAGAGATCCATGTCACATTTCAATATGGCGGCTGCCTTTGAAAGCACCATGTCAATGTTTACATCTTTGATTATCTGTTTTTGATGAGGCAGTTCAGCATGGGGTACACCTGGCAGATACCGCTTTTTTATTTTTCTCACAAATTTTTCGGTTCCTACAAATATCCCATGCCGCAGATTTTCCCATACACGCTGCTCTTCTTTGGAATATTTTTGTATATTTTCCCGGTAAGCTTGGTGTTGGTCCTTCACATTAATAAATTGCGATAATATTACCTTTGTATTCAGCCAATTCTGATGGCGTTTACTATATGCGTAAGCTCTATAGCTGCTCCATTTATAGTCTGCTAAGCGCCGAACCATTCCGGCTCTCAGTGGATTGCGGTGGATATAATAGGAAAGCTGCAACAGGTAGGCGTTGTTTTGTACCAGCATATTTTTAAAACGACCCTGAAATAAATGACCGCTTCGATTGTGGCGCAGGTTAAATCTTTTGGTATAGGTGGCTCCAAACCACTGCATGCTTCTGCACAAGTTTGCTCGATTGGTTCGAAATAAAAAATGATAGTGGTTGTCCATCAAAACGTAAACAAAAAGGTCTATTTCAAACCGCTTAGCCATCTCACCGACAGTGGCTAAAAAAAGCTTGCGGTCATCATCGTTGGTGACGATATTCTGCTTTTCATTACCACGAGATAAAACGTGATAAAGAGCACCCTCATATTCTATCCGCCATGCACGTGCCATAAGTTATTTCTTACCGATTCGCAATCGGCTTGTCAACAATGTTCACAAATCAAGATTTGACACCTAATTTGATTCTCCCGACGATAACATACAAAGATCTTGGCCATTGTCGTGTTGCTCCGTTAAAAGCGTATGTAAGATTAGATATCGAGACGCTCTTGGAGTTGCTGCTGTAAAAATAAATCGTTGCTATCTACTTTCTAAATATTGAAAATAGCCCTTGATTGAATTTCGAATAAAAAAAAGTTCTCTTTTTTGGACATTTGATTCCAGCTCTTGAAAAGCTTTCAATTCCGGATCTTCTGATAATAGACGTTTAACACATCTTTCCATAAGATCGTTGGCATCAGAAGACAGTTCTCTCCGAATAATCTTTTCCCAATTTAATATTTGATCCCTATTTCTTTTTAACATTTCATGGGAGCTATCTGCCTTACCAAAATGAGCGTAGCATATTTGCATATCTTCAAGTTGGATTAACGTTTCTATGCTGTTCAGAAATGTGGTTAAATGAAATCTTGGTGGCGTCGCGGGGCGAAGGTAGTCTTTACCCCGCACACGTAAATAATTTCCACCTGCCTCTCCTGCAAATAGATTCCCGTTGTAAACAAAGCTGAGATGATGGGATGCATGGCCCGGTGTGTCTATTACGACGATGTCCTTATTGAGGGTAACATTTTGAGAAATGAAAAATTTTTCTTCTATCGGACTTAAACGTCCGTAGATTTCGGAGATCTCTCCAAGTACTTTAACACTGCCCTCCCACAACTTCTTGGGTTCAGCTAGATGCCTAATTCCTTTCTCATGACAAATGACCTTTGCCATCGGAAAATGCTCTAAAAATTGAGCAAGTCCCCCGGCATGGTCAATATGTATATGGGTTAAAAAGACATAATCGATGGTCCCAATTTTCATTTCTGTCAAGGCATCGATTAACCGAAATACCGAATTGGCCGGCCCGACATCAACCACAAAATTGATATCTCCTCTATAGAACCAGGAACCAATAAATTGATTAAAACCCGGCAAATTTTGTTCGATTTCTATAAGCTTGCAGTCAGTATATTCCATTATTTTACCTAAATTGAGGCCATAAAATCTAATTAGGATATTGCTTCATATGTGGTTATAAGTCAACATTTTGAATGTGCTGATTATCATTTATATCTCAGTATTTCACGCACTGTAAGCTCCAAACCATCGTTTTTTTTTATGAGACCTGAGGTTTCCTTGGCTTTCTGTTGAATGCTTTTATTCAATAAACATTCTTGGATGGCGGCCGCAAGTTTTTTCGAAGTCAATTCGGAGCGCCAGATAGGGCGGGGACCGAGTTTGGATTGATATATCTGGTTGCCCCAATAATATTGATCCAGGATGTGGGGCACAATGATCTGGGGTACGCCACTGATTGCCGTGCTTGCAGTGGTTCCTGCTCCACCGTGGTGGATCACCGCAGCCATGTTGGGGAAGAGTTTTAAATGGGGAAAATTTTTAATAAAAAAAATGTCATCCACATTCGAAAATTCAGAAGGCCCCTCCCAGAATTTGCTGATAACCACCCTTTGTCCGGATAGTCGTGCAGCTTCAACGATTAAAGAAACGCTGCTGATCTGGTCCTGGACCGGCATGCTGCCGAATCCGGCATAGACAGGCGGCGTGCCGCCCTCCAGGAATGCGTCCAAACCCGGTAGATGTTGATCTGGCTGATTTAAATGCATGTAGCCGGTTTGCGTAAAGCCAGGCTCGACGACGTCCGGCGGAACTTCGGAAATCGCGCTGTCGGAAGCCACGATGATATGTTGCCCCATGATATTGCGCCATGTATCCTGGATCAGTTTTAAGCCGAGTTGCCTGCGGTGGTCGTTAATCAGGCGGCTGATGTTATAACGATCAATCAGCCTGGCCAATCGCCAGGTCAGGCGGTTATACCACTTCGGAAACCTTTGATGTTTGAAGGCCGGGAAGGGGTGCCGGGCGGAAGGGAACAACTGAGGAGTAAATGCGACATAGCGATATTCAATTCCCATGGACTCGGCTATGGTCGACAGGGCAAAGGTTAAAGATGAACCGATTACCAGATCGGCCCCGGCGATGATTTTTGGCAGGACATCGAATTGCGCATTTAATTCTTTTCGCAAGAAAGATACAAAGCAAATAGCAGAACCTAATGAATGAGCATTTTCCAGATCATCGATGAAGGCGGTCACATTGCTTCCAAGCCGATGAAATGGACATCCGAGTTGTTTCGCCCAGACCGCCTTCTCCGGTGGTGCCGCTAACAGAACATCATGACCCTTTGATATCAGGCCCAAGGAGAGGGCCAGCATGGGTTGGACATCACCGCGTGATCCAAAGGTAGCCAGGACAATTTTCAAGGACTGATACCATTGGGGGGGTAAAATGTAATAAGCAGCTTAAACAGGGAAAAGCGCCGCCACCTGTTCCCAGGGCAATCCGGATCCCGACCCGGAAACGGTCGCAAAGGCCAAAGAAAAGGGCATACCGATTCTAATGTGGCCGGAATCTTCATTTAATCTCGCCGGACAAATCTGTAGCGCCGGCGTGGTCGAGGGCGCCACTTAGACGCCCTTTGCGCGCTGCGCCTTGCACGTTGCCGACGTCAATCATTGTCTTCTTATCTGGCGAGAATATTCCAGCGGCTTATCCGGTTCCAGCGGTGCTCCCGATTCCAAT
>JARFPZ010000235.1 GCA_029288035.1 Desulfosarcina sp.
CGACCATCCTTTCGCAATGTTCTTCCGAATTGCTGAGCTACTACCGGGCGGCCGACCTCATTATATCGAAAGGACAAGGAAACTACGAGTCACTATGCGGAAGGTCCGAAAATATCTTTTTTCTATTTAAGGTAAAATGCCGTGTGATAGCCAGGGATTCCGGATTTGATGTTGGTAGCCTCGTTTTGGCACGTTCAACAGGCTGACAAAAAAATTTGGTGACCGATTCTCAGCAGACACAACCGGAAAATAGTATGGGCACGTTTGATCAAAACTTAAAATTTTAAGGGAGTACACGAACTACACTCCTAAGAGATCCCGAACCCAGTGTATCTGGCCTAATCCGATACCCAATAAAAACGCACCTACCAATAAGGTGAAAAACCAAAGCCAATATTCTACCGGTAAATTTCGCCAGAGCCATTCAAGGGATACTTTGGTCTCATGTTTTCTATATTTAATTAAACGTATAATTTCCGACATGTCTTTTACTTTTTTTGGAACCGAAATATCGAAATCAAACATAAAGGGAAACAATTTTACTTATCAAGTCCCCTCTTTAATCCCCATCAGGGACCTGATCTCCCTCTGGAATTTTTTCACCCGGCGCCCAGGTGTCAAAAGTATTGGGCGTAATGGTGTCTCCTTCGTGGACCCGGACGGGCACCCATACGATCCGGGTACTGCATTCCCAGACTCTTCGGTCTAAGTTACGCTGTCGCTTCTTCATGGCCTTTTCGGCCGTCTCTCTGGTCTTGTGGACCGAAATCACGCGCTTTTAGCGCTTTGCAGGATCGAATTCATCATAAATTAATGCGTACATATCAGTACCTCCTTTCTTTAAATTATTACCCGCTGCCGATTACCTCGTGCCACCCCAATTGAGCTTTGACTCAATTGGGGTTTTATTGTTCTTCAATTTTTGACTGCATTTTTTACTTTTTGATTTTCATACCAATTCGAAAATAGCTTATCGAAATATTTCTCATCCTGTACCATGTCTTTGGTAACTTTGAATGGCTCTTTTATACCCATGTAATTCAACGCAGAGGCACCGGAGAGGAATTTTTTCAACACGTAGGACAGTGCGATGTTGTTCTGATGTGCATAATTTTCTAAATAGTTTTGCACATCTTTATCCAAAATAAGTTCAATTCCATATTCTTTTTTGAAATTGTCGATATAATCCACGAATGGTGATTTCTCCAGCATTCCCAAAAGATAGTCTTTGGGGTGTTCACATAATTCTCTTGTAACTTCCAATGTTGTAAAATTTGATCCAGGAAGCTCAAACTGAAAATCTGTCAAGATGTTTTCCCATTCACTCACCAGAGCACGGGCACCCGTCTTACTATTTTCCGATATCTCGGCTACATATTCAATTGCGTCAGGTAAAAATTCCACTTCAATACCGAATAATTTAAATTCCAGTCTGTATTGATTGAGGATGGAATCCTCGGTTTCCTGCATGATTCTGATCAAATCATTTTTTGACAACAAGTTAACAAACGTTTTGATGGGTGATCTTCCGATTAATTCGGGCAGAAGTCCGAATTTTATAAAATCATCTGATTCTGCTTTTTTGTAGTAACTTAGAAGTTTACCGTTGCCGTTCTTTTTCTCTTCTGCCGCAAATCCCTTAATCTCCACACTGCCATCGTCGTGAACACGCCCTTTGTGTTTCAGGCGCTTTTTGACTATGGAATCCAGATCATCATGAGATCTTTGGAAAGACCCCCCCAAGATGAACAATATATTTTCCGTACTCACCATGCTGTCCTGCTTACTTGCTTTGGCCTTTTTTTGCTGTTCCACCATCTCCTGGATTTGGGAGGCCGCAGAGTAAGGATTATTGATGGAGACTGATTTTCGTTCGATAAGTTTTAAAACCGACCTTTGAAATCCTTCGCGTGAAATGTCGTGACCGGTCAAAGCGCCATCTTTGGCTTTCTTATCAATTTCATCAATAAATATAAGCCCCCCATATTGGCTGATGAATCGCGCCTGGTCTTTGCGGTTATAGCCCGGTGCCAGATCAATCAATTCACGAATCATATCATCGGCGCTTTTACCGACAAAACCGGCTTCGGTATAATCCGTCGCATCAACGATAAGGGTTGGAACCTGCAAAAGATCTCCCAGAACCTCTACGCAATAGGTTTTACCGCTGCCCGAGGGTCCGGCAATAACGGTATTTTTCTTTCTAAACCGTTTAACTTTGCCATCTTCTTCGTCAGCCGGATTCTCACAAAGATGCATTATCATGGTGAAATGGTAGGCTGCCGCAATTGAAAGCCGTTTTTTATATTCCTCCTGTCCAATGACATACTTGTCTAAATGGTCTTTTATTTCTATGGGTGTATATATTTGGGGTTTATGCTCGTCATCTGCTGGCCTGCTAGAGCCAAACCGTTCGGCAAGGAAGGCTTTAACCGTTTCATTGGCTTTATCCTGGGCATCAAGATAAGCTTTGGCAGCCTGTTCTTCAGGACAGTTATAATCTTTCATGATTTGTATTACAGCTTCTTTGGGAACTGGAATTTTCATTGTGCTAATCCTTCAATTCTTTATTTTGGATATCAATCTGCCTTTAAAACCCAAATTTTCACTTTTGACCCCTTGATTTACAATTGCTGCAATCCCTATACCAAACGTACGATTCTCTAGTAATTGACTTACGGGCTGCTTTAAAGGAGGATAACTTTTGTATGGACAATAATGGCTTGCGCTTCTGTAATCACTTGAAAAAACATCCCATCCCAGCATATTTGTGATTATTCAAACCTACCCGGATGTCCCTATTAAAAAACACCTCTTCAAACCCGGTTTAAACTTGAATTTGTCAATTTCGAAATTTTGCGAAAGAAAGTTTCGAAATTTTTCTAATTCTGCCCCGATTCTAAAATAATTATTCGTCTTAATTCTAATAACTATATGAATTCATGGTTTTTATTGATTCTATCGTAGATGGCACACAACATGCAGAATACTAGGCTGACGAGTGCGGTGAGCCCTTAACAAGAAAGCCAGTTCTACGCAATATCACTTTGATTCAGCTATTTAGCTAAAACGTAATCATCATGAATGATATGGTAACCGGAAGTGATTTAGATATGAGCTCTCATTCGGACAGCTATGATGTTCTGGATAGGACGACAAATACGAGGGTTTACTTCAGTCAACTCAAATTGCGTATCAGGCTCGGCCTGCTGCTGTCCTTTGTAGTACCCCTGGCAGCTTTATCAGCATACTTTCATTTCCAGTTTAACTTCACTCTCAAGGAAACTGCCAAACTAAACCTGATTGTGATCTCAGAAAGCCAAAGAAACACCGTTGATTTATTTTTACAGGAAAGAGTTGTCAATATCTTCAGCCTGTTTCACAGCCTGGAATTCAGCCTGACACCTTCCAATCATATAATGGAAAACTATCTGCAAAATTTAAGACGCGTCAGCGATGCATTCATAGATGTCGGCTTTTTGAACGCCAAAGGTATCCAGATAGGTTATGCCGGTCCTTTCCCAAATCTACAAGACAAAGACTACACCGATGAAAAATGGTTTTTAGCGCTTATGCGACAAGACCGCAACCATTTCGTCAGCGATATATACCTTGGTTTCAGAAACAAACCGCATTTTACCATTGCCGTCAAACAAAGGATTGACGGTAAACCTTATGTGATGCGCTCAACCCTTGATCCGGACAAGTTTTACATGTTTTTGAGAACAATCAACCATGGCAAAGACGTTAACTCCGCCCTGATAAACGATCAGGGTTCTTATCAATTAGTTGATCCGGGCCAGGGGAAGCTGTCCGGGTTAAGTGATTTCATACCCGCGAATTTAACCGGTTCCGGATTTCAGGAAATTAAAAAAAATGGTGATCGAATCCTGGTCGCCTACGCCTGGTTAAAGGAGGTACCCTGGGCCCTGATCGTCAGAGAACCCTTACACATCGCCCACGCGCAGATGTACCAGCCAAGAAGAATCATGATTATCGGCAGTATCCTCATTATCGCAATAATCGCCATGACGATCTGGTTTACGACAAGCAAGCTGATAAACAAAGCCCAGGATGGCGCCGAAAAACATGAAGAGCTTCAGCTTCAATTCCTGCATGCCTCGAAACTGGCCGCCGTGGGAGAACTGGCTACAGGAGTCGCCCATGAAATCAATAATCCACTGGCCATCATCATGGCATCCAACGGAGTTATCAGGGATATGCTAGACCCTGAGCTTGCGCTCGACGACAGCCCCGAAAATATTCGAAAAGAATTAGATAATATTGATATGGCGATCCTGCGAGCACGCGGGATCACCCGCCAATTGCTTGATTATGGACGCAAGAATCCCCCTCAACCTGTCCTGTGCGATCTTAATCAAATTATTGACGAGGTGCTGGGTGGGTTTAAGGAACGTGAGTTTGAGGTCGAGAATATTGAAATAATTCGTAATTATAATAATGACTTACCGAAAATACTGGTTGATCCCGATCAAATTCGGCAGGTTTTTTTCAACCTGATTAACAATGCGGGGGATGCGATCACCGGATCCGGAACCATCACAATATCCACTATAAGTGACGAAAAAGAGATCCACGTGACCATAGCGGACACCGGCTGCGGGATGACATTCGAACAGACAAAAAAAATATTCGCCCCATTTTATACCAACAAGGAAGGGGGCAAGGGAACCGGCCTGGGTTTGAGTGTTTCTTTAAGCATCGTAAAGTCAATGGATGGATCGATTAACGTACAGAGTATGCCGGGTGCCGGAAGCTCATTCACTGTCGTACTACCAATTTCCAAAACAGAAAGGGGAGGAAATGGCGGAAAGCGTAACGGCAAATAAAAGCAATTCAAAGCCGATGATCTTGCTTATTGATGATGAAGACCGGTTTCGCCAGGCCCTGGCTCGGCAGCTTGAGGTCAGGGATTTCAAAGTATTGGATACGAGTAATGGAGAAGATGCCATCAAATTGGTGCGGCACAAGAATCCGGAGGTCGTAATTCTGGACCAGAAAATGCCGGGCATGGACGGTATCCAGACCTTAAAAGAATTAAAAAAGATCCGGCCGGAAGTCCAGGTGATCATGCATACCGGCTACGGCAGCATGGAATCGGCCCGACTTACCGGCAAACATGACGTGTTCTGTTATCTTGAGAAACCCAGCACACTGGAAGATTTGATAAAGGTTATCAATGAGGCTGCCAAAGAACGTATCAATGCCCTGGCCCGTCACGAGATACCGGTAATTCAAAAAAGCGGACTCAAAGACTGGCTGATCGGCGTGCACAACGCCCGGCCGGGAATTATTCTCCTGGGCCTGCTTATTTTTATGGGCGTCACACTGATGCCTGTCCCTCACCAACTTCACACTTTTCTGGTTTCAAAAAAAATTGGGAAGACCGGAGAAGCCATCGCAGGCTATTCCGACTACCGCCAGATGGAAGTCGGCCAGAGTATCGCTGAATATTACACCCGCAAGGCAAGATTGTACAACAAAACCACCGGCGACAACGGTAAGGTAGTCAAAGTCCCCCTGAGTACCGAGCAGGTCGCCCTGCGTGCTAAAGTCATGGTGGGCATCCTGTTGTTGGCCGCACTTTTTTGGGCCACCGGTGCCGTTCCCATCGGCATTACCGCCTTGCTGGTCGGCGTTCTGATGTATTTTTTCGGCGTGTTTCCCGCCGATCAGGTCGCCAAGGCCTATGCCAAGGATTCGGTGGTTTTCATATTCGGTGTTCTAGCCCTTGCCGCGGCCATCAGCAAAACCGGTCTTGATCGCCGAATCGGTATTCTGCTGCTGGGCACCAGCACCTCTTTGCGGCGCTTTGCCCTTTTCTTCGGACCTCTTCTGGCCGTCACGGCCTCGTTTCTTTCCGAGCACGCCCTGGTCGCCTTCATCGCGCCCATCCTGATGCTGGTCTACCTGGGGACGCTCAAAACTACCGGACTTAAGAGTGATAGGGGCCTGGTGGTCATGCTGCTACTGATGCTGACATTCTGTGCCAATATCGGCGGGCCCGGCTCACCCGCTGCCGGGGGACGGAATGCCGTCATGCTGGGTATTTTCGCAGACTATGGGGTCAGCATCTCCTTCGGGCAGTGGATCAAAATGGGGTTACCGTTTGTTCCGGTTATGGCGATGGTGATTGGCGCCTATTTCATAACGGTTTTTAGAAATAAAATAAAAGTCAACTCTGTAAATATTGCCGCCGAAGTCAGACGGGAGTCTGAAAAAATCGGCAAGATGACCGCCGATGAATTTAAGGCCGCTGGCGTCCTTGTCCTTGTTATCGTCCTGTGGACAACTTTATCCGACCGGTTTGGCATGGGTGGGCCGGTGATTCTGTGCCTTGTGCTGCTAAATGTCCTGGGTGTGCTGCGCTGGAAGGACATCAACAGCATTCATTGGGATGTGGTGGCGCTGTATGCGGCGGCCAGCGCTATGGGTTATGGTCTGGCGGCTACCGGTGCGGCCCTGTGGTTGGCCAACAGCTTTGTATCCGTACTGCCTGACTTTTTAAAAACCGGAACCGGACTCTGCATTTCCACCAGCTTCATCACCGGCATCCTGACAAACTTTATGAGCGACGGGGCCACAGTGGCCGCGGTGGGGCCAATTACGGTTCCGATGGCCACGTTATCCGGCACCTCGCCGATTATGGTAGGCTTGGCCACCGCCTTTTCGTCGTCTTTTGCCCACATGCTGATCATTGGCACACCAAATAACGCTATTGCCTTCAGCATAGCCAAAGACCCTGAAACAGGCGAGCAGCTAATCACAATGAAGGATTTTTTTATCCATGGATTTGCAATCTTTATTTTAAGCCTTGCCGTTCTGTGGGTCTGGGTATTTTTCGGATACTGGCAATGGATAGCCGTGTAGTCATAGACTGGCAAGAAAATCACAATTATTTAAATTATTAATGCGAAGGGAGGTACACGGCATGGAAAATAATAAAATTAATCTTCTAATCGTAGATGATGAAGTACACTTCTTGGAGTCCATCAGCAAGAGTCTGGAAGCGCGGGATTTCAAGGTAATCGCCGTCGACCGGGGTGAAAAAGCACTCGAAGCAGCGAGAAAAAATCCCATAGATGTTGCCCTGGTGGATTTGAAAATGCCCGGGATAAACGGTGAAGAAACCTTAAAGGCGCTGAAAGCCGAACACAAGTGGATGGAGGTCGTTATACTCACCGGTCACGGGACGATTGACTCGGCCGTGGAGTGCACCAAAAGCGGTGCCTTTTCATTTTTGCAAAAACCTTGCAACCTGGATGATCTTCTTGAGGCGCTTAAAGATGCTTACAAGAAGAAAGTCATGAACCGCAAAAAGATCGAGGAAAAAAAGATGGATGAACTCCTGAAAATCTCCATATCTGGCTCGCCCAGGGAAATATTGAGTCGGTTGAGAGAAATCGACAAAGCAGATTGAAGAGATATGATTCTATCCCGCTTATTGTTAAATTCAAAAAAAACAGTTGGAGATTTATACCTTAACGATGAAAGGAGTTCACGATATGAAAGTTGCAGTCAGTTCCAATGGAGAAGATTTAAATGCACAGCTCGACCCCAGATTTGGTAGATGCGCGTATTTTTTAGTCGTCAATCCGGATGACATGGGCTTTGAAGCATTTGAAAACAAAAGTGCAGCTCAGGGAGGTGGTGCCGGTATCCAGGCTGCACAGTTCTTAGCATCGAAGGGAGTGGAAGCGGTTATCACAGGCAATTGCGGACCAAACGCTGTGCAAACGCTCTCGGCGGCCGGAATCGAACTGTTTGGCGGACAAACCGGAACGGTTCGAGAGGTCGTTGAGATATTTAAGAAAGGCCATCTCAAACCAACCAATGAAGCTACTGTCGACAGCCATTTCGGAATGAATGCCCAAGCCGGGTTAAGTCGCGGAG
>JARFPZ010000275.1 GCA_029288035.1 Desulfosarcina sp.
GAATACCGCCTTGAATCGTAAGCTTGCCGGAACGGCACCAGCGATCATAATATTCTGCAATGTCTATTTTGGTCATGGGATAAGGGGTAACCGCATCGGCAATATCCATATCACACCGGGGGATCAGGTCCATCAGCCCCCTGTTTTCGCCGTCCGGATGGACAATGGTCAGGATTCCTTCGGCCTGCAACTTTTGGGATGCTTTGCGACACCAGGGTAAAATATCTTTTTCAAAATAGGCTGGATAGGTAATCATATCGTCGACATTAGCGGACCACAGCAAGGCATCTGCCGCTGAACCGGCCAGAATATCGATCAGCTGGTCGTAAACCGGCTCTAGTACCTCGACCAGTTCGGCCATTTCCTTTGGGTAGTCGTGATAATGAAGATAAAAATCTGTGGCACCCAACAGGGTTTTCTGGATAAAATGCATGGGGGAAGAACAGGCCAGACCCAATCCCTGGGCCACGGCAATACCGTCTTCACCAACGGAATCCTTCCATTGTTTAAAGCGTCCGTATGCCGGCTTCAATTTTAGATTGCCAAACAAGTGTGCCAGGGTATGGTAATCCTCTTTGCATTTGATGGCATGCTCTTTAACCCAGGTGATGGATGCACCCGATTTTTCCATCTCTGCCGTGATCCCATGCCGGACACTGATAGTTCCAAACGCTGTATGATACACTACATGAGTCATGGATTCGTCAGCAGAGGACTCATAGTCAACTTCAATTTCGATTTCGGAAGAAAACTCAAAATCGTATGGAAACTCCTTCAACCGGTAGAGCCCGATGGCACGATGAACAATATCTTCGGGCTTGTCGGGTTTAAGATATTCAGGGATGACTTTGTGAAGCGGCCAGCCTTCAGCGCGGTGGATCTCCTCCACACTGAAATTCCGGTACTTTTCCGGGAGAGTTCCGGCCAATGATGCGGCATTGTGCCAAAGATCGATGCGGGGAATCCAGGGGAGGGTATCAACCATCTCACCTCGGGCGACTTTAAGTAACCTTTCTCGATGTGTCATGGTAGTAAAACTCCTTTACTTTCCAGCAACGAATTCACGCGCCAGCTGAACGGCTTCAACCGCATCGGCACCGAAGCCGTCTGCGCCGATTTCATCGGCAAATCTCTGATCGATTGGCGCTCCGCCGACAATCACCTTTAGCTGGTCTCGGAGGCCTGCCTCATCCAAGGCGACTATAACTTTCTGCATCTCCGGCATTGTCGTCGTCAACAACGCCGAAAGCCCTAACACATCCGCCTCCTCTTTTTTAACGTTATCAATCAGGTCTTCAATCTTGACATCCAAGCCCAGGTCAATGATTCTGAAACCGGCACCTTCCATCATCATTATCACCAGATTTTTACCGATGTCATGCAGATCGCCTTTGACGGTACCCATGACAATGGTGCCGCGATGTTCTGCCTCGCCGGCTGTTAACAGCGGTTTGATGATATCAAGTCCTTGTTTCATGGTCTTGGCAGATACCAGCATTTCCGGCACATATATGTCTCCATCTGCAAATCGTTTGCCGACAATGTCCATCGCGCTGATCAGGGCGTCGTTGATGAGAAGATTCAAGTCGGTGCCGCTGTCCACAGCCCGTTGAACCTCTTTCTCTATATCTTTGAACTTCCCGCCAACCACCATCTCTCTAATTGTTTCAAGAATGTCTGTCATTTTTGGATTCCTCCTACTGGATTTGAAAAGATAGCGCGCAGCCTCCGGCTTGTAGAGGCTTCAGCGCCTGCGCCTCGGGGAGCGATTCCACCCTTCGTCATTCGTCAATCGTCATTCGACCTGCCCGCAATGCCTTCAACCGGATGTGAGATCAATTTAACCATTTGGCTTGTACATCGATGTTTACTCCCCTAAACGCACTATGCACGGCAGGCGGGCGTTCATCTTTTTCAGCAAGACTTCCACAGTCCGCTGGCGTAAAAACAATTTGGCGCCTATGGGCACAGTCCCCCCTAACTTATTTAGCCATTAATGAGGGCAACCACAATGATAAGCTAGGGAATGCTACCGTCAGCGCCAGAGCAACAAACGTCAGCCACAGGTATGGCAAGTTGGCTTTATATATCCGTCCCACGGACACCTCATCGCCAACCACACTTTTCAAGTAAAATATGGACGGACCAAATGGCGGTGAAAGATATGAAATATGCATGTTCATGCAAAAAACCACGCCAAACCAGACGATATCAAAACCTAACTCCTCAATGATGGGAATAAATAAGGGCATGGTCAACAAAACAATGCCGATCCAGTCCAGAAACATGCCTAAAAATATCATTATCAGCTGCATGCCGATAATAATCCCCCACTTGCCAAAAGGAAGCGCCATGACGGCGTTCTGCACAAATTTATCACCCCCGGCCAGGGTGTAGACCCCGATAATGGTCTGGGCACCGAAAAATAGCCAGGCCAACATGGAAGATATTTGGACGGTTTCGGACAGGGCATTTTTAATCATTATCAAATTGAGTCTACCATTGATTATGGCAGTAATGAGCGCTCCCAGGCAGCCGATACCGGCGGCTTCAGACGGTGTGGCCACACCGGCATAGATGGAGCCTAAAACCATGGTCGCCAGAATTGCCGGAATGATCAGCCCCTTTAACAGGGCTAGTTTTTTCCTAAGCGGAATATCAAGTTCTTCCTTAGGGGCAGCCGGAGCCATTTCCGGTTTGAGCCAGGTTGCAATCACGATATAGCCGATAAACAGCGCCGCCAGAATCAACCCCGGTATAATACCGGCGATGAACAGCTCGCCCACCGATGCGCCGGCTGTCATCGCGTACACAATAAAGACGACGCTCGGCGGTATCAGGGTCGCCATGCCGCCGCCGGCACAAATACTGCCCAGCGCGATGCGTTCATCGTACTTTCGTTCCAGCATGCCGGGCAGGGCAATCAGACCAAACGTTACGATTTCAGCACCAACAATGCCCACCATGGCGGCCATCAGGGTGCATGAAATAATGGTTCCAATTGCCAGGCCGCCGCGAAACCGCCCCGACCAGATGTGAACGGCTTTAAACAACTGATCGGCCACTCCGGCTTTTTCCAAAATGGCCGCCATGAAAATAAACAAGGGCACGGCCACCAGGGCATAGTTCAGCATCATATGGTAAACTCGCCCGACCATCATAATAATGATTCCCGGACTAAAAAGGGCCAGGCCGAAAATCGTGGCCGTGGCACCCATCACCCACGCCAAAGGCAATCCCGTGACCAAGAGAGCAAGAAACGTGATGGTCAGCAGAAGCGTGATCAGTTCGATGCTCATAGCCTGCTCCCTTTGACGGCAAAATGAAGGTCACGAACGAATTTGGCGATTCCCTGAAGCAGCAGGAGAACGACCCCTGCCGTGAGTGCCAGCTTAATGGGGTAAACCGGTGGGTCCCAGGCGGAGCCGGAAGTCTCCAGAACCGACACCGACCGGCGGGCATATTCCGCCGTCGCCCACAAAAACACGCTCATATAGAAAAGAAAAAAGACAAATGTAAAAGAATCGATGACCGCCCGTTGGCGGGGCGTCAGCCGTCCGTATATGAGGTCAATTTTAACATGACGATTATTTTTCAGCGCCCAGGCCGCCCCGAGAACATAGGTCAGACCGGAGCCGAAAACCATACTTTCACTCACCCACAAGGTCGGCAGATGAAATACATAGCGCATTAAAATCTCGTAAATGATGAAACCGACTACGAGCAGAACCAACCAGCCGGCTACCTTACCGGACCAGATCGAAATCGCATCAATAATGGAAAGTATTTTTTTCATCTCGCCCTCTGCAGGTCTCGAGCAAAAGGAGCCGGTTGAAGCTCCATTTGCCTGGGTAACAAATTACATCGTTCGGACTTGGTTCCAACAACGGATATAGCTTAATCGTAGGTTGGGTTGAACATCCCGATATCTTTTGTTGGGTTTCGTTCCTCAACCCAACCTACTTGTCAGCAATTTTTTTGCTGTCTGCGAAACCCAACAAAATGGCCGAAGTTAGTAACCGACCCCTATCATTCCATGCAGCTTACCAAGAGATTGGCCGCAATAGGCACTGTGATTTCAACAAATTTCAGATATTCTGATATTTTATTATTGTTAACCGGTTAATCGATTAAGCCCAGCTCTTTCAACCAGGCTTTCTGAGAATCAAGCACCTTTTTGGTCATCGGGCTTTTTTGGGCGAATTCATCCCAGATTTCCCGGGAGACCATCCGAACGGCGCGAAGGTCTTCATCACTCCATTGGATAACTTCCACGCCCTGGTCTTTGAGCTCTTTGACCACTTTTAAGTCTTCAACGGCAATGCGTTCATAACTGTCCCAGCACCATTCGCGCGTAGCGGACTCCAGGATGGCTTTAATGTCATCCGGAAGCTTCTCCCACTCCTTCATATTCACCGTGAAATCTCCAATCGGCATTGAATGGAAACCGGGATAATTTGTATATTTGGCGACCTCGTAAAACCCTAAGCGATTGTTCATGGAAGGTGTCGCCCAGTCGCTGGTGTTGATGACGCCTTTGTCCAGGGCGGAATAGACTTCTCCGCCGGGCAGGACCACTACGGAGGCCCCCAGTTTTTGCATCAGCATCGCGGTCATTCCCTGGGGGACCCGCATTTTGAGTCCTTTAAAATCCTCCATCCGGCGAATCGGCTTGGTGGATACCAAGGATTCAACTCCCCAGAACATGAATCCGACCGGATAGGCGTTATACGGTTTGTACATCTCCCTGAGCATCTCCATGCCGCCTTTGTAATACATCCAGGCTTCCTTTTGCCAGGGATGTGAATACGCGGCGATCATGTCGCTGATCGCTGCGAACGCCGGCTCTTTGCCGCTGAAATAGCCGGGCCACATATGCATGCACTGAATCACATTGTCCTGCAGTGCATCCAGCGCCTCAAAGGTCGGAACCAGCGTTCCGCCCGGATAAGGTGTGATCACCAACCGGCCGTTTGTCAGTACCTTGACCCGCTCGGTGAAGTCGACAAATGTTTTATAAGACAATTCCGCCGCCCCCCAGAATACCTGACATTTCCATTCAATGGGTTTTTCTCCTAAAGCCGGTGACACCAGCAATGCAAATACGATGACCGCCGTTGCCAACATGGCCGTAAATTTATGTTTCTGGATTCTCATAGCAGTAACCTCCTTATTGTTTGTTCATAATGTTTGTCAAAATCATCTGGCTGCTCTTTGCAATCTTTGCTTATCTATCACCTCCCTTCCTTCGACTCCCTACGTCGTACCTGAGGTGATGAAAATCATTCACCACATGGCTTTAATTTTCATCCGGTTTTTAAAAAAAAATCATTGCGGGCCTTTTGCAGCTGCCAAATATTTTCGAGCGGCGTCTGGGGGGCGACACCACAGCCCGGGGCCAAAAAATCCGTTCCGTTTTGAAGCGCCTCCCATGCCTCTTGGT
>JARFPZ010000297.1 GCA_029288035.1 Desulfosarcina sp.
CAATATTCCTGCCGGTGTATTCAGGAAGCGATTTGGTTTTGAATTTTTACCCGACTTTGACGACGCCGTCTGGAAGCAGATAAAAAAAGAGGCCGACGGACACATCCGGGAACTGCCGAAAGGACTGATAGCGGGCAGTGATATATCCGCGGAGGCTGTCAGCGCGACGCTGACAAACCTGATGGGACTCCATTACGGAAATAATGTATGCATTGAAAGGGCGGACTTCAGAAAGCTGCCCGCCCTTGAACCGCACGTAATTGTAACCAATCCGCCTTATGGCATTCGGATGGGGAAAGACGAGAACCTTGAAATGCTTTATAAGAATCTTGGCGATTTTCTGAAACAGAAATGCAAAAGCTCGGCCGCTTTTGTTTATTTCGGAGATCGGGAGTATATCAAAAAAATCGGGCTGAAAGCATCATGGAAAAAACCGTTCAAAGCCGGCGGACTTGACGGCAGACTGGTTAAATACGAGATTTACTGAGTATACGAGGAGCCTTTCACAGATCATTTTGGCCCCTATAGCTTTCTGTCTGTTTACTTTTTGGGTTTGAACCCAGTCGGCTGTCAGTTCGTTTTAATCTCAACCGGCCCGGCAGGCACCACAAACGAAACGGCAAAGGCCGCAAAAGCTGCCAGAACAAACCGACAACTGATCAAAACCCACCAGTTGGCCCCCAGGGCGGCAAATATCACGGTATCTTCAATTACACTGTGGCAGATGCCCAGAAAAACGAGTACAATAACCAAATCTCTTTTGGTCAGGGTGCCATCTTTGGCAAAAGCTATGATAACCCCCGAGCCGAAGACAATCCCCAAGAAAAGACCTGCCAGAAACGGAAGTGCCACCCTGCTGGAAAGATTCAGTCGCTGAAAGACCGGTTGGATAAAACCAACTCCCCTGTCCAGCAGGCGGGAGTCTGCTAGCAGCGCCAAGACAACCATCAACGGTATGATGATTGCCGGAACGAAAACCGCTATGTGTGCGCCACCTGTAATTATTTTATGAAAAATAACCGCCCAATCCAATCCTATAACCTCACTACAACGTCATTTTCCCGAATAAGTTCAATATAGCGCCGGCCCCAAGAGCGGTGACCAGGCGAATGCCCAGAATGGGCCAGGCGCTGATACCGGTTTTTTTAATAATGGCCGATTCAAGCACAAGTTCGTGGCAACAGGAAAGAATGACGGCAATGATCGTTATCTGCCATGCAGTTAAGCCAAGGGCGAAAATAATTCCGATGGCGGCGTAAGAGTTGAGAAACATGCCCGTCACAACAGCCAGCGCCGCCTCCCCAGGCAGTCCGACAAAACGCATCAGCGGATCGCAAAATTGCGAAACCCAACCGATAACGGGTGTATGCTCCAAAACTTTTATCAGGGCGAAAACGGGGATAATGACCTTCAGAAGCAGAAAGGAGGTCTTCAGACCGTTTGCAAATCCATTTTTCCAGGTTTTGGCGGTAATCAAGTGTTATCCTTGGTTTTCAATGGCTAAATTAATTGATGCGACCGTAATTCTGCGGCTTTAGTCCTGCGGTCCGCCGTGCTCCCAGCGGTCAAGAACTTGAGAAACGTCTGAATAAACCTTATCGCGCGCTTCCCACCGCTCGATACCGTTCAGCAGCAGATCGTCATAATTTGTCTCCGCATGCCGGACATGCGCTGTCACGGCAAGTCGCACGGCCTCCCTGTCCAGCGTCTTGGCAGCAGCACTCCGGCCCACACGGCCACTGTATTTTCGGCAGGCATGCTCGGCGATCCGGCGCTCTCTTCCGGTGGGGCAATCAGGGTATACTTCGCGCACACGACCTGCAAAGCTTCGGATGTATTCCAGATCCAGTTCATCGCGACGGGCTGCTGCCCTTGCACGGGCAAGTTTTCGGGCGTCCTCGTCGGCGGCACACTCTTTTTCTGCGCGCTCCAGTGCCTCGTCTTCGACAAGCAAGCCTTGCCGTTCATAGCGTTTACGGGCACGTGACCATTTCACGACCACTGCCGATAGCCCCGAATACTTCCGGGAACGGCGGGTCAGGGCGGCATCGCCCGAGGGAAGAAACACCAGGTGATCCAGATCCCCGCAGTTCAGGCAGAGGGCGTTGCGCTTGTGGTCCAATGTTATCCAGGCGCTGCGCCCTAGCTCCTGCTTGCATTCTCCGCAAGTCGAGTTTCGGTTCGAGAAAAAAACGACGATATCATTGTTTTTCGATTTACCCATAGCAATATATGTGAGTTGTCATTGAATATTTGACGAATCCGTAAATAATCTGAAATTACAACTTTTAGTCATTCCCGCGAAAGCGGGAATCCAGCAAATTCAAATACTTCTGGATGCCGGATCAAGTCCGGCATGACGGCAAAAGGACTTTTCAGGGACTGTAAAATTTGATTTCACCAAAATCCTATCGATGTGTCGCTGGTGATTGTCGAAGTGAACATCAATAACGTTCAATGTTTCGGCGATGTCCAGTAGACCGCCATAGGGACGGCGGTAAACCGGATCGTCTTTATACTTCCGGACGCTCTCCGAAGATCGGTTCGACTTCCCGGGTCCGTTTGAGCTCGAAAAATCCGGGCATACTGCCGGCCGCAATGATTGCATCCCAGAATTTAACAGCATCTTCGCCGGTCGGTGCCGGGCTCATGACAGGGCCGAAAAAACCGGGGCCCTGGCCGCCATCGAGCACGATCTGCGGCACACCGACATCCGTGCCGGCTTTGGCGATCGCTTGATCCATGTCGGCCTGGATGTCTTTATCCAGCGATTCGTTGTTGGCGGCAGATGCCAGCCTGGTTGGTAATCCACATGTCTGAAGGATTTTCTCCAGGGCTGCAGGCTCATCGATGTCGCCTTCATCGTGATGATAGCATGCGCCCATGGCAGTATATATTTTCCCGACGCTTTCGTTGCCGAATTCAGCTCGTACCGCCGCCGCAACACGCAGGGCTTTCAAGCCAATTTCATGCAATATTTTATAATCTTCCGGCACCTCACGCTCCTTGTTGATCAGCTTGAGGCTGAATAATTTCCAATTAACCTGAATCTGTTTTTGTTGTCCGACATCTACCATCCACCTGGATGTGATCCAACACCAGGGTCAGACCGGATCCCAGTAAAAATCCACAATATTTTTTGAATCGACCATTGCTGTCTCCTTATAAAATTTAGAACTACTGACGTGTCGTAAAATCTGATGCAGTGCAAATGCCCATGGTTACGCTACAATACTGGATTTCGAGCGAATAGTTCTGAATTTTATTTCATATTTTTTCACGGTTTGCAATTCAATATAAACTATTAACGTAATCTTATGCCTGCCAGTTTCAATTTCAGGGCCCCCGCATAGCGGTCAAGCGCCGTTCGCACCGCCTCATGATCATTAGAGTTCGCCCTGCCTGTCACCTTTCCTTCTTCGAACCGGATTGAAAGTACCTTGAGCTTATCGGCTGTCCCATCGGCTTTGAGGTCGACGCGCCCAGCAAACCGATCACCGGCAAGCACCGGCAGACAGTAGTAGCCATATTTACGCTTGGGCGCAGGTTTGAAAATCTCCAGCACCTGATCAAAGGCAAACAATTGTTGGACACGTCGGCGAGCCCAAAGCACCGGGTCAAAGGGCGATAGCAGAACGCCCTGGTCAGTGCGCGGCCGCACACGCTTGAGGCGGGCCGCCAGCTCCAGGTCTCCATACCGGATCCAGCCGGGATGTTTCTTTGAGTCATCGCCCAGGAGCGTACAGGCCACAATTTCGCCCTTTTCAACGAGGCGGTTTAGGGCAGTCCTGATGTTCTTTTTTTGGTTGGTTAACCGCCAGGTTTGAGAGAGGGTGCCGCTGGAAGCCCAACCATGTCCTTTCAGTGCCTGAACCAGCAGATGCTCTATGGCATGTGGCGCCGACATTCCCTTTTGCCGCCAACAATCGGGAATAACACGTTCGGTAAGATCGTATACCCTCTGAAAATTGCGCCGTTCACGAATGGCGAGCTCCCCCGAAGACCACAGTGCGGTTGCCACCCGTTTAACCAGTTTCAGATCCCACCAGCCGCGACTTCCAGCGCCTTCCATATCGAGGGAGCGAATGGGTCCTTCGTCTCGAATACGTTGACGCAGGTTTTCTGCGATATTCGGGTGTTGCCCGATGAGGTCCCCCCACCAGGGATGACGGCGAAATGCCTTGCGGCGAAATTCAAAGACCGGATAAAGCTCAATAGGCATCCAGCTCGCCTCATGCCCCCAGTATTCGAAAAGCGGCTCCTGAGGACGCAGCAAGGCCTCTGCCAGCTCATGATCGAAGCCCTCGAGACGTGAAAGAAGCACGATGGCATGGCTTCGCGCGCCGGCGATTGAGACGGTGTCGAGCTGAAGGTAACCGAAGCGCCGGATAATTCGATGCGCCGCTTTGCGGGCCCGAAGTTTACGTCCTGTTGCACGCTTAGGAAGACCGGTCCACTCCGGTTTGAGAAGTCCGGCACGGGCAAGCGCCAGTCGCCGGGCTTCGGTCGTTACGATGGTTTCCATTGAAAAAACCTAACAGAAAAAGGTCCAGTGGTAAAGAAATTAAATTCAGAACGATTCGCCCGAAATCCATTATTGTTGGCGCTACCACAGACATTTGTGTTACATCAGATTTTACGACACATCAGTAGTTCTGAATTTATTCTTGACCTTTTTGAGATCATAGACCATCTTCAGGAACGCGACGGTATACATTTAAAAGTTCACACGCTGCAATCAACAGTGGTTGAAACCTGGGATCTTCATTTTTAGGGGCATCTTTCGATGAATAACGCTTTATGATAGAAAAACCCGGACGGGCACTCATCCTGATCGCCTGCGCCTGCGCCATTTTCTGGCCGGGGGCATTTATCTTCGGTTTTCCCGGGGTTATGAGCCAGCACTGGCAGCAAGCCTTCAATGTCGGCGGCAGCGCCGTTGGCAAGACGGTTTTTTTTGTTCTGATAGGCGCCACCTGCTTTATGTACCTTTGCGGACGCTGGCAGGAAAAATTCGGCCCCGGGAAACTGGCTGCCTTAGGCGCCATCCTGTGTGGCAGCAGTGTTATCTGGCTGGGCCGGGCTGAGAACATGAACGCGGTTTACGCCTGGGCATTTTTTACCGGCGCCTCATCGGCGTTTATTTATGTCCCGGCCCTAACGGTGGTGCAGCGCTGGTATCCTGCAAGACGCGGGTTGGTCTCAGGATTCTTCAATATGGCCTTCGGTCTGGCAGCGGGCATTATGTCGCCGGTATTCAGCGCCCTGTTATCAAGCTGGGGCTATAAAACGATCAACCTGTTGCTTGGCTGTGTCGCCCTCATCGTCGGCCTGGCGGCGTCCACCCTGATTCGGTCACCAGAGGTGCATCTGCCGGTACCGGCAGCCGATACGGTGATTGAACCAACGAGCCGCTCGGTCGGTGAGGCCTTGAAAACCCGCGAATTCTGGTGTCTATGGCTCACCTGGGTGCTGGCCGGCGCCGCCGGTGCCAGCATGCTGGTACTGGCCACAGGATTCGGTCTGGCTCGCGGGTTGAGACTCTCCCAGGCCGTTATTTTACTCACCGGTTTTAATCTGACAAACGGCAGCGGCCGGTTGGTGAGCGGATTCTTCTCAGACCGGTTCGGGCGCAGCCGAACCATGGCAATCAGCTTTACGTGTGCCGCCGCCGCCTACTTAATCATGCCCCATGTGGAAGGCATTTGGCTGTGGGCCACCCTAGCGGCGGTTATCGGTTTTGCTTTCGGAACCCTGTTTGCAGTCAGCGCACCGATAGCCGGTGACTGCTTCGGCATGGCCCATTTCGGGGCCATCTTCGGTTTAATTTTCACCGCCTACGGGTTCTTGTCCGGACCGCTGGGGCCATGGCTGAGCGGCTATATTCTGGATCGCACCCAGGGCAACTACACCCTCGTCTTTTCTTATCTGGGCGTTATGTATCTGGCTTCTGCCGGCCTCATCCTGATGGTTCGGCCCTGGCGCGAATGCCGGTTGTGAACCCAAAGCATGCCTCACCAGGACCTACCTTTTATGTTCTCGATCAGAAATAACATCTTCCTCGCATTGACCAGCGGCCTGCTACTGGGGCTGCCCTGGTCAGTTACCGATCTGTTCTTTCTCGTTTTTTTTGCCTGGGTGCCACTTTTGCTGTCGGAAGCGAAAACCAGACATCATCCAAACCCTTACGCCATATTCAACTATGCCTTTGTCAGTTTCCTACTGTGGAACATCATCGGTACCTGGTGGGTTACCCGGGCCCAATTTGTGGGTGCCATCCTAATCATACTCGCAAATTCACTGATACAGGCCCTCGTATTCTGGCTGGCCAGCCGAATCCGGACAATTCTGAGAATTCCCTTGTTCTTTCCTTTAGTGCTCATCTGGATGGGGTACGAACATTTTCATCTCTCCTGGGATCTCGCCTGGCCCTGGCTCAATCTGGGCAATGCCCTGGCCACGGCACCAAAGCTCATCCAATGGTACGAATTTACCGGCGTCCGGGGTGGAACACTCTGGATAATTCTGAGCAATTTTGCGCTTTTGAGAGTGTATTGTTCATATCGAAAAAAGGGTGTGGGATCTATGATTACGGCCGGCGCAATGATTCTGATGCCCCTTCTCCTCCCCGTTATTGGATCCTTTCTTATTTTGCAAAACTTTGAAGAAACGGAAGAAACCGTAAATATCGCTCTGATTCAGCCCAACCTGGATCCATATACGGAAAAATTTAATCCGGAAAATCATGCCCGACACGTCGAGGCGTTTTTTAGGACAGCGGATGCGATTGTCGACAACAAAACCCAATATCTGTTCGGCCCTGAAACCCTCATCGTAGATCAGATTGACGAGAGAGATCCTTCAACATCGATCTACTATCGGAATTTGTTGGAATTCCGCAAAAAATACCCAAATCTGAATATTCTCCTGGGTATACACAGCTACCGGAAACTCAGCGAAGAAAACGTTCCGCCGGGAAGTCGTTTCGATCGCGAGAAAAACTTTTACTACGAAGCCTTCAATACGGCGCTTTTTCTGCCGCCGGGTGCCGCAGCTGTACCCCAGTTTTACCACAAAACCAAGTTAGTCCCCCTATTCGAGCGTATGCCTTTTGTGCAATATTTGGGCTTTTTAGGGAAATACTCCCTGGAGCTTGGCGGATACACCGGCACTTACAGTCTTCGTCAAGAGCACACTACGTTTATCTCGCCTGACCCTTCGGCTACCATTTTGCCGATTGTCTGCTTTGAATCTATATTCGGCCCCTACTGTTCCCGAAATTTGCCGGAAGAAAAAGGCTTTATCTGCATGATCACCAACGACGGGTGGTGGAAAAATACGCCCGGCTATCTGCACCACTTCAATTTCAGCCCGGTTCGTGCCATCGAAAACCGAAGGGATTTCGTTCGCGTTGCCAATACCGGAATTTCAGCTCTGATTAATGCCAAAGGTATGCTCATCGCCCGAACCCCCTGGTGGACAAAAACGACCCTCAAGGGAAAGATCCATCTTCGCGGGGGGCAAACGTTTTTCGCTCGGCATGGCGATTTTCTGGGCCGAATTTCTTTGGTAATGGGTGGTTTTCTGGTTTTGTACGGAGGGATTCGAAAACTGAAAAAAATCAGGCCCGCTGAACCGTGACGGCTTTGTTGCCAATGCGGTAGTCGGTACCTTTGGCCAGCACCCGCCCCACAAGATTTTCAGGCACATCCACCAGGGTGTGTTGCTTCTGAATGCTGATTTTGCCCAGCGAACGACCGGGGATGTCGGCATAGTGGGAAAAGGTACCCACGACATGATTGATACGAACACCGTCCACCCGTCCGGTGCCCAACAAAAGACGCACCATTCCTTTTTCATGGAAAGCGCCCTTGCGACCGCGACCTTTGCGGCGATCGGGACGCTTGAGCGCCGGCCCGCTGGCTGGGGCGCTGAATTCCGCCACCCCCTTGAGGGGTGCAATCGGGCGCTGCTTTTCCTCTGCGCGCGCCAGTTTCAAGGCCACGGCGGCAACCTCTGCCAGGTCGTGACCGTCTTCGATCAGTTGGGCCACGATCTCCCGCTCCCGGCTGCAGCGCCCTCGCCGCAACCAGACCATCACCTTCTCCAACAGCTGTGTTTCGCGGTTCAGTTTGATATCTTCAGCACTTGGCACCACCATGAGAGTAATTTTTTGTTTGATTAACCCTTCAATCCGGCGCAACCCCCAGCGATCCTTAGGTGTCAAAAGGGTGATAGCAATGCCCGTTTTTCCGGCCCGGCCGGTACGGCCGACGCGGTGCACATAGATTTCCGGATCCTGCGGCAGATCATAGTTGAAGACATGCGATATATCGTCGATGTCAAGCCCACGAGCGGCCACATCGGTCGCCACCAGCACTTTGAGCTTGTTGTCACGGAAGCGGTTGAGCACTTGCACCCGGGCATCCTGGCTCATGTCCCCGTTCAGAGCCTCGGCCTGAAATCCCCGCTGCGCCAGCTCATTGGCCAGTTCGGCCGTGCCAAGGCGGGTGCGGGCAAAGATAAGCGCACTGGCGATAGGCTCGATTTCAAACAGGCGCGTGAGGGCTGCCGTTTTGTCGGCTTCATTCACTAGGTAATAGCGCTGCTCGACGGTCTCCACGGTGAGTTGTTTGCGCCCGCTCTTAAAAGATCGGGGCGCGTTCATGTATTGTTCGGCCAACCTGAGAATGCGTTGCGGCAAAGTAGCCGAAAAAAGGGCGGTCTGGTGGCCGGACGCGGTATGATCCAAAATGGTCTCGATGTCCGTGATGAAGCCCATGCTGAGCATTTCATCGGCTTCATCGAGTACGACGGTCGCCACCCCTTCGAGTTCGAGCACCTTTTTGCGAATCAGGTCGAGCAGGCGGCCGGGGGTTCCGACCACAACGTCCACGCCTTTTTTGAGACGCCTGATCTGGCGGTCATAAGGTTGGCCGCCGTATACGGCCAGGACACGCACGCCGATCTGCCGGCCGTAGGTGACGATGGCATCCGCCACCTGGATGGCCAGCTCCCGGGTGGGGGTTACCACCAAACTTTGCACATGGCGCTGACCGGTTTGAAGATTATGCAGGATGGGCAGGGAAAACGCAGCGGTTTTACCGGACCCTGTGTGGGATTGGCCAATCACATCCTGCCCGGCAAGCATGGCCGGAATGACGGCGGATTGGATTGGTGTCGGTGCGGCATAGCCGATGTCGGCGATCGTCCGAACCAGCTGCGGCTGCAAGTCAAACTCGTTAAAGTCGGGGGTCATCATGAAGCTCCTGTTTGCGTTTTGAAAGATACTCCGGGTCGCATATCCATCACGGGGGGTTCTGTTGCCTGTCAACAGTCGACCCACCGGCAAATAAGAGCCTCTCTGCTGCAACAAAAACGCCCGACCGAAAACGGTCGGGCCACCATCTGTAATCGTCAAAACAAAATTCAGAACTACTGATTTTGTAAGTTCATTAGATATCAAGGCCTCTAGAGAATTTTTTCAGATTGAAGTCAGGAGCCCTGAAATTATGTTGATATTTGCGATCCGAAACGAATTGCTTCAGCAACATAAGGCACCCGGTATCAAATTGCAAGCAAAAGTTCATTGGATGTCTCGATCCACTCCTTGAGGGTTTGGTGCGACTCTACACAGCTGAGGTCCGGTTTCCACTGACATTGGGCGCTTATTTCCACGCCTTCTTGAATCACGGACACCGGGCGATCCGACGAAACCACCACCACGACAATGTTGTCATGTTCAGCCGTGAACCGCAGCGCCGAGTTATAGCGTGCTCCCCGGGCGCGATCTTCACCGGGAACCGTTCGTCCGTCCAAAAGACAGGCAAATCCGTGCAGGTATGCGTCGGCGCCGATGTGCAGGGCACCATCGACTTTGGCCAGGGACTTTGACAATTCCAGGTTTTGAGAAAGCCGCAGATCCAGAGGTTTTTTAAGGCTCTGGCCGGAAATCTTTACGGGCTGTTCATTGAAGTCGATGACGAGCGTGCAGCCGTGCTCTTGGCTTTCGGCGCAGCGAACGACACTGGTGATAATTTTATAGAGACGGTTGCTTGTTTCATCATCGAGATTCGATTCGAGCAGGATTTCCTCGACATTGACCAGGTTGGCCCGATGGGTGGTGGATTTGAATCGGCCGTCTGAAAAGCTGCAGACCACTTCGTTGTTGATGCGTAAAAATCCGTGTCTGCCCCGAAAATCGGCGATGACACTGAATGCCGGCAGCTTTTCCCCGGCAATTCCCAAAATGGTTTTGCCTTCCGAGACCAGCCGGCGATTTGAAGCTTCCACGGACAGCAGAAGTTTGCGCACGTGCTTGAAATTGGTCAGGTTGGGCTGCCCCGTTTCAGGGAATCTGGCAAAAAACTCCAATTCCGGTAGAGATCGCAAGTCGACAAAAATCAGCTCACCGATGGGCCATTGTCCCTCTTCACGGGTTCTGGAAATACCCAGCACGGCATCCAGAATCGGATAAGCCCGCAATTGAGTATCCCACCCGAGAAGGACATTCATTTGATCGACTACATAATCCCGCACGGCATGGGCCGAATATTCACTGAGAAAGCTGCCCGATATTCCGGTGTACAGCTCCTCTTCATTGGCGACGTCATGAGAAAACCGCCAGGCAGCGTGTTCAAGCCAACATTCTGTAGGGCCGACAGAACACATGTCCGGATGATGCTCGGTAAACCACATCTGGTAAAAGACGGAACTGGATCGGCCGCCCCAGGAGATAAGACCGGTCAATTCTAAATTTTTTTCCGGCACCATATGTCGGAATTTCTTTGTTTCGCCC